>CBDTXM010000134.1:0-6933 GCA_965364445.1 uncultured bacterium | reverse complement strand
CCCTGACCGGCTTCGCCTCGTTCCGTGGCGGGAAGATCGTCCACGGGAACGCGGCAGACAGCGCGCCGGCGGTCGAGCAGGTCGCCCCGTGAGTGCGTCGGGCGGACCGGCCGCCCCGCGAGATCCGCTGCAGGAGCCGCTGGAGATCTCCAGATCTCCCGACGCGATTCCGGAGCTTCCGGTGGTCGTCGGGAGAGGCCGGAGTGAAGCGCACTCCGTCGCCCACTCGCAGGTCACGATGACGCAATTGATGTCGCCGCAGGACACCAATCTGTTCGGCAACGTGTTCGGCGGCGTGATTCTCGCCGCGGTCGACCGAATCGCGTACGTGTGCGCGGCGCGGCACTCGGGAGGCCCGTGCGTGACGGCGAGCTTCGACCAGGTGGACTTCCGCTCCCCGATCCAGATCGGCGAGATCGTCACCCTCGAAGCGTCGATCAACGCGGTGGGCAAGACGTCCGCCGAGGTTGGAGTCCGGGTGTCGGCGGAGAACGTGCAGGGCGACGGCCGCCGGCACACGAACTCCTGCTACGTCACGATGGTGGCGATCGATGATGCGGGACACCCGGTTCCGATGCCGCGCCTCGTGCTGGAGACGGAACTCGAACTGCGGCGCTACCAGGACGCCGAGGAGAGAAAGAAGGCCCGGCTGCTGCTCGCTCAGTCCCGGGCCGCCCGACACGGCTGACGACCGGCGGACGGGCCGCCCTCACGACCCGCTCAGTGCAGGACCAGTTGCACCAGGCCCCAGAACACAATGGCCGCACCGGACATCGCCGCAGTCTGCGCTGCGATCTCCCCGAACGGCATCTTCGCCAGCACGCCCAGCAGCAGCGCAACGGCCACGGTTACGACCAGAAGGATCAGCAGAATCATTCTTCACTCGCTCGTTTCTATGAAGGACCGATGCGGGCCGACGACTCTCCCGCCGTCCGTCCCTTCCTCTGCAGCTGGACCAGCCGTTCCATCCCGGCGGCGGCGGCAATCTCCTGCCCCGCGGGCGTGGTGGCCAGCCCCCCCAGCGCCGTCTCGCGGTATCGAACGTCCATCTTGCGTCCGACCTCGCCCATCACGTCGATCACCTGGTCCACCGGAATCGGAAAGTCCATCCCGGCCAGCGCCATCTCGGCGGCGGCCACCGCGTTCACGGCCGCCGTGGCGTTCCGGTACACGCAGGGGATCTCCACCAGCCCGGCCACCGGATCGCAGATCAGGCCGAGCATGCCCTGCAGGGTGAGCCCGATCGCATGACCCACCTGATCGTCCGAACCGCCCTCCAGCCAGGTCACGGCGGCAGCCGCCATCGCGGCAGCCGACCCCGTCTCCGCCTGGCAGCCGCCCCCCGCGCCCGCGATCGAGGCGCGCTCCGCGATCACCGCCCCGACCCCGCCGGCGATCAGCATGGCGTCCACCAGCTGGTCCTCGGACCAGCCGCGGTGCTCCTGCAGGGTCAGCAGCACCGAAGGCACCACGCCCGCGGCACCGGCGGTCGGCGTCGCCATGATCAGGCCCATCCGGGCGTTCACCTCCAGCGTGGCGATGGCGCGCGACAGCAGTTCCGTGAACGTCGGATCGATCAGCCCGGGGGCCGCCGCCAGCCGCCGGGCGCGCCCGCCCGTCAGGCCGGACGGGCTCGGCGTGTCGGTCGCGAGGCCCTCCCGGACCGCCTCGCGCATGACCGCCAGGGCCTCGGCCACCCGGCGCCGGATCTCCACCTCGTCCGCGCCCGTCTCCTTCATCTCCCTACGGAGGACTGCCTCGGGCAGGGAGGATCCGGACTGGCGAGCCTGTTCGAACCAATCGGCGATCGATGTGAACATGCCGGCCTCAGACGTTCAGTCGGTGGACGTTGCGGATCCAGTGCACCCACGAGCGGTCGTGCAGGTTGGCGAACAGGTCGTCGGGCAGCTCGCCGTCCGTCTCGATCGTCATCAGCGCCCGCTCGCCCCGACCGGTCCGGTCCACCCGCACCGTGGCGAGGTTCAGACCGCGTTCGGCGATGATCCCCGTGATCTTCGAAACCGTGCCGGGCACGTCGTCCGCGAGGACCACGATCGTGGGCAGCGTGCCCTTGAGGTCCACCGGGAAGCCGTCGATCTCCTGGACCCGAATCCGCCCGCCGCCAATCGAGCATCCCTGGACCGTCATCCGGTCCCCGTCACGGGTGACGTCGAACACCACCGAGTTGGGGTGCGCCTCCTCGCCGAGGTCCGTCTCGTAGAACTCGTACGCGAGCCCCGCTTCCTCGGCCCGCTCGAAGCTGTCGCGCAGTCGGACGTCGTCGGGCCGGTAGCCGAGCAAACCGCCTACGATGGCCTTGCGGGTCCCGTGGCCCTCGCCCGTCATCGCGAAGCTCCCGTGCAGGCCGATCTTCGCCGTGTCCGGGGTGCCCCCGATGATCGCCTGCACCACGTAGCCGAGCCGGCAGGCGCCGGCGGTGTGCGAACTGGACGGGCCGACCATCTTCGGCCCCAGGATGTCGAACAGGCCCGTCATCTCTCACCTGCCCCGGCCGGTGCTCCGGACTCCATGGCGCGAAGGTCCTCCCCGGGCAGCACGGCCCCTGCCACCGACGTCTCCGCCTCGAACGCGGCGGCGAAACCCGCGGCGAGCGCCTGCCGCAGGCGTGCCGGCTGCGTGGACGCGCCCTCGTCCGCGACGCAGGTCATCCGCACCCCGGGAATCCCGCACGGCACGATCAGCCCGAACTTCTGCAGCGGCTCGGGGGTGACGTTCAGCGCGAACCCGTGCCAGGTCACCCAGCGACTGACGTGCACGCCGATCGAGGCAATTTTTCGTGCCCGGCCCGCCGCGCGGTCCGCCGGCGACGCGGCGCCGTCCGGAGCGCCGACCCACACGCCCGTATAGCCGGAGACCCGGAACCCGTGCAGGCCGAGCTCCGCCAGGGCCACGATCAGCGCCTCCTCGACCTGCCGCAGGTACCAGTGCAGGTCCTTCCGCCAGCGCTGCAGATCGAGAATCGGGTATCCGACCAGCTGTCCCGGCCCATGGTAGGTCACGTCGCCGCCCCGTTCGACCTCGGCGGTGGCGATGCCTGCCGCGGCCAGCAGTTCGGGCCCGGCCACGAGGTTCGCCGACTCCGAGCCCCGTCCGAGAGTCACCACCGGCTCGTGCTCGAGCAGCAGGACGAGGTCCTCGCTCAGCTTCCCGTCGATCTTCTCGCGGGCCAGCCGGCGCTGCCAGGCGAGCCCCTCGGCGTACGGGACGAGCCCCTCGACGGGAACCAGGGTTATGGAATTCGTCACATGTGTATGGCGCGATCCAACGCGGCCATCGCTGCTTCCATCACGGCCTCGGCCATCGAGGGGTGCGCGTGCGCATGCGCCGCAATCTCCTCGACCGTGGACTCGAGCGCCCGCGCGAGCCCGGCTTCGCCAATCAGTTCGCTCACGTTGTGGCCGATCATGTGCACACCGAGGACCTCCCCGTACTTCGCATCCGCCACGATCTTCACGAAGCCCTCGTTGTGGGCAGCGGTGAGCGCACGTCCGTGCGCCGTCAGCGGGTACTTGCCGACCTTGACCTCGTAGCCGGCCTCGGCCGCCTCGTCCTCGGTCATCCCGATCGTCGCCACTTCGGGGTGGCAATAGCCGACGCTCGGAATGTTGTCGTACCGCATCGGGTGATGGGCGACGCCGGCGATTTTCTCAGCAGCCACGATTCCTTCGTGCGAGCCCTTGTGCGCCAGCATCGGCTCGCCGGCCACGTCGCCAATGGCGTAGATCCCGGGCACGTTCGTCTGGCACCACTCGTCGATCTTCACCCACGGGCCGTTCATCTCGACGCCTGCCTCCGCGAGGCCGAGGCCTTCCGTCACCGGAGAACGACCGACCGCCATCAGCACGACATCGGTCTCGATCGTCTCCTCGCCCTTGTCGGTCTCCACGGTCAGGATCATCGGGCTCGCGTCGCGATCCAGCGACTTGACCTTCGTGCCGGTCCGGATCGTCATCCCGCGCTTCTTGAAGCTCCGGGCCAGCGTCTTCCCGATCTCGGCGTCGGCGAGCGGCACCACCGAGTCGAGTGCCTCGACGAGGGTCACGTCCACCCCGAACGCATTGAACACGTCTGCGAACTCGACCCCGACGTAGCCCGCTCCGACCACGACCATTCGCTCCGGCGGAGACCGCAGCGCGAGCGCCTCGCGGCTGCCGATGACCTTCTCCCCGTCGATCTCGAACCCCGGGAAGGACTTCATCACGGCCCCGGTCGCGATGACGATGTTCTTCGTCTCCAGCGTGAGCGGATCGCCCTCGGCAGGCGTGACCTCCACCTTTCCGGGAGCTGCAATCCGTCCGGTTCCGACGACGTGTTCGACGCCGTTCTTCTTGAACAGGAATCCGATGCCCTTCGTGAGCTTCTCGCTGATGAACCGGCTGCGGTCCACCGCGGCGCCCATGTCGTATTCGACCTCGATCGGTCGGACCCCCATCTCGTCGCCATGGCTCTTGAGCGTCTCGGCCAGCGCAGCGCTCTCGAGCAGAGCCTTGGCGGGAATGCAGCCCCAGTTCAGGCACGTCCCGCCGAGACCGCCCTCGTAGGAGCCGTTTTCGACACATGCGGTCCGCAGCCCGAGCTGGGCGGCACGGATCGCGCATACGTACCCGGCCGGACCGGCCCCGATCACCACGACGTCGAACACTTCAGCCATCCTGGAATCTCTCCGGAGAGAAGTTGCGTGTAGCGGACGTTACGCGAGCATGAATTCGCGAAGGCCCGGTTCGTTGTCAGAGCACCATTTCGAGCGGGTTTTCCAGCATCGCACGGAAGGTTCGCAGGAACCGGGAGCCCGTCGCTCCGTCGATCACCCGGTGATCGCAGGACATCGTCACGCGCATCCGCTTTCGAATCACGACCTCGCCGTCCACCACCACCGGCTTCTCGACCGTGCTCCCGATCGCGAAGATCCCGGCCTCGGGTGGATTGATGATCGCCGTGAACTCGTCGATCTCGAACATCCCCAGATTGCTGACCGAGAAGGTGGCACCCTGGTACTCCTCGGGCACCAGTTTGCGTTCCCGCGCTCGCGCGACGAGGTCGGCCGACTCACGTGCGATCTGGATCAGCCCCTTCCGATCGGCTTCCCGCAGCACGGGCGTGATCAGTCCATCCTCTACGGCTACCGCGATCCCGATATCCGCGCTTCCGTGCCTGCGGATCCGGTCGCCCTCCCAGGAAGCGTTGATTTCCGGGTGGCGGGCGAGCGCTTCGGCCGTCGCCTTCACCAGCAGGTCATTCACCCCGACTTTATCGGGCGCGATCCGCTGGTTCAGCTCCTTGCGCATCTCGAGCGCCCGACCCATGTCCACCTCGACCGTGAGGAAGAAATGGGGCACCGGCCCGATCGACTCCGAGAGCCGCTTCGCGATCGACTTCCGCATCATGCTGAGGTCGATGTCGCGCTCCTCGAGACGCGCCGGTCCCGTTGCGGCCGCAATGATCTGCGTGCCGGCGGAGCGCGGCGGCCCACCGGCTGCGGCGGGCTCGCTGGCCGCCGAAGGACGGGCGGTCCCGTCGGCGATCGCCCGTTCGACATCGGTCTTGACGATTCGGCCCCCGGGGCCGGTTCCGGTGATCGCACCGAGCTCGAGTCCCGCCGACTCGGCCATTCTTCGGGCGACCGGAGAGATCCGGATCCTGCCCGTCACCGACGACTCGGCAGCGGCGCTGTGCGCAGTCTCCCGCACCGGAGGCTCGGACGGCTCCGCCGCCCTCTCCGTCGCCGTCTCCGGCTCCGATTCTGAAGGGTCACGTGGAGCCGGCGTGGGCGCGGGTTCCGCCTCGACCTCTGGCTCCCCGGCCGGCTCGGGTTCTGCGTCCGCGACCGGTGGCGAGCCCGACAACGAAGCCTCTGCCTCGGCCAACAACTCGGAAATGTCCTCGTCGGGCTCGCCCAGGATTCCGATGATCGCGCCTACCGGCACGGTGGCGCCCGGCTCGACCAGCAGCTTGCGGACGACACCGCCCTTCAGCGCCTCGATGTCCATGTTGGCCTTGTCGGTCTCGATCTCGGCCAGGAGGTCGGACGCCTCGACGCGGTCGCCCTCTTTCACCTTCCACTCCAGCAGACGGCCCTCTTCCATGGTCGGGCTGAGCTGCGCCATCACGACTTTCGTTGCCATGCGTCTCCCGCTCTCCTCGCTCTCCTGGGCGTTCGTCCCGACCGGGTCAGTCGAGGTAACAGACGTGCTTGACCGCCTCGATCACCGGCTGCGGACCGGGCACGATCAGCTTCTCGAGGCTGCGTGCGTAATGCATCGGCACGTCGAGTCCCGACACGCGGGCGACCGGTGCATCCAGCGAGTCGAACGCCTCACGCTGGATGTCGTCCACGACCTGGGCGCCGATCCCCGAGATCGGCCATCCTTCTTCCACGACAACTGCCCGGTGGGTGCGGTGCACCGACTCGACGACGCTGGCCGTGTCCAGCGGCCGGAGACTCCGAAGGTCCACGACCTCGGCCTCCACCTCGAGCTCCTTCGCGAGGTGGTCGGCTGCCTGCAGCGCCACGTGCACCATCTTCCCGTGGGCGACGATCGTCACGTCGGCGCCCGCGCGCTTGACCTCGGCGACCCCTATGGGAACGAGGTGCTCGCCGTCCGGCACCTCGCCCTTGACGTTGTAGAGCAGCTCGCCCTCGATGAACACGACGGGGTCGTCGTCACGGATCGCCGACTTCAGCAGACCGAGGGCGTCGGCCGGAGTCGCCGGAGCGCAGACCTTCAGGCCCGGGATGTTCGCGTACCACGGATCGGGCACCTGGGAGTGCTGCGCCGCCAGCTGCAGCGCAGATCCGCCCGGGCCGCGAAACACGATCGGCACGTTGTACTGTCCGCCGGACATGTGGTACATCTTCGCGGCGGAGTTGACGATCGCGTCGTAGGCGAGCAGGGCGAAGTTCCAGGTCATGAA
>CBDTXM010000133.1:0-6942 GCA_965364445.1 uncultured bacterium | reverse complement strand
CCGGGCCAGCAAGCTTCGCGCCGCGGGATCGGCAAGAAGTCGGTCCATCTCCCGAGCCAGGGCTGGGACATCTCCCGGAAGAACGGTCGGAATCCGGTCGCCCGCCAGATCGATGAGACCTCCCGCGCCCGAGAGCAGCACCGGGCAGCCTGCGATCATCGCCTCCACGGCAGCCGTTCCGAGTCCCTCCTCCAGCGATGGCATGACGAACAGGTCGAGGTCCCCGAGGCTGCGACCGATCTCGTGGACCGTGCCGGGAAACGACACGCGATCGGCGAGACCCAATGAATCGGCCAACCTGACCAACCGGTCTCGTTCCGGTCCGTCGCCGAACAGGACGAATCGCGCCCCGGGGTGGTCAGCGGCAATCAGGGCCACGGACTCGAGAAACCAGACGTGTCCCTTCTCGAGCGAAAGTGCACCGACCGTGCCCACGAGGGTCTGGTCTGGACCCGCGCCGGCCTTCTCCCGCAGCCGGCCCGGAAGGCGGCGCTCGAGCTCTGCGGAAGACACGCCGTCGGGAATCACGCGGATGATTTCATCCGGGATACCCTGATCCCGGAGCACCGACGCCACAGGGTTCGAAACCGCCACGATGGCTGCGGCCCGCCGCCACGTCGCCGGACTTCGCATCCGGACCGAGACCCTTCGAGACGCCACGATCGGAGTCCGGCTCCCCCCGAGCCACTTCGCGGCCAGCGCCGACTGCAGGCCATGAGAATCGTGTGCGTGGACCAGATCGCGGCCGCGCCTCAGCTGCGTGAGGATTCTCAGCACCGGGCGGGGATCGATCGGCGAGATCCACGGGACGGGATGGATGTCGACTCCGAGTTCTCGCGCCTCGCTGATCAGCCGGGAATCGCTGCGGGCAACCAGTCCCTGCCGGACCTCGCCGAGCGCCCGAAGCTCCTTCATCAGGAGTCGCGCCTGGTTCTGACCGCCGCGGTACTCCCCGGCCGAATCGACGTGCAAGACGTTCAGGAGATTCACCCGCGCAAGCTATCCGGGGGCCATTGACCGTCAAGCGGTTCGCGTCGGCACCTGACCGGACAGTGGCCGGCTCGAGAGACTCTGGCCCCCTCGCGCGTGTTTCCCTTACCATTCGGGGTCTCGAGAGGGGAGCGCGCGAAAATTGAATGCTGCGAGTCGCGCCGGCGTGATCCGGGTCGCCGGATTCACGGCGGTCTACATGCTGGCGGCTGTCGGCGGGGTACTGGCGACGGGTAACAGCGAGTTCTTGTTCTACATCATCGTGATGCTCCTGTTGGGCGGTCTCGTCGCGGTGGTGCATCTGAAGGTCGGGCTGCCGGAGTCAGCGCTCTGGGCGCTGAGCATCTGGGGCCTGGCTCACATGGCGGGCGGACTGGTCCCCGTGCCGGAGAGCTGGCCGGTGCACGGGCCGAATCGAGTCCTCTACAGCCTGTGGCTGATTCCCGACCGACTGAAATACGACCAGGTCGTTCACGCCTACGGATTCGGGGTCACGACCTGGATCTGCTGGCTCGGCCTGAAATCGTCGTTCGAGGGAGAGGGTGTCCGGGCGGAGCCCAGTCTGGGCCGGTTGCTGCTCGTGTGGGCGGCGGGGCAGGGCTTCGGGGCGCTGAACGAAGTCATCGAGTTCGTGGCGACGCTTCTCGTGCCGGAGACGAATGTCGGAGGGTACAGGAATACCGGTTGGGACCTCGTCGCCAACCTCGTCGGAGCGTCGATCGCCGTGCTCGCGATCGCCCTGCTCGACCGGGGCGGAGAGTCCGGAGCGCAGGGGTCGGGAGAGGCACCGGGACGCAACTGAGAGTCGGCTGGACCAGCGAGGAGGGAATCAAGGCATGCACTTCGTGCGAAAGGCCGCCGATGCGGCGGCAGATCAGGTCAGTGCGGGCACCGACACCTGGCGACAGGTGCTGATCGGGGCAGACGAAGGCCCGAACTTCCAGCTTCGGCGATTCCGGATCGAGCCGGGCGGCAGCATGCCCATGCATACGAACTCGGTCGAGCACGAGCAGTACGTACTCAGCGGGCGTGCGGTGGTCCGGATCGACGGCGATCGATTCGATGTGGGACCGGATGACGTCGTCCTGATTCCGGCAGGCGCTCCACACTCGTACGAGACGATCGGCAAGGAGCCCTTCGAGTTCCTGTGCGTGGTGCCGAACGGGCCCGACCGCATCGAGATCGTCGGCGACTGACGCGGGACGTTCGATTCAGAAGCCGACGGCAATTCCGACCGTGATGAACGGACCCCCGTCGGTGTAGGGCGAGTCATCATCCTGCAGGACGTCATAAAGCAGTTCGAAGTAGAGCGATGTGCGGCGGCCGGTCTGCTGGACGAACCCGCCGCCGACCAGCAGGAAGGGGTAGCTGACTCGCTCCTCCTCCCCGGATGCGTCGATCCGCTCGTAATTCTGTCCTCCGTATTCGACGTGCCCGTACAGCTGCGGAATGAACCGATATCGCGCAAACAGGCTGCCGCCGTAGCTGTGCGAGTCCACGGTGCCGCCGAAGCGCTCGTAGCGCAGATACTCGTACATGACCTTGCCGCCCACCGAGAACGCGGGCGTGATCCGGTATCCGATCAGGGGCTCGATCCGGATCGCCGTGTAGTTCCAGAACGCGAGGCTGATCCCGCCGCCCCAGTAGATGCGGTCTCCAGCGGATCGCTCGGACGACTGCGCGAGAAGCTCTCGAGGGGCAGCGAACGAGGTCGCCGCGAGGAAAAGCGCGGACAGGAGTGCGTGCCGTAGATGCCTCATGGCGGAAGACGGTAGCGGAAGCGGCCGGTCATCGCCAATCCGAGCCGCGGGGTTGACGTCAGGCCGATCTCTGGCGTTGGTTGGAGGCGGCCGCCGAAGCGAACGCTGGAGAGCGAAATACGGAACGCTGCATTGGGAGAACGGCCATGATCCCTGCGTCTCGGGCCCCAGTCTGCTTCCTGAGTGCGCTGCTGGTCGCCAGTTGCGCCGGGAGCCAGCCCCCACCGTCCACCTCCGCACCACTCGTAGCGCTGGAAGCCGGTCAGCGGGTCCGAGTGCTCGCTCCTCCTGCCGAGCGACGGGAGGGCGATGTGAGCGCGGTGGACCCCTCGGCTTCGGTTCTCAGGGTCGAATTCGCCGCGGAATCCGAAGAGATGGTGGGAGTCGTTCAGGAAGCGAGCTTCAGCTCGATCCAGTCCGTGTGGACGAATCGGCGCTATGTGTGGCCGGGCATCGGTTGGGGTGCCGCCGGTGGTACCCTGCTCGGCGGTCTATTCGGAGCGGCGATCGGGTCACTCGAGGATGTCGACACCGGAGCCGCCGTTGCCGTGTACGGCCTGCTCGGGGCCGGCGCCGGCGCGATCGTCGGCGCGATCGTCGGCTCGGCCATGTCCGGCTGGAAGCACGTATACGAAGCGGAGCCCGACGGTCGGGGCTGGCGTCCCGTTTCCTCGGCGGACCCGGTCGGGCACGAGGCATCCAGCCGGGCGGAGTCCGAGAAGCAGCGCGCGGCTGACCGATTGCGCGGTCGCAGCGGCTGGCTGACGGCGAGGACGGGCGGCTGGCTGTCCACCTGGGAAGGCTCGTCGGTGTCCTCCGGCAGCGTCACACACGGCGGGATCCTGGTCGGGGCATCGCTCGTGGCGGACTTCGACTGGCTGCGGGTGGGTCCGGAAGCGCTGTACGGCTTCCTCGGGGACCAGAATGTGTTCGGCTACGGTGGATTATTCGAGATCCCGGTGCTGCGCCGGGGCGGAGAAACGTATCTGCTCGTCGGCGCCGGCGGCCAGCAGTGGATTCAGCGAGAGCCGAATCCGGGAACACTGGACTACGGAGCCTTCGCGATCAACGGGGGCGCCGGACTGCGATTCCCGACCGGAGCGCGAACGGCGCTCGGGGGGGAGTTCCGCGTCCACTACGCCGCGTTCGACGACGACCTCGACACCCCCTGGCTGTTCACGCTCGCGCTCACCTTCGGATACGGGCTCTGAACCATGGACCGCAACCGCTCAGGAGGCTCTCGTGCGCACCGGTCGCGTCTGCTCGCCCGGCTGGCCGTCCTCGCTCTGACGCTGCCTTCGGCCCTTCCGGGCCAGCAGCCCGCTGAACCCGCCTCACTCCTGCTCGAGCTGGGCACGGGAGATCGGATCCGGGTGCTCGCGCCCCCCGATTCGATGGTGGAGGGAAGGGTGGCGAGCGTCTACGTGCAGTCCCTCGTCCTCGACCTCGATGTGCCGGCATCTTCAGGCGACATCGGGTCGCAATGGACGACGGAGATGGAAGCGATCGATGCCGTGTGGACGCGCGGGCGGCAGACGTGGCTGGGTGCCGCTATCGGGGCCGGTGCGGGACTGGTGATCGGGGGACTGACGATCGGGGTCGCTTCGGGCCTGTGCGAGTACGAGTGTGATGATTCCAATGCGGGGGATTACGTGCTCGGCGGTCTTCTCTTCGGTGGGGCCGGCGCGCTGGTGGGAGCGCTCGTCGGGTCGGCGTTTCCGAGATGGTCGCTGCAGTACGAGAGGTGATACACGCGCTGGTGGCGCGGGCGCGTGGGCGGTAGGTTCGCCCGGCGCGGGACCGACCGCCTTCAGGCGCTCGTGCGGAATTCCGCTGCGAGACAGACCCATTCGTTCACCTCAGCCATCGACGGGTATGCCGATGAGCGACCAGATGATTGCCGTACGACTCCCCGACGGTTCCGAGAAAAATCTCCCGGAGGGCTCCTCCGGCGCCGACCTCGCGGCGGCGATCGGGCCCGGCCTCGCCCGGGCGGCCGTCGCCGTGACCGTTGGGGGCGAACTCCGCGACCTGGACCGCCCCCTGTCGGACGGCGATCAGGTCTCGATCGTGACGCGCCGTGACGACAGCGAAGAGGCCCTGTATGCCCTCCGGCACTCCGCGGCGCACGTGCTCGCCACGGCGGTTCGCGAGCTGTACCCGGACGCCGGAATCGGATTCGGGCCGCCGATCGAGAACGGCTTCTACTACGACTTCGACGTTCCAACGCCTTTCACGCCCGAGGATCTCGCGGCGATCGAAGAGAGGATGGCGGAGGTCGCGATGGCGGACTACGGCTTCGAACGTAGCGAACTGACTCGCGAAGAAGCCGAGAAACTGTTCGCCGACGATCCGCTGAAACTGGAACGGCTGTCGGAGATCCCGGACGGCGAAACCATCTCCGCGTATACGGACGGTCCGTTCACGGACCTGTGCCGCGGGCCGCACGTTCCGTCCACCGGCGAGATCAAGCACTACAAACTGCTGTCCGGCGCCGGCGCATACTGGCGGGGTGACGAGACCCGGCAGATGCTCCAGCGCATTTACGGCACCGCGTTCTTCGATGCGAAGAGCCTCGAAGAGCACCTTCACCGGCTGGAAGAGGCGAAGAAGAGGGACCACCGGAAGATCGGCCAGGCGCTGGACCTGTTCAGCTTCCAGGAAGAATTCGGCCCCGGTCTCGTCGCCTGGCACCCGAAGGGAGCGCGCATCCAGATGCGCCTGCGCCGCTGGATCGAAGACCTGCTGTCGGAGCGGGACTACGAGTTCGTCTACACCCCGCACGTGACCAGCGAGGCCCTGTTCAAGCGCTCCGGTCATCTGCCCACCTACGCCGAGAACATGTATCCGGCGATGGAAGGGGAGGGGGAGTCGTTCCGGGTGAAGCCGATGAACTGCCCGGGCCACACGATGATCTACGCCGCCCGCCCCCGCAGCTACCGGGACCTGCCGCTGCGCCTTTCGGAGATCGCCAACGTCTACCGATACGAGCGATCGGGGACCCTGCACGGGCTGCTCCGTGTCCGGATGCTGACGATGGATGATGGACACATCTTCTGCACGCCGGAACAGGTAGAGGACGAGATCTTCACGTGCATCGACCTCATCGACGTGGTCATGGGCACGCTGGGCCTGGAATACCGGCTCGATCTCTCGACGCGGCCGGAGAAGAGAATCGGCGATGACGCGACGTGGGATCGCGCCGAGGAGGCGCTTCGAGAGGCCCTGGACCGGACGGGTCGCGAGTACGGGATCGACGAGGGCGGCGGCGCCTTCTATGGCCCGAAGATCGACATCAAATTCAGGGATGCGATCGGGCGGGAGTGGCAGGGCGCGACGATCCAGCTCGACTTCAACCTGCCCGAGAGATTCGAGCTCGAATACATCGGGCAGGACAACCAGCCGCACCGGCCGGTGATGATCCATCGGGCGATCTTCGGGACATTGGAACGCTTCACCGGCTTCCTGATCGAGCATTTCGCCGGGGCCTTTCCCGTGTGGCTCGCGCCCGTACAGGCCCGTGTGCTGCCGATCACCGACGATCACGCCGAGGGGGCGGCGGCGGTGGTCGATCGCTTGCGGGCCGCGGGGCTCGAAGCAGAGCTGGACGCACGCTCCGACACCCTGAGCTACCGGGTGCGGGACGGCGAAATGCAGAAGATTCCGTACCTGCTCGTCGTAGGAGACCGCGAGCTGGAGGCCGGCACCGTCGCCGTGCGCGCCCGAGGATCCGATCGGAAGCAGGCGGTAATGCCGCTCGAGGAGTTCGTCTCCCGGGTAGCCGGCGAGATCGCGAACCGGGAGCTCGCGCCGTGACACGGCTCGCCCCGGGCGTCGGGCGGGCATTCTTCGGGGTCGCGTTCGCACTGGCCCTCTCGGACGCTCCGCTGGCAGCCCAGGAACCGGAGGTCGCCCGTACGCAGCAACAGATCGAAGATCGAACACAAGTCCTGGCAACGGTCCGGGAACTCTTCGCGGCGCTTGGAGAGCGGGATATCGTGCGGCTCGAGGCTCTTCATCATCCGCGGTCGCGGACCACCGCGGTGCGATCCGGCTCTGGATCGGATTCCCCGACGACCCGCACGCTGCCGGAGGTGCTCGAGTCGATCGCCGCGGTCACGGTACCGATGACCGAGAGATTCTGGGATCCTGAGGTACGGGTGGACGGTGACGTGGCTTCTCTGTGGGCGCC
>CBDTXM010000132.1:0-6970 GCA_965364445.1 uncultured bacterium | reverse complement strand
CCGGCAATTACAGCTTCATCGTAGAAGCGAGAAACGAGGACGGGGTCTGGAGCGCCAGCCCGGAGTCCGTAGACATCAGGATTCTTCCGCTCTGGTGGCAGACGGACTGGTTCCGGTGGGGCGCGGGGCTGCTCGCCGCGGGGCTGGTCGGAGCAGGGCTCCTCCGTCGGATCCGGAATGCCGAGCGCAGGGCCCGCAGACTGGAACTGGCGATCGAGGAAAGGGACCGTGCCGAGGAGCGGGCGCGACGCCAGCAGCGAGATCTGGAGCACGTGTCGCGTATCGCCACGGCCGGAGAACTCGCGACCTCGCTGGCCCACGAATTGAATCAGCCCCTGATGGCGATCGTCAGTAATGCAGCAGCCGGCGACCGGCTCCTATCGAACCCGGATCTCGGAAAGGAAGTCGTTCGCGAGGCACTCGAGGAGATCATGAACGAGGGTCGACGCGCTTCGGACGTGATCAAGGAGCTCAGGGCATTTCTGAAACGTGGAACCGTCGAGACCGAGTCCCTTCGCACGAACCAGCTCGTGCGCGATGTGCTGCTCCTGCTCGGTTCGGAGATTCGCGAGACCGATGTGGATGTGGGACTCGACTTGGCCGGCGATCTTCCGGCTGTCCTCGGGAACCGGGTGCAGCTGCAGCAGGTGTTGATCAATCTGATCATGAATTCACTGGACGCGATGCGGGGCCAGGAGTCGGAAAAGAGACTCATGCTTCGGACCCGCGGCACGGGATCCGGCGTTGAAATCACCATTCAGGATACCGGCCCGGGCATTCCGCCGGAACGGATCTCGAAGATCTTCGACGCCTTCGTCACGACGAAATCGAAGGGTATGGGAGTCGGTCTGGCGATCAGCCGCAGCCTGATCCAGGCGCACGGGGGGAGGATCGAAGCCGAGAACGCCCCGTCGGGTGGCGCGAGGCTTCGTTTCACCCTTCCCGCTGCTCCGTCCGGGACGGAGCATGTGGAGCGGAGCGCGATAGCATGAGCGACAGCACGACCGCGGCCCGGACGATGGATTCGCCTGAGGTCACCGTATTCGTAGTGGACGACGATGCCTCGGTTCGTTCCTCGATCACTCGGTTGCTGATGGCCTCCGGATTCAGGGTGAGGGCGTTCGCCTCGGCCCCGGAGTATCTCGCCGACTCCGATCCCGGCTGTCCCGGATGCCTTCTGCTCGACCTGCAGATGCCGGAGATCGATGGCCTCGAACTCCAGGAACGATTGTCCGAGGCGGATGCCAGTCGCCCGATCCTGTTTCTGACGGGCCACGGAGGCGTTCCGGAGAGCGTGGCCGCGATGAAGGCTGGCGCTGCAGACTTCCTCGAGAAGCCAGCGGATCCGGATCGTCTCATCGCCGCGGTAGAGGCGGCCGTGGACCTGGATGGTCGGAGACGACGGGAAGCTGCACAGATGGCCGAGATCCGGAGCCGACTGGAGACGTTGACGCCACGAGAACGACAGGTGTTCGAGCGAGTCGTGATCGGCCGGTTGAACAAGCAGATCGCCCGCGAGTTGGGCGTGTCGGAGAAGACCGTCAAGGTGCACCGAGGCCGGGTGATGGAGAAGATGGAAGCCGACTCGCTGGCGGACCTGGCGCGGCTCGCCGAGCGTCTCGGCATCGGCCTGAACCCGCAGTAGGCCCACTCCTCCCGTCGTACTTCCCTCGCCGGTAGCCCCGTCAGCGGGTGATGTGTCCCAATGGGACCAAGGTCCAATGACGCTCCGACCGGTTCGCGTCCAGATTCCGTTCCAGCGACAGGCGGCCCGCATCGCGAAGCCGATTCCGGAACCGGGGAAGGGGGCGCAGTGAACGACGAGGAGACAGGGAGGGGCCGTACGCTCTTCGTCGTCGATGACGACCCGGCGATCCGGAGGGCACTTGCTCGACTGGCTCGTGCGGTCGGGTACGGCGCCGAGACCTTCGGGTCCGCCGAGGAGTTCCTTGCGGATCCGCCGCCGATGGACTCGCAACCGGGCTGCATTCTGCTCGATGTGTCGTTGCCGGGACTCAGCGGACCTCAGTTGCATCACCGGATTCGGCACCAGGGATGGGACGTTCCCGTCATCTACGTAACCGCGCATGACGATGAACTGACACGGGACGCAATCGCCGGTACGGATGCCGCCGCGACGTTCGCCAAGCCCATCGAGGTCGCGGCACTGCTGGACATGATCGGAGTGCTGTTCGAGCGCCTGGAGCGCTCAGGTGAGAAGGTTCGCGCAGAATCGCTGGGGCGCGCATCCGATTCGAACGTGGAGTCACAAGAATGAAAGCGTTCTGGCTTCGAACCTCATCGGGAATCGGACTGCTTTTCGTGGCCCTTGGCGTGCTGCTGGCGGATCGTGAGGACGACATAAGCGACACCGTCTTGACCATGAGGTCGGGACCCGGCCGCTGACTCGGGTCCTGTCGAGGACCCGGGTGCTTCGATCGGTCGTCGGCCACGGGCAGGCAAGAGAGAGATACTGGCGGGCCAGGGAGCGGTCCGCCGCCGGGCAGCCCCGCCAACCTCCGGGTTGACGGGGTTGCTTGTTTGCCCCTCGGATCCCGAGTCTGTGGGCATGGTTTCCCGAATCGGCAATCCGTCCGGAAGCTCCGACTGCATGGGTCGCCTCAGGTGATCGTGCACGCGCGCGATGGCCTGGGCATCCACTGCGTCGATCGCGGCACCGGCGACGCGCCGCCCCTGCTCATGCTGCACGGATTCACGGGATCGCACAGGTCGTGGCCCGCAGAGGCGATCGACCGTCTGGCAGCGCACCGAAGGGTGATTCTCGTCGACCTTCCCGGGCACGGCGAGAGCGACAAGCCGGAATCGCCGGGACGGTATGCCTTCGCGGCGGTTGTGGCCGACCTGACCGATCTGCTCGATTCCCTCGCGGTTCCAACGGCTGTCTGGGTCGGCTACTCGATGGGCGGGCGCCTGGCGCTGGGTGCTGGTCTGCTGGCGCCGGAGTACGTGTCTCAACTGATTCTCGAGGGTGCGTCACCGGGGATCGCGGATCCCGTCGGACGCGAGGCACGCCGGATGTCCGATGCCGAGCTTGCCTCTCGAATCGAATCCGCCGGTATCGCAGCCTTCATCGAGGAATGGGAGTCGCAGCCCCTGTTTGCCAGTCAGGTTTCGCTTCCGGCCCCGGTTCGGAAGGCACAGCACGAGCAGCGTCTGTCCAACTGCCCGGTGGCACTCGCGGCCTGCCTGCGAGGCCTCGGCACCGGGATGCAGCCGTCCCTGTGGGATGGGCTTTCGCACCTGAATGTGCCGACTCTCCTGATCGCCGGGAGACGGGACGTCAAGTACGTGCGCCTGAGCCGACAGATGTCGGAGTCAATGCCTGCCGCGCGACTGGCGCTCGTGCCCGGGGCGGGCCACAACGTGCACCTCGAGCGGCCAGCGGAATGGCTGGAACTGGTGGAGGGGGAGTTGTGAGAATCGTATCCGGAAAGTGGGCCGGGCGTAAGCTGGTCTCTCCCGGGGCACGTGTGCGTCCGACGTCCGAGCACGTCCGCGACCGCTGGCTCTCCCTGCTGGAAGCCGATCTGGATGGTGCGTTCGTACTCGACCTGTTCGCCGGCACGGGCGCGCTGGGCCTGGAAGCTCTGTCGCGCGGCGCCTCCCGGGCAGATTTCGTCGAGAACGGGCCAGCCAGCCTCCATTCCCTGAAAGCGAACGTCGCCGCGATGCGGACCCGTCGGAACACACGCATCTTTAAGCGGGACGCGATTCCGTTTGTGGAGTCGCTCTCCTCCGGAGCCTACGATCTGGCATTCGCCGATCCTCCTTACGGTTCCGCAAAACTCGATCGGATCGTCCGACGCTGGTTGGAGGTCCCGTTCAGCCGGATCCTCAGCTTCGAGCACGATCGCTCGCACCGGATCGACGTCCCGGGAAAGCGGTACGACATGCCCGGTGAAACGCGGATCACGGTCCTGCGGGCATCGCAGACCCCGCTTCCGGAGACCGTGCGCGACGAGGAGAAGGCAAAGTGAGAGTTGGGCCGGGACGGGCACGAGGCAGCAAGACTCCAGCGCTGCGCGGACGCAGGGGAATCTCGGCGACAGCGGTCGTTCTGACCCTGACTCTGCCGGCGCTCGCCGCGGCACATCCACCGGTGAGCCTGGTGCTCGACAGCCGGGGGAATCTCTATTTCAGCGACCTGCGCAACGTTCGGGTCCTTCGGCCCGACGGTTCGATCGAGATCGCGGTGGCGGACGTTCACACGCACGAGCTCTGGCTCGGCCCGGACGGGTCCCTCTACGGGGAGGACGTGACGAACGTGGGGGAAGACTACCGGCACCGGGTCTGGCGGCTCGAACCCGATGGTGTCGTGACCGATGTGCTCCCGTGGCGTGCTGGCTATCCGGACCAGCACCATGATTACGGCTTTCAGAGAGATGCGACCGGCAGTGTCTACGTGCTCAGGCGCGATGCCAGGTCGATCGAGGTCAGGGACCCGTCCGGGGCGCTTCTGCGCGAGATTTCCCTCGAAGACTATGCCGGATTCCTCCACTGGCTGACCGTCAGTCCCGAGGGTCTGATCTACGTCACGATCGGACCCGACCTGTATCGTGTCGAGCCCGGTGACCCTTCGGCGAGAATCGTGGCACGGAACCTCGTCGAGCGAACGCCGGAATTCGACTTCGTGCACGATCGCCACGCATTGATGGGCATGTGGACGGAAGCGCATGGCGTCGTCTGCGTCACCGTGTATTCGGGCCAGGTCGCGAAGTGCGTCTCGACGCGCGGGGAATTGACCGAACTCATCCGCAGCTCGGGCAAGTGGTCACCGGTCGGAGGAAGGGCGCGGCCGGATGGCGGGCGCTGGCTGCTCGAATGGTCCAGCGACAACGAGGTACGCGTTCGCGAGATCGATGCCGAGGGAAGTGAGTTCACGTACGAGGTGAACTGAATCGCCTGGTGTCCCGAGCGAATCGCGCTGGGGGTGCTGGCCCGGTTGTACTCCGTATTCCCGCGGACCGCGGATCGCATGCCCCCGGTGACCGGGCGATCACCGGGGGCCTTCAGGCATTCGTCAGAGCGCCAGCTTCATGAAGTTCGCCATCGAGCGCGTCATTCCGCCCGGCGGGGGCAGTAGCGCGTCGAGTTCCTCGAGGGTATCGACCCATTCGCACAGGCCTACGAGAAAAGCGAAGTCCACGAGGCCGGCCAGGGAATTCCAGCCCCGCATGGTGATCTGGACCTCGCCGTCCATGACCATGCTCCGGTAGTCCATGTTCGTAGAGCCGACCGTGAAGAACGCCGCGGACCGCTCCGTCTGTTCCGGAGTCAGCTGCGCCTCCAGCGAACGAGCGAGGCCCTGAAACGCCACGAGCAGATTCTCCGGCACGTCGCGGCCCGAGGGTCGAGTCTCGGGAGGACCGGTCTGAACCGCCAGGTACCGCAGGTATTCGGTGATCAGCGGACCCCACTCCGGCATCCGCATCAGGATCTCCCAGACCTCGTTCGTGATGAAGAAGTTCGCCTTCAGGTGAAGCTTCGGGGACTCGTCCGCGCCCGAGGCAACCAGGTAGTCGGCGGATACGTCGACCTGCTCCAGCTCCGGTAGCATCCGGTCCACCGCCTCGCGCATCGCCGGGTTTTCCGGGTACATCTCCCGGAGCCACGGTTCGTCCAGTTCACGGCTCTGTAGAATCCGGCCGGCCAGGTCCCCGACCCCTACGTTCGGCGCGTAGAGACCCGTCTTCAGGAGTCCGCCTTCGGCCTCGATCTCCTGGTTGAGCCCGTTCTTCATTACGATCAGGGCACCGAACAGGCCGTGGGCGCGAGCCATGGTGACCGAAGCCGCACTCGGTGCCGACCTCAGGGCCGGCGCCATGATCAGGACCTCACACCCGCGCAGTGCGCTGCCGACGAGCATTGAGGCGTACACGTAGTTCTGCCACAGCGAGTCGGGCACCTTGAGAAGGGATCCCGCGGGCATCAGGGTGTAGAGGATCGCCTTCTCGACGTTGATCGGCTTGTCGGCGAATCCCGTCTTGTTGTGCACCTGGAGGACCTGTCCGGCGTAACTCGATACCCGGTCCGCCAGCAGACGGGCTACGGAGTCGATCTTCGCCTGGTAGGTCGGAGGCTTCTCGAGGGGCCGCAGCGGGAAGGGAATCTCTCCGGGCTCGAATCCCTGCTGCTCGAGGAGTTCCCTCGCGGCGGTCTTGACCCGCAGCGCCGCCGGGCCCTGGATGATGACCGCCCGGTCTTCCCAGTTCGGCCCGACGTAGTGCTCGCCGATTCCCATGCCGGTGAACATCGCCAGACCTCGATACGGATCTTCTTCGGTGATGTCGTAGAAGGCGATCTTCCTGTGGTCTCGCATCAGGTTGTCCGGCACCGGGATGATACCGGCCACGTGGAGACTGTTGAACGAGAAGTCCGACGGGTTCGTGACATTGATGTGCACCCGGATGCGATTCTCCAGCCAGTCCTCGCCGTACTGCGCGAGCTCGGTCTGGAGCAGCTGCGAATTCGCGACGGCCTGCCGCAGCCGCTCCTGGGCTTCGGCGAGTTCGGCTTCCCATTCCTCGTATCCATCCGGGAGGTCGAGTTCGTAGTTCATCGGGTCGAGCAGAACACGGAAGAACAGCCTCGACTTATTGGCCTCGAAGTAGTTCTGGTCGAGAAAGATGAAGTACTGGGGCAGCTTGCGGGTCTCGTCGTACGCCTCGACCCTCTCGGTCAGCGCTCTGATGTACCCCCTCACGGTCTGCTTGAAGGCGATCTCGTCAGGGTTGCCCTCGCCATTCAGCCCGCGATAGTCATGGATCCACAGGACGTGGTATTCCCGGGCCTCGATGACCGAGCGGTAGAATTCGAGCTGGAACTGCTCGTTCATGACGTACTGGGTCAAGTTCGCCGGATAGAAAGATTGATCGGTGCCGAGCTCGATCAGCTCGGCCAGCTCGCCGCTCGTGTCGTGATCCTCCGCCCGCAACGCCAGTTGCAGGGG
>CBDTXM010000131.1:0-7103 GCA_965364445.1 uncultured bacterium | reverse complement strand
GGCGGACCTGCAGCGACCGAGTCTGCGATCATCGAATCGGCAACGAGCGAGTCGGGCGTCGGAATCCTGTCGTCGAGAGGCTCGACCGCTTCTTCACCGGGCGCCTGTTCGATCGTCTCCGGATCGTCGCCCGCCACGCCGACGACGGTCGTATCCGAATCGACCCCTTCCCCGGCATCGTCGCGGAGCACGGCTCCTGGCTGTCCGACCTGCAGGCCGGCGATCGTGAATGGCGGTTGTCCGGGCGGACCGGTGACCGACACGACGGCGCCCTCCAGCGAAGCCTCCGGATCCAGCGGCTCATCGAACTCGAGAGAGAGCGTGAGGGTGTCGAATGCGACGACCGAGAGCAGACGCGGCGGCGTGCTGTCCGGGGGAACCATCCACAGATCGACCGCGTACCGGCTGTTCGGCTCCGGCAGGCTCACATTCGCGCTATCCCAGGGTTCCGACGCACGATCGAGCCGCCGGTTCCGATTCTGGTCCAGGAAGGCGTACACCGTGTAGTCCGCCGGAGGCAGCGCTCGCATGCCGTACACTCCGCCCGTGTCGCTGACCACGCTGTAGGGCACCGAGTCGGCTGCGAGGAACAGGAGCCGCGCATCACGAACGCCCGCGACCGCCACGCGGTCGTAGACTATGCCGTCGATCCGGGTCTCCGGAATGTCCGGCCCGGTGCTGAAGGTCCACTCGATAGCCTGTCGGGTGCGATTCCGAACCAGGTCGCTGACTCCTGCAGGTATGCGGATTCGATAGACGACATCTGGCCTCCAGCCTTCCCGGGGC
Organism: uncultured bacterium; assembly: GCA_965364445.1. Taxonomy (GTDB): domain Bacteria; phylum Gemmatimonadota; class Gemmatimonadetes; order Palauibacterales; family Palauibacteraceae; genus Carthagonibacter. The sequence continues at coordinate 6,317 of CBDTXM010000131.1, read as the reverse complement.
CGAACCGAGAACCCCGAAATCCGGGGATTGAACTTCCAGTCCCACGCCGGCGAGAGGTCCAGGCCCCGCTCGAGATTGCGTGGAGACTGGACGGGCTCATCGAATCGGATCCAGGCATCGTCGTCGAGATCGGGAACGACCGCTCCGGGGGCCGGAAACCGCTCGACCACGCTGGGCGGCTCGAAATCGGGGCCCGTTCCCGGGGGCGACTCGACGTTGGCGCACCCTGCGGCCAACGCGAGGAAGGCGATCCGGCGACCGGAGCAACCGATCGCGGATTCCCGACCCACTCTCACTCGGGACCGAATGCCGCCCTCTTCTCGAGCAGCCTTCGGTGACGCTGCTCCAGCGAGTCGGCCTTCTCCCGCTCTCTCTCGACGACATCGGCGGGTGCGCCGGAGAGGAAGCCGGGATTGGCGAGCCGTGCCCGGGCGCCCTCGAGGAGCCCTCCCAGGCGCTTCAGCTCTTCCGCGAGACGCTGCCGCTCGCGGTCCAGATCGATTACGTCCCTCAAGGGAAGAAAGAGTTCACCTCCCGCCCGAAGAACGGCGTGCGCGCCGGGCTCTCCAGCCGGAATCGACGCACTCTGCTGAAGCGAGGAGAGCCGGGCCAATTGGGACAGACCCCTGTTCTCGAGTTCCATGGCTTCTGCGAGAGCGGCGGACGGTTCGATGACCATCAGATCGATGCGGCGACCCGGATCGATCGAGTACTCCGATCGAAGGTTACGTACCGCGCCCACGACCTCCTGGAGAGCCTCGATGGCGGCCTCCGCATCCGAGTACCGTTGCCCGTCGCTCTCGGGCCACGGCCCGACCAGCAGGGTGTCATCGTCGTCGCGGCCGGGCATGTGGCAATGGAGTTCCTCGGTCAGGAACGGCATGATCGGGTGCAGGAGTCGAAGCCATCCGTCCATCACCGTCGCCAGGGTTGCCGCGGCTGCATTGCGGCTGGCCTCACCCCTCTCCCCGCGAAGTCGGTCCTTGACGAGCTCGACGTACCAGTCCGCGAACTCGCTCCAGACGAAGTGATAGGCCGACTCGGCCGCTTCATGGAGCCGAAATCTCTCCAGACCTTCGGTGACGTCTGATGTGGCCCGCGCCAGCCGGGAGAGGATCCAGCGATCCGCGACCTCCAGCTGGGTGGTCTGCGGATCGCGTGCCACGTCTTCCGGCGTCAGGTAGCCAAGCGCGAACCTCGCAGCGTTCCAGAGCTTGTTGGCGAAGTTGCGTCCGACCCGGAACGACGACTCCAGGTCTTCGTGGTCCAGCTGGATGTCGGTTCCGAGTGCGGCCGCGCTTACGAGCGTGTACCGCATCGCGTCCGCGCCGAAGCGCTCGACGACTTCGAGAGGATCGATACCGTTGCCCAGTGACTTCGACATTCTGCGGCCAGTGGCATCCCGGACGGTGCCGTGCAGCAGCACATCCGTGAACGGGATCTCGCCCCGGAATTCCAGGCCTGCCATCACCATCCGGGCGACCCAGAAGAAGAGGATTTCGGGCGCCGTGCTCAGCGTGTGGGTCGGATAGAAGACCTTCAGGTCCTCCGTTTCGTCCGGCCAGCCCAGCGTGCTGAATGGCCACAGCCAGGAGCTGAACCATGTGTCCAGTACGTCGGGATCCTGATCCACGTCTCCACCGCAGGCCGGGCAGCACTCCAGATCCTCGCGCGAGACGGCGACCTCGGCACAGCCCGTGTCACGGCAGTACCAGACCGGGATCCGGTGTCCCCACCAGAGCTGCCGGCTGATGCACCAGTCCCTGACGCTCGTCATCCAGTGCTCGTACGTGGCACCGAATCGCTCGGGGTGGAAGCGGAGATCTCCCTTGCGGTAGACCTCGAGCGCCGGCTCGGCGAGCGGCTTCATGCGTACGAACCACTGAAGGCTGAGTCGTGGCTCGACCACCGTGTCACAGCGATAGCAGTGACCGACCGCGTGCACATGCGACTCCGCCTTCTCGAGGAGTCCAAGTTCGTCGAGCGCCTCGACCACCCGGCTTCTCGCCTCGAATCGATCCAGTCCTCGGAACGGCTCCGGGGCGTTCTCGTTGAGGGTCCCGTCGCCGTGCATGATGTTCAGCTCTTCGAGTCCGTGCCGTCTGCCGATCTCGAAGTCGTTCGGATCGTGCGCAGGCGTGACCTTCACGAATCCGGAGCCGAATTCGGGGTCCACGAACACATCCGCCACGATCGGAATCCGGCGACCGGTGAGCGGCAATTCGACCTCCCGCCCGACGAATTCGCGCTTGGACTCGTCGTCTGGATTCACGGCCACGGCAGTATCGCCCAGCATCGTCTCGGGGCGCGTCGTGGCTACAGTGACCCAGCGCTCCGGATCGTCGGCGAGCGGATAGCGGATGTGCCAGAGCCTGCCTTCCATCTCCTGGTGCTCGGCCTCTTCGTTCGACAGAGCCGTGTGGCAACGGGGGCACCAGTTGATGATGTAATTCCCCCGGTAGACCAGACCCTTCTCGTGAAGCCGGACGAAAACTTCGCGCACCGCCCGAGACAGGCCGGGATCGAGCGTGAACCGGGTCCTCTCCCAGTCGCAGGAACAGCCGATCTTCTTGAGCTGCTCGATGATCGTATTGCCGTACGTGTCGACCCACTCCCAGACGCGCTCGACGAATGCCTCGCGCCCGAGATCCTGTCGGGTCAGCCCTTCGTTCTTCAGCTGCCGCTCGACCACGTTCTGTGTCGCGATGCCTGCGTGGTCGGTCCCTGGAATCCACATCGCGTCCCGGCCACGCATGCGCTCGAATCGGATCAGCACATCCTGGATCGTGTTGTTCAGGCCATGGCCCATGTGGAGAGCCGCCGTCACGTTGGGCGGAGGTATCGCGATCACGTATGGATCGGTCGCCCGGTCTGCATCCATGTGAAAGGCGTTCCGCTCGATCCAGCGGCTGTAGAGAGCCGGCTCGATCTCGGACGGGTCGTAGCGCGTGTCCAGCAGCGGTCCGGCGGGTGATTCGCTCATCGATCCGGGGGTTGTGGGAGTCACTCGGGCAACGGTGCGACAGTCTAACCGGATGGCGGGGGCGTGGCGAGGTGCGGATGCCTGCCCCGACTCAAGGATCGACCGAGGTTCCGGAGGTCCCGGAGGAGTCGGACACGGCAGCCGAATCCGCCAGGGCGGCGCGGGCTCTCTCCTCGGCGACCCGCGCTTCGATCTGTCGATTGCGCTCTTCCAGAGTCTCGTCTATGTCGGTCTGCCGATCCTGCTGGTCGATCAGCGCCCGATCCTGCTCCGCCGCACGAGCCTCCCTGCCTCGCGGTCCTGTCTCCGCGAACATCGATCCCACGTCCATGGGGATCACCGTGCCCCCCAGCACCAGGCCATCCGGCGTCACGCCCCACTCCTCGTCGCCGTCGCCGGTGAGCCAGTCAAGCGCCTTTCTCCGCTGCTCCTCCGACAGGCTGAGGCTGTCCAGCATCTGCGACAGTCGAGACCGGATTGCGCCCTCTGCTCGGGCCCAGCGACTCTGGACGTACTCGGGCATCTGCTCGTCCTCGAAGTCCTTCCAGAGCCGGCGGTCGCCCTCACGCGGCTGCAGCTTCTCCGCGTTCGTCAGGCCCAGTCCATCGTCGTCCCGTCCTCCGCTCATCGGCGTTGGAACCCCGCTCGGCGCTGGATCTCGCTCCGGCGGGCGGGTGCGCTCTTCGGGGTCCGGAGGAAGTTGAATCAGCCGTCTGTCGTCGCGGACCTCCGTTTCCTCCGGTGTGACCGGCCGCACCTCGATGACCTGGATGCCTTCCGGCGGACGGACGGCCCTCGGGATCGCTTCAAACCGTGCCGCGTTCAACCGCAGTTCCCGCGCCGCCCACGCGAACAGGACGACGTGTGCGAGCGTCGAGAGTACGATGCCCGTCCACCAGGCCCGGCGGTACCGGCGCTTGGCCTCGGAGACGAGGCTCGTCGGACGAGATTCGTTCACGGGAGTGGCCTGATCAGAGCACCCGGCCGAGCCGGGCGCACGCCTCCGCGTACTGATCGGAATCAAGGGTGAGCGATGCGCGTACGAACCCTTCGCCACCTCGACCGAGGGCGGAGCCGGGGAGCAGCACTACATGCGCCTCCTCCAGGGTGCGGAGACAGAAAGACTCCGAGTCCTCGTCACCCGGGACGCGCATCCACAGGTATAGAGTCGCCCTGGGAACCTCGAGCTCGAATCCTGCTGCACGGAACGCGGGCACGGCTGCATCCCGACGCTCCTGCAGCTGGTTGACGGTCCGTGTCGTCCACCGCTCCGAGTCCTCGAGGACGGCCGCGCCGGCCGCCTGGATTGCCAGATACGACCCCGAGTCGAAGAATGTCTTCACGCGGCGAAGAGACGATATGATCTCCGCATTCCCGGTCGCCCAGCCGAGCCTCCAGCCGGTCATGTTCCAGCTCTTCGAGAATGAATGGAGCTCGATACCCGTCTCCCTCCCCCCCGGCACCTCCAGCAGTCCCGGCGCACGATACCCGTCGAAGGTGACTTCCGAATAGGCATTGTCCCAGAGCAGAACCGCATCTCTCTCGGTACACGCCGCCACGATCTCCTCGAGATAGGAACGGTCGGGAGACGCGGCGGTCGGGTTGTTCGGATAGTTCAGGTAGACCAGGCGCAGGCGGCCCGGGGCCTCTCGAATCCGATCCGGGGGAACCAGGAATCCGTTCTCCCGGAGCAGCGGCACGCGATAGATGTTGGCGCCGGCGAAGTACGAACCTCCGAAATACGGAGCATATCCCGGATCGGGAACGAGCGCCGTGTCACCCGGATCGAGCACGGCGAATGCGAGAAGCGCGATCGCCTCCTTGCTGCCGATGACCGGCAGGATCTCGGACTCCGGATCTACGGCCGCTCCGAATCTCCTCTCCAGCCAGGCAGCGGTCGCTTCTCGAAACCGGGGCAGCCCTCGTTGAAAACCGTATCCCTGCAGCGCAGGATCCCCGGCCGCGACTCTCAAGGTCTCAACGGCCACATCGGGAACGGGAAGACCTGAATCGCCGACTCCGAAGTCGTATACGACCTCACCCGCGGCGCGGAGCCGGGCCTTGATGTCGGGAACTCCGGCGAGTGGATAGGGCGGTAACCCGGCCAGCCGCGAGGGAGCCTGGAAGGAGGATCGACCTCCACCGGCATTCGAGCCGTTCGCGTTCATGTCTTCAGCGCCTTCTTCTTCGCCGCGGGATAGAGGACGTTGTTCAGAATCAGCCGGTACCCCGGAGAGTTCCGATGGAGCGCCAGGTCGGTCGCCTGATCGCCGATCAGGTGCTGAGGATCTTCGGGATCGTGGCCGCCGAGGAAGGTGAAACTCCCTTCACCGACGGATCCGTGCAAGTACTTCACGACCCCGGACGCCCGGTCCTCAGCCAGTATGGTTACCCCGGGTTTCACCCGGTTCATCTGGAAGCTCGTCGTAAGACCGTAGAAGTCCGGCAGCACTCGCTCGTGATCCTGCGTGAGCATCGTGGGAACCGGGTCGATCTTCGCACTGAAATCGAACAGGGCGAAGCTTCCGAGCGGAAGCCTCCACGGCGTGTTCACCTGGTGTCCGTCGATGTCCGAGAAGGCGCTGAGACCCGGGTCGAGCACGATTTCCGCATCGGTGAAAGCGAGCGCGTGGTCCCAGCGCATTCGGCTGCCGGCTGAGGGATCCGGGGGCGTACCGTCGGCGAAGGCGGCGGCGATGTCCGCTCCACCGGCGGCAAGCGCGAGATCCAGGGTCTCGGTTGCGGTGCACATGGCGAACAGAAGCCCGCCGGACTCCACGTAGGATCGGATCTCGCGGGCCACTGCCTTCTTCAGAGCCGGAACGTCCGGGAGTCCGAATTCGGCCGCCACGGACTCGTTTCTACGCACCTCGTCCTGCAGCCAGGCCGAACCGGCGTAATTCAGATAGAACTTCGAATACTGCCCGGTGAAATCTTCGTGGTGCAGGTGGAGCCAGTCGTACGCAGACAGCCCTCCCGAGAGGACTTCGCGGTCCCACACGCGTTCGTAGGGGATGCCTGCGTATTCGAGCGCGAGCGTGACGGCGTCATCCCATGGAGAGCTGTTGGGTGGCGTGTACACGGCGATCTTCGGCGCCTTCTCCAGGGGCACCGATTCCATGTTCGCTCCCTCGATCTCCGCGCGGATGCGGGCGAGGTCGCTTCCGGACATGTCCTCGACTCGGACCCCCAGGAGCGCGGCCCGGTCCGCCACCCGTCGCTGGGCGGGCAACAGAAAGGACCCGTCCCGATAGTTGAGCAGCCACTCCGCCGGGGCTCCATCCGAGATCGTCTCGTAGACCAGTCCGTAGGCGCGAAGATGGTCGGACTGTGC
>CBDTXM010000130.1:0-7184 GCA_965364445.1 uncultured bacterium | reverse complement strand
CGGAGCGCCCAGGCCGTGGGCTCGGTCGCCGAGCGGCCCGATCCTGCCGCCGGCCAGCCACCGTCCGTGTTCTGCCTCGTGATCAGGCGTCGTGCCAGCTCTTCAGCAAGTACTACGGCTGCCAATCGAGTTCCTCTTCGGGCTGCAGCCTCAGGGCACACTTGGCCATGAAACCGGTGATCCGTACGATGAACGCATCGAGGGACGACGATCGATTCGCGATCCCGCGCGATCCACATCATACAGCGAGAGGCAGGGTTCGGACCATGAAATACCGCCTTCTGGGCCGAAGTGGACTGAGGGTGTCCGAGCTGGCGCTGGGCACGATGACATTCGGCGAGGAGTGGGGCTGGGGAGCCTCGATGCCGGAATCGCGGCGCATGTTCGACGCATTCGCGGAGGCGGGCGGAAACTTCCTCGATACCGCCAACCGGTACACCGAGGGAACGAGCGAGCGTTTCGTCGGAGAATTCATCGCGTCGGACAGGGACCACTGGATCGTCGCAACCAAGTACACTCTCTGGACCCGGCGCGAAGATCCGAATTTCAGCGGCAATCACAGGAAGAACATGATGCGCGCCTGCGAGGCGAGCCTCGAGCGCCTCGCAACCGACTACATCGACCTCTACTGGGTGCACGCGTGGGACTTCACCACCCGCACCGAAGAGGTGATGCGGGGCCTCGACGACCTGGTCTCCTCCGGCAAGGTGCTGTACGTGGGGATCTCCGACACGCCAGCCTGGGTCGTCTCGCGGGCCAATACGATCGCTGATTTTCGGGGCTGGGCTCCCTTCGTGGGTCTCCAGATCCGCTACTCGCTCATCGATCGAACCGCAGAAGCGGACCTGTTGCCGATGTCGAGAGCGATGGATCTCGCGGTGACTCCGTGGAGCGTGCTCGGCGCGGGGGTTCTGACCGGAAAGTACAGTCGCGGGCGCCAGCCCGAGGCAGGTCGGGCAAAGGATGGCGCGGCCCGTCGAGAACGCAATCTCGAGATCGCGGAAGCCGTCGTTTCGGTCGCCGAAGAGATCGGTTGTACGCCATCGCAGGTCGCGATTTCGTGGGTCCGTCAGCAGTCGGGGGTCGTCATCCCGTTGGTCGGGGCGCGCAATCTGAGCCAGCTCCGTGACAACCTGGGCGCCCTGCACGTCGAACTCGACGCGGACCAGCTGCATCGGCTCGATGAAGTGAGTCGAATCGATCTCGGGTTCCCGCACAACTTCCTGTCCGACCCCAACATCCTCGACATCGTCAGCGGTGGGACCTGGGAGCAGATCGACCACCACCGGCCCGGAATGGTCTGATGCGCCTCGAACCCGCTCAGCCTCGAGAGGAGACGATCGAATGAACTCCGGCGCCGCGCTCGTGGAAGCGTATCTGCGCGTAAACGGGTACCTGGTCCTCGACGAGGTTCCCCTGGTCCTTCCCGACCCCGAGGTCGGCGGCTACCGAACCCTCACGGACCTGGACGTCATAGCGGTCCGCTGGCCCGACGTGAAGATGGGCGCGCCGGACGCCGAAGGGCGGATACTCCAACCCATCGACACGCACGAATTGCTCGACGTCCCGGACAACGCCATCGACGTGATCATCGGCGAGGTCAAGGAGGGACGGGCACACCTGAACCGTGCGATCCGTTCGCCGAAGGCTCTCCGCATGGGCCTCGGGCGGATCGGCATCTGCAGCGACCTCGAGCTCGACGCCACCGCCGAAGCGCTGTCTGAACAGGCAGTCGTCCGGCTGGAAGCGAGCCGTCCGGTCCGTCAGGTCCGACTCGTGGCGTTCGGAGTCGGGACGAGCCGAAGGACCGAGACGCACTACGTCATCTCGCTGCGGGACGCCCTGGAGTTCGTCGAAGACCTGATGCGTCGGGCACATGAAGTCCTGCTCCCGGCCACGCTTTCGGACCCGGTTCTCGGACTCCTGCACCTGCACAACAAGTTCCGTTGATGCAAACGGGGCGGGCCCCAGATCGTGGACCCGCCCCATGAGTTCGTGCCGGCTCGAATCGACCCTTACGGGTTGATCTTCTCCTCCACCGCTTCCCGCACATCCTTCACACGACCCTGCAGGCCCTTGAGCTTGAAGGAAAGGATGATCTGCAGAATGCCGAACAGGATCATGAAGGTCCCGATCAGCCACACGACGCTCAGCGCCCCTGCCCCCGGACGGAAGAAGAGCATCAGGCCGAACAGAATCGCCAGCACTCCGCCGACGAACAGGACCCACTCGCCCTCGACTTCCTTGCGGATATCCCAGCCCGCCATGATCTGGAATATCCCGCTGAGGATCGCCCAGGCAGCGATCACCCAGAGGAGTGCCATCCCACTGATTCCGGGCCAGGCGATCGCGATCACGCCGGCGGCCATGCTCACAAGGCCGGCGAGCGCATACCAGAACCAGCTGCCCAGCTTTCGCCCGAAAACGATCATCGCGGCGCCATCGACGATCGCATAGGCGGCGAACAGAATAACCAGTGACCAAAGCGCGAGCCCGGGCCATACGAAGCAGGCGATTCCGAACAGGATCGCGGCGATCCCGCGTACCAGGATCCACCACCATCGCCGCGAGAGGAGATCGAGCATGAGGCCTCCTTGCAAGGGATCGGGTCGCGACGGCCGGCAGTCACTCGGACGTCGCGGAAAGGCGCTGCGCATTCTGGCGCATGATACCTATATAATCGTCAACATCGGGGGCATTTGCGCAAGGGGAGAACACGACGCTGCGGATGCCGAGCTCCGATTCCAGTCGCTGCCGGACTTCGGGCATGGGCTCGGCCTCCCAGAGCATCAACCTGGCGGGACGCTCGTCCTGCAGTCGCTTCAGCTCCTGCCAGTCGGCCGCCCCGGGTATCTCATCGGGTTCGAAGTGGACGCTTCTCAGGTCGAGGTCGTATCGTGCAGCCAGGTACTGGTAGACCGGGTGCGACCCCAGGACAGGTGTTCCAAGCAGCGATTCCGCCGCCCGGGCGAGCGTGGAATCCAGTCCGACGAGATCTACCTCCAGCTCCGCGAATGCCGAGTCGAATGCGGCCGATTTCGCCGGTCGCTCACGGTTGAGGGCGTCCCTGATCGCCCGGGCCTGCACGACGGCGAATGTCGGATCGAGCCAGGTCGTGAACGCGAGCGTCCCGTGTTCGTGCTCCCCCTCCGGCCCGTGGGCGTGGGTAACCGTCTCGTCGGCACGGATGTAGCGCTCAGACACCTCTCGCGTCGTGTTGACGAGCCTTGAAGGCGGCAGCGCGGCCCGATCCGTCCAGCCGGCATAGCCGGCTCCGTTGAGCAGGATCAAGTCCGCCCCCTGGAATTCCGAGATCTGCTCGGGCGTCGGATTCCAGTACGCCGGATCCTCGTCGGCCGGAACGGGGAATTCAACCTGCACCTCCGGACCGCCGATCTGTCGCGCGAACCAGGCGAGCGGGTAGTTCACGGCATACACGCGGATCGGAGATTCTGAAACGGCGCCCTCCGTCCCGATCGTCGATACGTCGAGTGCGTCCGCTTCCCGCGCTCCGCCATCTCCATCCCCTGCACATGCCGAGATCGGGAGCATCATCGCGGAGCCGATCAGGAGACTCTTCACATTCATGGCACGGCCTCTCATGTCAGATCAGGACAGTCGCTCGAATTCGACCTACAGACCGGCGATCGCGCTCGCCGCGGTCGACCCGTACCGGCTCGCCAGCAGGGTCAGGAGGCCAGCGATACCGATCGCTACCAGCAGGACGAGAAGGATTTCCGACCCCATCAGGAAACGAATGGAACCGGGCGAACCTCCAATGCGGCCCAGCGTCTCCCGCTCCCCACGTCGCTGTCGGAGGGAGAGCAGGAACACGAGCAGGGCCGTCGCGAGCGTCGCCAGTCCCACGATCAATGCGCCAGCCAATACGTACCGTTCCACCGTGAACACGGTGCCGAGCAGATCTGACATCACCTCGTCCGGGCGTACGATCTGCACGGAGGTGCTCTCCTGGTAGCGGCCCTGGAGCAAGGCCGAGGCCTTCTCGTCGTCAGGCACCGCGATGACGGCCGTCACGGGAAATGCACCCGGATCGCCGTGAAAATGAAAGCTGTCGATGTTGTCGGCCGTGATCTCGTTGTACTGGACTACCGCGGCGTTTCCGATGACGACGTTGCCTTCCCGACTCAGCACGCCGGCCGCGGCCTCCGGCCGACTCAGGTCCTGGTGGCCATGACCCAGCCCCTCGATCACCCACGCGGTCTTGATGTCCACGAACACCGCCTGGTCGTCCGGCGTGTCGGAAGGCGCCAGGACCCCGGTGACCTGCATCCGCAACGGATACACACCGGCGATGTCGAAAACGCTCTCGGGAGACGAGATGACGTGCCCTCCCACTGCCACGTCCAGAGTGCGGGCGGCCGCAGCGCCGAGCACTGCCTCTCCCAGGGTAGCGGGCAGGCGTCCGTTCGCGACTCGCAGACCGCGAAGCGCGAAATACTCGGGCGTCGTGCCCACGATCGGCTGATCTCGCACCCGGAAGCGGACGTAGAGCGGAATCGGTGTCGCCATTCCGGTGGCGGCCACATCTTCCGCTTCCGCGAACGATAGAGGCGTGGGAACGTCGGAGCCGAAGTAGAGCGAATTCAGGACGAGCTCCGTGGGGCTTCCCGGTGCGCCGACCAGCAACGGCGTCGCGTCGGCCCGGGCGGTGAGCTGTTCCGAACTCTGTCGGACGAGGACCCGGAGACCGACCGGAATGAACAGAATCAGGCTGAGGGCCGTGACCAGGACCGCCGTCTTCCAGCGGTGAAAGGCGAGATAGCGCCAGGCGAGGTAGAGCGGCCCGCTCATCGTGCCGGACCTTCCTCGGTTTCCGAACCGGAGCCCATGTCGTGGAAGGACCGGAAATCCACCACGGATTCGAATCGCTCGAGAATCTCGTGATCGTGGGTGACCGCGACCAGGGTGGTGCCCGCATCTCGGACGTAGTCGAACAGGATGTCGAGCACGGTCTCCCGGTTCAGCGGATCGAGGTTGCCGGTCGGTTCGTCGGTCAGAAGCAAGGGTGGATCGGTGATCACCGCCCGGCACACGGCAACCCGCTGCCGCTCGCCCTGGGACAGCTGCCGGGGCCTTCGGCGAAGCTTGTCGGCGATTCCCACCCGGGCAGCCAGTGTCTCCGCCCTCTCTTCGATCTCCGGCTTCAGCTTCAGGACCGGGTTGATGCGGTACGGGAGCAGGATATTGTCGAGGACGGTGAGGTACTCGAGGAGCTCGAACTCCTGGAAGACGAGACCGATCTCCGCCACCCGAAACGCTCTCCGGGCCCGGTCGGGAAGATCGGTCACCAGGGTTCCGTTCGTCCGGACCGTGCCCGTGTCGGGCTGGAGGATTCCGGCGACCAGGTTGAGCAGAGTGGTCTTGCCCGACCCGCTGGGGCCGATGAAGGCGGTCGTGGTCCCGGCGGCGATCTCAAGCCTGGTGATGGAAAGCCCGAAATCCGAGTCCGGGTAGGAGAACGCGAGATCACGCAGCTCGATCATCGGACCTTCGCGATCAGGCGGTGCGCGCCGGAGCTCTCGAAGATCAGCGTCAATTCAACCTCTTCACCGGACACGAGCGACCGCTCGAGTCCCATGAGCATCACGTGAAGTCCCCCCGGCTCCAGCCTGACCTCCTCGCCAGCAGGAATGACGAGAGACTCAACGGGTTGCATCATCGCCAGTCCATCGTCGTCGATGCGGGTCTCGTGGACCTCCACTCGGCCGGCACCTTCGAACGCCGCTCCGATCATCCGGTCGGACGCCTCGCCGAGATTCCGGATCACCACGTACGCGGCACTGTTTGCCGGGCGATCCGCTGTCCCGGAGAACGCGGCCGGACGGACACGTGCCTCGTCGAAGCGCAGGTCGGGAGCCGCAGCGGTCTCCGGTCTGCAACTCAGCAGGCCTGCCACCACGACGAGAGAGATCGCTATCCGATTCCACCGGCTTCGGGGTCGAGAAGTGTGCACCCGGTCGTTACTCCGCCTTCCATGCATTTACAGACTGTCGCTCCCACACCTCCGCCCTGGCCCGAAGGAGCTCGCGAGACTTGAGAATCTGTCCGTTCCGGGCCGCCTCGACCAGACGCCGAGCCGGCCAGCGTTCCTCAATCGGGATGCGAAACGACACCCGCTTCGGCAGAGGGTCGCATCGCGGACCGTAAGGGTAGAGATTCCGCAGCGAACACGAACCTGGAGAATGGCAGATGCAGCGCGCACGAACCTCAGCCGTGATCGTCCCGGCACTCATCGTCCTCGGGTTGAGTGCGCGGCAAGCACCGGCTCAGGACCACACGGTCGCAGATCCCGTCATCCGCGCCATTACGGAGGAGGGAACGGAGCGATCGAGACTCGAATCGATGGCCAGAGCCCTTCTCGACTCGATCGGACCGCGACTGGCCGGCACCCCGGAGTACGATGCCGCGGCCAGGTGGGTCGCTGACCGTTATCGCGAGTGGGGCATCGAGGTGCGAATGGACAGTGTCGGCACGTGGCGAGGCTGGGAGCAGGGCTTCACCCACGTGGACCTCATCGCGCCGCGCCGGAGGACCCTGGAAGCGATACCGATGGCGTACAGCCCCGGCACGGACGGCATCGTCGAGGGCCCTGTAGTCACGATTCCGGCTTCCCTCGCGGAAGAAGAGGTCGAGTCCTGGCTGGCGGGCCTCGAGGGTGCCTTCGTGCTCGCCATGCCGCCCGAACCGATGTGCCGGGCCCAGCAGGAGCTCGAGGCCAACGCCCGCGAGGAGACGGTCGCGAAGATCGATTCCATGCGCCGGGCGGAGCGGGCCGCGTGGGGAGATCGCCTCGAATCGCTCGGCAGCCGGAGTCCGTGGACGTCCATGGCTCGGGTCGCCGAGGCTGGAGCGGCGGGCATCGTCATGGGCTGGTGGTCGGGAGGTTGGGGGGTGAACAAGATCTTCGACGCTCCGACCCGGGAGGTCCCCTCCTTCTCACTCTCCTGCGAAGACTACGGCCTCCTGTATCGGCTGGCGGAAGACGGCAGCGCGCCACGTATCCGGGTGGAGATGACGGCCGAGCTCAAGGGTGAAGTGCCGCACGACAACGTGATCGCAGAGATCCGAGGCTCCGATCTGCCGAACGAATACGTCGTCCTCTCCGCACACCTCGACTCGTGGCACGCGGCAAGCGGCGCGACCGACAACGGGACCGGCACGCT
>CBDTXM010000129.1:0-7205 GCA_965364445.1 uncultured bacterium | reverse complement strand
GTGGCCGCCCCCTCCTTGATCAGCGCGTGCATGGCGCCCGACCCCGTGATCACCACGCCGTCGAAGAAGTCTTCCTCCGTGTAGCCGCGCGACTTCGCGCACGGCGGGCATACCATGATCGCGCAGCCGGCGTCCACCACCTTCTGGACCATCTCCCCCATGGTCGGATCGAACGGGTTCAGGTGGGCCGCCCCGGCCGCGCCTTTCCGGACCCAGTCCACGCCGGAGCTGACCAGGAATACGCTCAGGTCGAGGCCCGAGTTGAGCGCTCCGTTCGCGACGCTCCATGCCACGGACGCGCGCTCGTCGTCGAAACCGCGGCTGATCACGATTACCAGCTTCCTTGCCATCTTTCGCCTCCTCTGAATTGGGTCTACGGGCGGATTTCACTGTCACGGTGGGAGATGCGCATTCGGAGGCGAAGATGTGACATCCGGAGGGCGAGCCGCAGGCCGCCGGGACGATCGGCCGCAACACCGGGAAGACCTTGACGCGTGATTCCTGAACCCGCGTATTGGACCTGTTTCGATCGTGATTTCGAGTGACCACCGATGGAGGTCGAAGGGTGTTCTCAATACCAGCACGCGCCGCACTTCTGCTTGCCGCAGGAACCACCGGCCTCGCGGCTGCCGCCTGCTCTTCGGCCGATCGCGCCCCGGAGGAGTCGGCCGACACCGCCGAGACGATCTACGTCGGCGACATCGTGACCGTGAACGACGCGCAGCCCTCGGCCGAGGCTGTGGCCGTGAAGGACGGGCGGATCCTCGCGGTCGGGAGCGAGGACGAAGTGATGGAGCATCGGGGCACGACCACCGAAGTCGTGGAACTCGGGTCGTTCACCATGCTGCCGGGCTTCGTCGACGCGCACGGGCACCTCAAGAATGTCGGTTTCCAGGCGCTGTCGGCCGATCTGCTGCCCCCGCCCGATTCGGACGTGGACACGATCGAGCGGCTGCAGGAGAAGCTTCGGGCCTGGGGCGAGAGCGAGGCCTCGCAGCGGCTGGGCTGGATCATCGGCTTCGGCTACGACGACTCGCAGCTCGCCGAGGGCCGTCACCCGACGCGCGACGACCTCGACGCGGTGTCTACCGACCGGCCGATCTTCATCATTCACCAGTCGGGGCACCTGTACAGCGTGAATTCGAAGCTGCTGGAAATGGCGGGGATCACGGCCGAGACCGAGGATCCCGCGGGCGGCGTGATCCGACGCCGCGCGGGATCACGGGAGCCAGACGGCGTGCTCGAGGAGACGGCGGTGTTCGCGGTCCTCCCCGTGTTCCCGGACTTCGGCGAAGAGGGGGCCAGGCACATGACCCGGATGGGGATCGACGCCTACACCCGCTTCGGCTTCACGACCGCCACGGAGGGCAGGGCCTTTCCGTCCGACCTGGAGATCTATGCCAGCATGGCGGACGCCGGCGAACTCGGGATCGACGTGATCGCGTTCCCGGACTACTGGGCGGCCGGCGAGGGGCTGGCGGACAATCCCTGGATGGGCCGGGAGTACCGGGGGCGTTTCCGCATCGGCGGCATCAAGGGGAACCTCGACGGGTCGCCGCAGGGCAAGACGGCCTGGCTGACCCATCCGTATTTCGTGCCGCCCCCCGGCCAGGACGCGGACTACGTGGGCTACCCGATGCTGGAGGAGGAGAAGGCGCTGGCGATGTTCGACGACGCCTACGCCCGGGGCTGGCAGGTGATCAATCACGCGAACGGAGACGCGGCGATCGACCAGCTGATCCGGGCCGCGCGCGCCGCGACCGAGAAACACGGCCCGGCGGATCGCCGGACGGTGGGCATCCACAGCCAGACCATCCGGGCGGACCAGCTCGACGCCTATGCCGAGCTCGGGATCATCCCCTCCTTCTTCGGCATGCACACCTTCTACTGGGGCGACTGGCACCGCGAATCGGTGCTCGGCCCGGAGCGTGCCGCGTTCATTTCACCCGCGAAGGCAGCGCTGGACCGGGGTCTCGTCTACACTCAGCATCACGATGCGCCGGTGGCGCTCCCGAGCTCGATCATGATCCTCGCGACGCAGGTGAACCGCGTGACCCGCAGCGGCCAGGTCCTGGGGCCGGATCAGCGGGTGTCCCCGATGGACGCGATCCGCTCGACGACGATCAACGCGGCCTATCAGTATTTCGAGGAAGACCGTAAGGGCTCCATCGAGCCGGGCAAGCTCGCGGACTTCGTGATCCTCGATGCGAACCCGCTGGAGGTTCAACCCGAGGCGCTGTTCGACCTCGAGGTCGTCGAGACCATCAAGGAGGGTCAGACGGTCTACCGGCGAGACGAATAGGAGTCGGCAGCCGGGCGTCAGCCGGAGGTGTCACGAGGCTCGAGGGGTATTCCCTTCTCGAAGGAAAGCTCTCCGGTGAGCACTGGAATTCCCTCGGGAGGGCCGTCGTCAGCCGGCGTGCGCTCTGCTTCCACGTATCGAGCCCCGTCGAACGAGTGGCGAAGGTAGGACGCCGGCATTCCCCCTCCCGACTCGAGTCGCACGAGGTCGTGCCAGCCCTCGGACTCTCTCGGTGAGACGATGATCGGAATTCGACTGATCGGAAATTCGTTGATCAGTTCGTAATCGTTCCCCGCGTCCCGAAACAGGAAGAGGGTGCATCCCCCGGTGCCGCAGAAGAACGACCCCAGCATGTAGGCGAACACCTCGTCCGTTCCATCGCCGTTCAGATCCACTCTTCCGTGCACGTACCGCGCATTCTGGCTCCCTTCGGCAGCACCCACGACTTCGGAAGTGTACGAGGGCGCCGTTTCCCGGATCGCCTGCTCGAGCCTTTCATCGGGCTCCGTGCGGAATTCATGCTCTTCGTATGGCTGCCATGCGAGGATGCCGCCATCGGCCATGAGACTCAGATACAGTCGGCCATCGCGCACCAGATAGCCTCTCACGTAGGGAAGCTGCGCCGCGATCCGCTCGTCGAGGTCGGGAGGCGCGCAGAGAGCGCTCGTCGTCGCGAGCGGACCGAATTCGAACCGGCCGTTGGAGGGGTCTGCGCTCGGTTCCGCGATCCAGACACCGGTCGCGCGATTGCAGTCCAGCCGGATTGCTGCCGTGCTGTCATCGTTCAAGCGCAGCGTGAACCGGGAGGCATCCTCGGGTCGGGTCGTGCCGATCGCATCATCCATCGACTGAAGCTCCACGAGCATCCAGGCGGTGCCTGCGAGCTGCGTGCCCAGGACCTCAGATTCCGCCGCGGCGGACGCTTCGGTGGATCCAGTGGATTCTGCTGCCGGACGCTCTGCCGCTTCCGAACCCGGCTCATTCTCCTGCGAAGGATTACAGCCCGGCAACGCCGTCCCCGATGCCAGCACCACCAGCATTCCGACACACCGGACCACTGCACTGCGCTCTGCACTCATTCAGCAACTCTCCCTTTCGTCGCAATGCTGACCGAAGCCTACCTCCCTTCGGAAGCGCGATCCGCACTTCCGGGACCCGCCGAAACCATGCCATCCCTCAGATACATGTCGAACCACCGCAGCTGCTCCCACAGCACGTGCTCGATGCTCTCCTGCGCCCGGTAGCCGTGGTCCTCGAACGGCAGCAGCACGAGCCTGGCCGTCCCACCCGCGCCGCGCACGGCCTCGAAAAACACCTCGGACTGGGGGGTCAGTGTTCCGGGGTTCGAATCGTCGCCGCCGTGGATGATCAGGACCGGCTCATCGACCTGGTCGGCGAAGAACGTCGGCGAGACCTGGATGTAGACGTCCCGGGCCTCGAACAGGGAGCGGCGCTCGGACTGGAATCCGAACGGCTGGACGGTCTTGTTGTACGAACCGCTGCGAGCGATCCCGGCCCGGAACAGGTCGGTGTGCGCGAGCAGGTTGGCCACCATGAGCCCGCCGTGGCTGTGTCCGATGATGCCGATCCGGTCGGGATCGGCGACGCCCATGTCGACGGCCTTGGCCACGGCCGCCTCGGCGTCGGCCACCAGCTGCGGCACGAACGTGTCGTAGGCTGTCTCCGGATCGCCGATCATCGGCATGGCGGTCTGATCGAGCACGGCGTAGCCACGCAGCAGGAAGAACAGGTGCGATGGACCGTAAACCCTCATGAACCGCTGCGCAGAGCCTCGAACCTGGCCGGCGGTCGCGACGCTCGAGTATTCGAGTGGATAGGCGTAGAGCACGGTCGGAACCCGCGTGCCCTCGACGTAGCCCGGCGGCAGCATCAGCTGGAAGCTGAGCGGCACACCGTCCGCCCGCTCGTAGCGCACGAGGCGCTTCTCGATCTCGCGCAGCTGGGGCGCTGGATCCTCGAAGCGGGTGATCGGCTCGCGTGTCAGGGCCCGCTCGGGCTCTCCCTCTGCCGCCTCGATCGACCCGCCGAGCGCGGCCAGATAGTAATTCGGAACGTCTGCGGCCGATTCGGAGCTGATCACGAAATGGTCCTCGTCGCCGGCGAACGCCACGAAGTACTCGTAATGATCCGGATCGCTGCGGAAGAGGCGCTCCGTTTCACCCGAGCTCAAGCTTCTGAGGTCGAGGAAGGGCCGGTCGCCCTGGTCGGTGGCGCCACTGCCGCGGAAGTAGACCGCATCACCCGCCTGGCGCATCACCCACTGGCCGTTGGGCAACGGTCGGTACACAGGAGAGCCCGGGTCCCCGTACCGGTCGTCTTCGTCGATGTCGAACCACAGTCGCGAGGTCCCCTCGTCCACATCGAGGAGCCAGACGTAGATCCGGCGGCGCATCCGCTCGCGCTGCGCGAGCATCAACATGCCGCCTTCCTCGCCCCACGTGTCCGTCCCCCGGATCCGGTGCTCGGCCCGGAAGACCTCCGCGGGTTCGGCCGTGAACGGAGCATCGAGGCGCATCAATCGGTCACGGTGAGAGACCTCGGCGAGGGGGTCCCCTCCGTCGAGCGCTTCGACCCAGTAGAGCTCGTGGGGGGCGGTGTTGCGCCAGGATACGGAGCGGGGGCCCAGGGGCACTCCCTGAACCGGTACCGCGTCGGCCACCGGTAGCGATGCGATCGTCGCCACCCGATCGCCACTTCGATCCCACACCTCGATCTCGCTGGCGAAGCGCCACCAGGCCACCTCGTGTGACCACGGTCCGACCAGCCGCTCGACCAGCAGAAACTCGCCATCGGGAGAGAATTCGGCCATCGAATAGGGAGCCGCCGGGCCGATGAGCTCGATCCCGCCGTCGGCCGGATCGACGATGACCAGTTCCGAGGAGGTGTAGTAGTCGAACAGGGCATCGTCGTGGGCCGTCTCGAGAAGATTGCGCGCCTCGTAGGTGGATCGGGCAGAGGCACCCTCTCCTTCTACGATCCCGGGCCCGGCCGGAATCGGCGGCGGCTCGGGAGCCGGCCCTCGGTCCGGAACCCGGTGAACGAGAAGTCGCTCCTGGTCGGGTAGCCAGTTCACGCCGCCACCCATGAGGGGATTGACGGCGATCGACTCGATCCGGCGCACGTCGCCATCGACCGAGCCGACCCAGAGTCCGATGTGATCGGCGAATTGGACCGTCAGGGCGAAGCGCTCCCCGTCCACGGTCCAGTCGACCGTCATCACTTCCGAGTCCGCAGGCAGCTCGAGGGGAATCGTCGCGCCACCGTCGACCCTCACCAGGCGCGGTGATGTGCCCCCGTGTTGACCGTGGTATCCGTTGGTGGCCGGGTTGACGCGCATGCCGGCGAGCTTGTGCATGGGTCCGGCCAGCTCGGCGAGCGGCGGGTAGAGCACGGGATCGGCGAGCAGCATGTACTCACCGGTCGGAGCCGTCCACACCCTCGGCAGCGGCGGTGCGTAGAGCACCTCCAGCACGTCCGCGGGGGGGGACTGCCACCCGTCTGCTGCCTGTGCTGTTTCCTGCGCTGATGCGCCCGGAGCGAACAGGATCGCTGCTGTGAGCCAAGCCTTAAGAATCGATGGAGCTGTGATCGACCTTGTCATTCCTGACCTCCGGTGCCGGGCGCCTCTTTCCTGTGGAATCACGTCCTGCGAACATATCACGGTTCAAGTGATTTTTCCCGCTAACTGGACAGGGGTTGTAGTCATGAGCGATTCGAGCAGGTGCCCATTCACGCATGCGGCTGGAGGGGGAACGACCGTTCGGGACTGGTGGCCGAACAAGCTGCGTCTGGACATCCTCCGGCAGCATTCCGCCAAGTCCGATCCGATGGGTGAGGAATTCGACTACGCGAAGGAATTCGAGAGCCTCGACTACGAAGCCCTCAAGGCCGACCTGCATGCGCTGATGACCGATTCGCAGGACTGGTGGCCGGCCGATTTCGGGCACTACGGTCCGCTGTTCATTCGTATGGCCTGGCACAGCGCCGGCACGTACCGGATCGGCGACGGTCGGGGCGGCGGTGGGACCGGTAGCCAGCGTTTCGCACCCCTGAACAGCTGGCCCGACAACGTGAATCTCGACAAGGCGCGACGTCTGCTCTGGCCGATCAAGCAGAAGTACGGCCGTAAGATCTCCTGGGCCGACCTGATGATTCTCGCCGGCAACGTCGCCCTCGAGTCGATGGGATTCGAGACCTTCGGGTTCGCAGGAGGCCGCGAGGACATCTGGGAGCCGGAGCTCGACATCTACTGGGGCGCCGAGGACACCTGGCTCGCTGACGAGCGTTACACCGGCGACCGGGACCTGGAGAATCCGCTTGCCGCCGTCCAGATGGGACTGATCTACGTGAACCCGGAGGGCCCGAATGCCAACCCGGACCCGGTGGCGGCGGCCGTCGACATTCGCGAGACCTTCGCCCGCATGGCGATGAACGACGAAGAGACGGTCGCGCTGATCGCCGGCGGACACACCTTCGGCAAGTGCCACGGGATGGGCGATGCGACGATGGTCGGTGCCGAGCCGGAGGGAGCATCCCTGGCGGAGCAGGGTTTCGGCTGGAAGGGCAAGGTAGGCACCGGAATGGGGGCCGACACGATCACCAGTGCCCTGGAAGTGACCTGGACGACGACGCCGACGAAGTGGAGCAACGACTACTTCCGGCACCTGTTCGAGTACGAATGGGAGCTGACGAAGAGCCCGGGCGGGGCCCATCAGTGGACCCCGAAGGACGGCGCCGGCGTGGGCTCGGTTCCCGACGCCCACGATCCGGAGAAGCGTCACGCGCCGGCGATGCTCACGACGGACCTTTCGCTTCGGTACGACCCGGAATACGAGAAGATCTCGAGGCGCTTCTACGAGAATCCGGACCAGCTGGCGGACGC
>CBDTXM010000128.1:0-7263 GCA_965364445.1 uncultured bacterium | reverse complement strand
AAACTATTCGCTTTGACGATCGTCGTCGCGGGCGGCGCACTGGCCTGCTCGGGCGCCGGGCGCCTCGAGAACGAATTCACGATCGGTCAGTATACGACGCGAACGGTCCTGCGGCGGTGATCGGAACCGCGTCGGGGTCGCCCATTCACGATGAGGATTTGCAGATGCGACGAAGCACCATGCGCTCTGGACGACGATCCGCGCCGACGATGTTCGGCTTCGCGGCCGCGTGTCTTGCCTTCTCGGCGACACCGGCCGTTTCGCAGGACATGGGTGCTCCGTGCACCTCCGCGGAACACGCCGAGTTCGACTTCTGGCTCGGCGACTGGGAGGTCCACACCGTCGACGGGCAAGCGGCGGGCGTGAATCGGATCACGAGGGTGCACGGTGGCTGCGTGCTGCGTGAAGAGTGGACGGCCAACGGCGGCGGCACGGGCGAGAGCTTCAACATCTTCGACCCCACCCGGCAGGCGTGGCACCAGACCTGGGTGGATGACCAGGGACGACTGCTGCTGCTGGAGGGCGGGCTCGACGCTCGCGGACGGATGGTCCTGCGCGGCGAGCGTCCCGGAGTGGACGGCGCGACGGTCACCGACGAGATCAGCTGGGAGCCGATGGATGACGGAACGGTGGTCCAGGTCTGGTCCGTCTCGACCGATGCGGGCGCGACCTGGCGAGAGCTGTTCCGCGGAATCTACCGCAAGAAATAGCCAGCCTCAGTCGGCGACCGTCCCCATCGCTTCGTGAAGGAGGCGGCCGGCCAGCACCGCCGTCCGGTCTCCCTCGTCGCGTTCGGGCAGGCATTCCACCACATCCATCCCGACCAGGTCCCAGCCGGATTCCTGGACCAGTTCGATCGCCTGGCGCGGCATCAGTCCGCCCGGAACCGGGTGCGCGACGCCGGGTGCGAACGCCGGATCGAACACGTCGAGGTCAATGGTGAGCCAGACGCGTGAGCCGGGTCTCAGCGCGGAAGGAAGATCGCCCGCCTCGAGGAGCGGTCCATGGCCGAGGTCGCGGGCCTCGACGATCGCGAGACGCCCGGGGTGGCGGCGGGCCACTTCGGCCTGCGGGTGGTTGAGCGTCCGGATACCGATCTGTGTGATCGAGGCCACGTGCTCCATCTCCAGGAGCCGCGCGGCCACGCAGGCATGCGACCAGCGGTCGCCGTCGTAGTCCGGATACAGGTCGGGATGGGCGTCCAGCTGCACCACGTGAAGGTGCTCCCCCACCACCTCCGCAGCCTCGACGAGCGGGATCGTGATCCCGTGGTCACCTCCTGCAACGAACAGCGTCTGCCTGCGGGCGAGCACTTCCGCAGCCCGGGCGGAATAGGCTGCTCGTGTTTCTTCCCAGCTGGGCTCGGGCTCCCAGCTACCGAGGTCGGCGACCGCGCCCGAGAGGTCGATGCCGGTCTCCGTCGTGGCATTGTAGACGCGTCCATCGTAGGCGATGCGAATCCGATCCGGACCATCCCGGCTTCCGCGCCGGATGCTGGACGACTGGTCGCAGGGAAGACCGGCGAATGCCAGTGGCAGGGTCGGGTCCGAGTCGTCGGCGAGCAGGCCGCCGAGGGGCAAAGGATGGTCGATCATCGATCGTCTCCTCGTCCGAGAAGGAATCCGTCACGCAGCGGATCGAGCGGGTCGATCCAGAACTCGTGGCGGCCCGTGACGTAGGCCGTTCCGCCGACCTCGGGTACGACACATGCGCGTCCGCCCAGCTCGAACTCGTCGACGACGCGTACCGAGAACCGGGTTCCGATCAGGCTCTCGACCTCGATAGCTCGATCCGTCGCCACCTCGCCCCTCGCCCGCAGCAGGGCGACCAGGCCGCTGACACCGGTGCCGGTCGGCGACCGATCCACCTCGCCGTCGGCGAACACGCACACCTCGCGCAGATCCCCCCCGTTCAGGGCGGACCCGGTGAAGATCGTACCGTACAGGAACTCGAGATCGGAGTCGCCGTCCGGGTGCGACGGTCGAACAGAGTCGGAAACCGCCCTCTTGATCCGCATTCCGAACTCCGAGATGCGATCCGCGTGCTCGGGGAGCAGCTCCAGGCCCAGCGATTCCGCATCGACGTACGCGTAGAAGGCTCCACCAAAGGCCAGGTCGAATCGCACCGGATCGGCCATGCCGGGAACGGTCACCCTCAGATCCAGCGCCTGCACGAACGAGGGCACGTTCAGGAATGTCACCCGTTCGACGCGGCGACCGCCGCCGACTCCGGAGATCAGGTCACCGGCCGACGTGAGGTGGGCGGTAGCGACCACCCGTCCCGCCGGCGTGTCGATTCTCACCTCGACCCGATCCTCAGCGT
This sequence comes from uncultured bacterium, assembly GCA_965364445.1. GTDB lineage: Bacteria > Gemmatimonadota > Gemmatimonadetes > Palauibacterales > Palauibacteraceae > Carthagonibacter. The sequence continues at coordinate 4,941 of CBDTXM010000128.1, read as the reverse complement.
CGGGGCGGCCTGCAAGGAGCCCCGTTTCCAAGCCCGCCTTCACCACGCCTATGATCCCGTGCCCGCACATCGTGCTCCAGCCCTCGTTGTGCATGAACAGGACGCCCGCGTCCCCGTCGTCGGTGGCGGCCGGCAGGACCAGGCAGCCGTACATGTCGGCATGACCTCGCGGTTCCCACATCAGGGCGCGCCGCAGAGCGTCGTGACGCTCGATGGCGTACCGTCGGCGGGCGAGGATCGTGTCCCCGGGAACGGGAGGCCAGCCATCGGTGATCACCCGGAGGGGCTCCCCTGCCGCGTGCACATCCACGCTTCGGATGCACAGCCAGTCGCCGGGCGGGCGGAAGTCGGGAGTGGTCACTGAGTGGACCTCCTCTTCGCTTGCCGCGGCCGAAGCCGGAGGCGAAGATCGAATCGGCGCCGGCTGTCCGGCGCCTCACCACAGACACGATAGCCCAACGTCGGCCGGGAGACACGGACTCTGGATACCATTCGCGTGCTGCATTTCACCGATCCGCATCTCGGTCTTTCGCTGTCGGAGGTTCCGTTCCGCGACTGGCTCGGCAAGCGGATCGTGGGGGGCGCGAACCTGCTTCGCGGTCGTGGAAAGCGTTTCGCCGACGCTCCGGCCAAGATCGTCGCCCTGGCAGAGCTCGCCCGCGCCGAGGAAGCGGACGCGGTGATCTGCACGGGCGACCTGACGGCGCTCGGCACCACGGCGGAGCTGGCCGTGGCCCGCGCCGAGGTCGAGCCGTTCTTCGACGCTCCGCTCGGATTCGTCTGCCTCCCCGGCAACCACGACCTCTACACCCGCAGCGTGGTCAGTGAACAGCGATTCGAAAGCCAGTTCGCCGATGGAATCGCCACCGACATGCCCGAGATCAGAACCGATGGACCCTGGCCCGTGGTTCGACTGTTCGGGGACAAGGCGGCCGTCGTCGGAGTGAACAGCGCCCGTCCCAATCTTCCCTGGCAGTCCAGTGGCCGGGTGCCCGACATCCAGCTCATCGGCCTGAGGGCAGCCCTGGAGCGCCCCGAACTGCGCGAACGGTTCCTGTTCGTGGCCACGCACTACGCGCCCCTGCGCGACGACGGCTCTCCCGACACCCCGCAGCACGGGCTCGAGAACGCCGACGAGTTTCTGCGGGCGACTTCCCCGGTGCACGGTGGCGCCATTCTCTGCGGGCACATTCACCATGCGTTCCATTATCCCAGCCGCGAGCAGGGACTGGATGCGCCGGACGTGTTCTGCGGCGGCAGTGCGACGATGGAGGGACACGAGGCGGCCTGGTGGTTCGAGATCGACTCGGAGGGCGCATCGGTTCGGAAGGTGCATTGGGACGGTGCGTCCTGGTCGCTCGCGCCGTCCGTGGCCGCCCGGCTGCCGGGTTGACGAGCCTCGCCCGTTTGAGCACCGATCCCATCTTCCTGCATCCCCCCGATTCACGGGCACTGTTCGTGTTCGCGCACGGCGCGGGCGCGGGGATGCGGCATCCCTTCATGGAATCCATGGCCCGGGAGCTCGCCAATCGCAAGATCGCCACCTGGCGGTTCGAGTTCCCGTACATGGCCGCCGGCCGGAAACTGCCCGATCGTTCCCCGGTTCTCATCGATGCCGTCCGGGGAGCCGTGCGTGATGCTCGCGTCACCGCCCCCGACCTGCCTCTGTTCGCCGGAGGCAAGTCGATGGGAGGAAGGATGACCTCCATGGCCGCCGCCGAAGCTCCGCTGACGGGGGTGCGGGGGATCGTGTTCCTGGGTTTTCCGCTTCACCGGCCCGGCGACGATTCGGATGCGAGGGCCGACCACCTGGGCCGAGTCGATCTTCCGATGCTGTTCCTGCAGGGCACCCGAGATCGCCTGGCGGCGATCGACCGGATACGGCGAGTCTGCGCCGGACTCGAACCGCGATCGGTGCTCCACGAGGTGGAAGGAGCTGACCATGGATTCTCGGTACTCAAGCGATCCGGACGAACGGACGCCGGGGTCCGGGAAGAACTCGCCGACGTGGTTGGAGAGTGGATGGCGAGGCGTTTGACGAACGTGGCGCACAGCGGGTAGTGTTCAGCGATCAAAAGGTCCGTTTCACACGGTGTCTACCGGCTTCCGGACCTCTTTCTCCACGGGTGAGAGACATGGGCCGATCGGTTCGCAGGTTTACTTGGTGGCTGACCGGGATTGCCGTCCTCCCGCTGGCACTGACGGGTTGCAAGGAACAGGTCACCACGCTCGACGATGTGGCCGCGGTTCGAGCGGTCCACGCCTCGCCTGACCTCCCGGCAGTGGATGTATACGTCGAGGGCATCGCGATCCCGCTCGCAATGAATCTGCAGTACGGTGACGCGAGCGATTTCGGCCTGCTTCCGGCCGTGAAGGGCGCGATCTTCGAGGTTCGGCCGACCGGGGCCGACCCGCGCTCTGAGCCGCTGTTCATGTCGCTCGGCTTCACCCTGGCGCCGTCCGAGATTTCGACCGCTGCCCTCGGTGGTCTGGCCGAATCGGATGATCCGGTGGACAGCCTTCGGGTCGTCCTCGACCCTGAGGACTTCGATCTGGTCACGGGCGGAACGTGGAGAGCCCGATTCTCGAACATGGTCTCCGATGTTTCCGAGATCACCATCGACATCGGGTCCGACGGCATCGTCGATGAGACGGTGGAGCGCTTCCGGCCGACGGACATTGCCGGGATTCCGCTTTCCTCCGATTCCACGACCTTCCTCACGATCGTCGTACCCGGCGGTGGGACCTTTTCCGGCGGGATGCCTCCGTTCGAAGAAGGCTCGGAGGTATTCGTGTACATCACGGGCGTGGCCTCGGTCCCGGACACCGATCCGAGACGTCTCCAACTGCTGTTGATGAACGAGGACAGCGAGACCGCGCTCGTTCCCCTGGAGTAGGTCGGACGTCAGCCGCCTGTGCGGGGCCCCCGGCGGGCCGTAGATTCGGCCGCCATGAATACGCTCACGATCGCCATACTCGCAGCCGGCCTTTCATCACGGTACGGCGCGCCGAAGTATCTCGTCCCCGTCGGGCCCGACGGGGAATCTCTGCTGGATTACGCCGTGTACGACGCGCTCGCTTCCGGGTTCGGCTCGGTGGCGCTGGTCGTGCGACGAGTCACGGAAGATGACATGCGCCGCCGATTCGCGTCGCGATTCGGGCGGGCCTTTCCCGTATCCTACGTGCGGCAGGAGCTGTGGCCTCTGCCCGGTGGACACCAGTCGCCATCCGAGCGCATGAAGCCCTGGGGGACGGGTCACGCGGCTCTCCGACTCGCCGAGCTCGCACCCGGTCCCTTCGCGGTCGCCAACGGCGATGACTTCTACGGTCGGTCATCGTACTCGCTGCTCGCGGAGTCGCTGACCGCTGAACCGGAAGCGCCGATCTTCCACCTGGTCGGATTTCAGCTCGACACGACGCTGTCGGAGCACGGCGGCGTGTCACGCGCGATCTGCGAGATGGACCAGGACGGCAGGCTCGTGGGCCTGGAGGAGGTGCTCGGAATCGAGGCCTCAGACGAAGGCGCCCTGCTCGGGCGAACCGTGGAGGGTAAGCGGCGGATCCTTCAGCCTGACGTACTCGTGTCGATGGGTCTGTGGGGATTCACACCTGCGGTGTTCCCCCTGCTCGAGTCGCGCTTCGCGCAGTTTCTCGAGGAGCACGGCGAGGATCCGAAGCGCGAGTTTCTGCTCAGCGACGCGATCGGCGACATGGTCCGCTCGGGAGACGCGGAGGTGTTCGTGCACAGGGCCGAGGAGCCGTGGTTCGGTATGACGTTCCGGGAAGATCGCGACCGGGTTTCAGCCCACATCGCCGAACTCGTCGAGCAGGGCGAGTATCCCCGTTCCCTGCGTCATGCCATGCGCCCGCCGGACCTTCCTTCCGAGGGACCGATCGAAGGCGAGATCTCGGAGTTTCCGCCGGAGTAGGGCCACCGATGCGGCTCGCTCTCCTCGACTGGCTCGTCATCGCCGCGTACGGCGCGATCACCCTGGGGGTCGGTCTTCGCTTCGCCGGCAGAGCCGGCAGAGGAACGCAGGAGTTCTTCCTCTCCGGCCGGACGCTACCCTGGTGGCTGCTCGGTACATCGATGGTCGCCACCACCTTCTCGACCGACACGCCGAATCTGGTCACCGACCTCGTGCGAACCGGCGGAGTGAGCGCCAACTGGGTCTGGTGGGCGTTCCTGATCACCGGCATGTGCACGGTCTTCTTCTACGCCCGACTGTGGCGGCGCTCGGGCGTATTCACCGACATGGGGTTCTACGAGCTGCGCTACTCAGGCCGGCCGGCTGCCTTCCTGCGCGGATTCCGCGCCCTCTACCTGGGCGTGTTCTTCAACGTGATGATCATGGCCACGGTGACGCTGGCTGCGATCAAGATCGGCGGAGTGCTTCTCGGGCTGGACAAGTACACGACGGTGCTTGTGGCGGGCGGTATCACGGTTATCTACTCGGCCGGGGCCGGCCTGTGGGGCGTGGTGGTCACGGACCTGCTGCTCTTCGTCATCGCGATGGTCGGGTCGGTCGCGGCAGCGGTGTATGCTCTGAACCAGCCCGAGGTGGGCGGGCTTACGGGCCTGGTGTCGAACCCCGCCGTAACTGACAGGCTGTCGCTCCTACCCGATTTCACCGACTGGCGAGTGGCCGTGCCGATCTTCGTGATACCGGTCGCCGTGCAGTGGTGGAGCACCTGGTATCCAGGGGCAGAGCCCGGCGGCGGCGGATACGTGGCGCAGCGCATGCTCGCGGCTCGGGACGAGCGTGAGTCGATGCGCGCCACCCTGTGGTTCAACGTGGCGATGTACGCGCTGCGGCCCTGGCCGTGGATTCTCGTGGCCCTGGCATCACTGATCGTATACCCGAGCCTGGGCGATCTGGCGGCCTCGTTTCCCCACGTCGACCCATCGATCCTCAAAGACGACCTGGCGTACCCGGCGAT
>CBDTXM010000127.1:0-7362 GCA_965364445.1 uncultured bacterium | reverse complement strand
GGGGAGCACGGCAATCGACGGGCGGTCGTCCTCCGACAGGTCCGCGTAGGCGAGCTGGAGAACGGCGTCATCGCTCCCATCCCTCGGGGCGGCGTCCGCGACCGTGGTCTGAAGCTCGGCCTCTTCCGCCGGGTCTGCGGCGATCGGAGCCGTTCTCCGACCCACCCACCAGGCACCGGCCACGAGCGCGGCGACGCCCGCCAGCGCGAGCAGTCCCGCCGGCCACCGCTTCGACGCCGGCTGCGCCACGATCGCGTCGAGCTCCGCGGTCTCGGCCGGATCCGTCCGCTTCACGCCCTCCGGCGTCCGCTCGTACGCCCACGCGAGGACGATCGCGATCGGAAACCCGATCAGCACGAGGAAGGTGGCGGTGCGAAGGACGACGTCGGGAAGCGCCAGCCCCTCGGCCAGCAGATCGGCGACCTGGAGCACCACGAAGCCCACGGCGCCATATACGGCCGCGACGCGGAACACTTCTCGCCGCTTGAGCTCGGCGAAAAACCGTTGGTAGGCTGGAGTCGTAGTCTCGGATTCGGGCATGGCAGAAGATCGCGGGGAGCCGCCCGTCGGGGCAAGGAGCCGGAGTCCCCGCCCCGGTCAGACTTCGGAGGTACCGGACAGAGGGTGACGCGACGGCCTCAGACGCCGCCGTCCTCCTCCTTGTGGTTCGCCTCCTTCTCCTGCTCGAGTCTTGCGGCCAGTTGCTCCTTCTCCGCCTCCAGCCGCTGACGCTTTCGCTCCAGCGCCGGCTTCTCCTCTTCCGAAGCGCTCTTCAGTTCCGCGTCCAGCGCCTTGATCTCGTCGGAGACCGAGCTGATCGTCCTCTCCATCTGCTCCTCGGCCTCCGCCTGATCGGCCTTGTCGAACAGGATCTCTTCGGGTACCGCAGCCGATTCCTCCACGCTGGCGACCCTCTTCGGCTCGACCTTCGGGATGAACACCTGATCCGGCTCCAGCTTGCGCTGGTTGTGGAAGAGCGGGCTGACGATCTCAATGCCGCCGCCGTGCAGGCTGTCCAGCATCGCGCCGCGCAGACGGGACCGTGCGGAGATCAGCGACTTGACCTCGGCCAGCAGGCCGGCGATCCGGTAGGTGACCGAAAAGTCACCGAGCTCCTGCGTCGTGACGAACGGATCTTCGAGCTTCACGTTGCGGGCCGCTTCCAGCAGCAGCTCCTCGATCCGGGCGCGCGGCACGTCGTAGCCGAGCGAGACCGTGGCCGACACGATCGTGCCGGAAGACCGGACGGTCGTGACCGGATTCGTGACCAGGTAGAGGTTTGGCAGCGTGACCAGGTTCCGCTCTTCGGTCTGGATCTCGGTGTGGAACAGGCCTCGCTCCGAAACCCGTCCGAAGTGCTCCTGCACCCCGATGAAGTCGCCTGACCGGAAGTTGCGGACCGCCCGCAGCATCAGCCCCGCCAGCATGTTCCCGAGGAAGGTCGTGGATGACAGCGCGATCCCCGCGCTCAGCACAATGCCCACGAGACCGAGGATCTCTCCGCGGAACTCGTTGCTGATCGGGAGCATGAGAACGACGATCACCAGACCCACCGCGGTGAGCGCCAGCAGAATCAGCTGGTTCCGCATCTGGTGGCCGTGCGACGACGTCGCTGTGCGTTCGAACCAGTGTCGCAGGCCCGCGGCAATGGCGATCGTCAGGACCAGAATCAGGGTCGACGGAGCGAGCGCGAGAAGCCAGTCGAGCAAGCCCTTTGGAGCCTCGGCCCCGGCTGCCTGGAGAATCAGCCTCAGCATCAGTAGCCTGCCTCCGCGTCCATGCGCGCGCCGTCCGCCTCCGCGGCCTCGAAGGCCGCCAGCACCGCAGGATACTCCGGCGACTCACGGAACTCGCTCATGATCGGCGACAACGCGAGTTGGGCCACACTCATGGACTCTCCAGGCCGGCGTGCAAGATCGAGCAGGATCTCACCGGCCGAGCGGTGATCGCCGACGAGCAGATAGGCCTGGGCATTCAGCGCCAGCAGGCGTGGACCCACCATCATGTCGCCCGACTCCCCGCTGCGCTTCACCGCTTCGGCGGCAAGCGCTCGTGCCCCGGCAGAGTCCCTCTGGAGGCCTCGCGCAATGGCCAGAGTCGAGGCGCGGATTCCGTCCCGCTCAGTGAGAGTCGGTGCCAGGTCTTCGAGTCGCTCACTGGCGAGGCGAGCCGCCTCCCCGTCACCCGTCAGGTGATGCATGAAGCCCGAGTTGATCCAGTAGCGCAGCTCGTCGGTTTCATTGACCCGCGGTGCTGCGTCCAGCAGATCGAGGGCCGTGTCGTCCTCGCCGGCGGCCCATTCGAGATTCGCGCGGGCGAGGTTCAACTCGAAGTCCGCCGGGACGGCGAAACCGATTTCCGCGGCGTAGCTCGCGGCTCGGTCGAGGCTGCGGTCGAGATCGACCATGGCGTTGATCTTGTAGCCGATCAGCCGGGTATCGCGCGGCGCGATGACCAGGCCGCGCTCGATTACGGCGTCCGCGGCCCTCCACCGGCGCAGCGCGTTGAATGTCTCGGCCTGACCGATGTAGAGACCGGCGTTTCGCGGATCCAGTTCAATGGCCCTCGAGAATTCCTGGCTTGCAGCCTCGAAGTCTCCCTGCCGCCGCAGGATGTAGGCGATCGCCGCCTTCACGCCGGCGTCGGAAGGACGGAGTCGATCCGCCGTCCGGAAGTGCTCGAGCGCGTCGTCGAACCTGCGTTCGACGTAGTAGGCGTAGTACCCCCGCGCCATCTGAACCGCCGCGCTACCCGGGGCGATCGCCTCGGCACGCTCGATCGCACCGCGGGCCCGTTCGAGGTCGACGCCGGTGCGGGTCTGCGCGTTCCAGGAGAGGATCATCGAGAGGCCGGCCCAAGCGTCGGCGAACTCCGGGTCGAGCTCGACCGCCCGCTCGAAACCGGCGAGCGAGAGAGAGTCCTGAACGCCCGTGCCCCGGTCCCCCCAGGCGATCCGGCCCGCGTGGTAAGCGGCGAGCGCATCGAGATTTCGGGTCGAGACGACCGCGAGTTCGCGCGACTCGGCCGGGCTGAGTTCGGCCTCCAGCGCGGATGCCACGCTGCGCGCGATCTCGCTCTGGATCGAGAACACGTTCTCGGCCGTGAGCTCGGCATCGTAGGTCTCGGCCCAGAGATGCTCATCGGTCGCAGGGTCGATGAGCTGCACGTTGATCCGCACCTGGTTCCCGGCCCTCTGAACGCCACCTTCGAGCACCGTCTCGACCCCCAGCTCGGTGGCGATCTCCGGGATCGATTTCTCGGTGTCTCGATACTCCTTCACCGAGGTGCGCGAGGTGACCTTCAGGGCGTTGATCTTGGAGAGCTGGGTCAGCAGATCGTCATGGACCCCGACCACGAAGGGCTCTGCCTCGGTCGTACCCGCCATGTTCTCGAAGGGCAGAACGGCGATCGTCCGGCGGCCGTCATCGGAGGCGGACGCGAAACCGGCAGGCCGAACGGCGCCACCCTCACCGGAGCTGCGAGGTTCGATCGGAATCGCGGGGGTCTCGGACGCCGCCGTGAGGTTCGCGGCGGATTCTCCCGCCCGTTTCCCCACGTACCAGGCACCCCACACGAGTGCGGCCAGGCCGGCGAGGGCCAGCAGCCCCGCTGGCCACCGTGCGCTCCGCGGCGCTTCGATGATCCGCGTCAGTTCCCCGGGCGCCGCGTCCTCGGTCTTCTTCACTCCCTCCGGGGTCATTTCGAAGGCCCAGGCGAGCACGACGGCAATGGGGAATCCAATCAGTACCAGGAAGGTGGCGGTGCGCAGCACGACGTCGGGCAGGCCCATGCCCTCGGCCAGGAGATCCGCGACCTGAAGCACCACGAATCCGGTCGCGCCGTACACCGCCATCACGCGGAATACGCGGCGCCGCTTCAGTTCGGCGAAGAATCTCTGGTAACCGGGCACGTGTGACGGGGTCTCGGACATGGCCCGAAGATCGGCCCGGGTGGTGGCAAACGGCAAGGACGCCGGGCGATCCGTCATCGCCCGGCGCCCTCGGAGGCACGATTCAGCTGAAACGGCCGGCTCAGCCTCCGCCGGACATTGACTTGCTGCGCTCGATCGACTGGAGGGCCAGGTACTTCTCGCCGAAGCGGTCGAGGTTGTCGATCTCCTGGTCGTACTGGTCGTAGTGGCGCTCCTCGTCGGCCACCAGGTCCTCGAAGATCTTCCGGGTCGCCGCGTCCTTCTCCTCCGTCGCGATGTTGGCCCACTCGTTGTACTCGGCGACGCTCTCCTCTTCCATCTTCCGGGCCTTCACCAGCATCTCCCGCACATCGGTAATCTTCTCGACGGGAAACGCGGGTCTCATCTCGACATCGCCGCCGAGAAACAGGATCCGCTCCGCCGCTACCTCGACATGATGCATCTCGTCGAGCGAGGTCTTCATGAACAGGCCGGCGAGGAGATCGTATCCCTGGTCCTCGCAGTGAAAATGGAAGTAGAGATACTGATGGATCGCCGCCAGTTCATCTGCGACGACCCCGTTCAACAGTTCGATGCTCTTCTCGCGCATGAGGTCCATTCCTTCGTGTGAATTTGCGTGCCGGGGCCGCGGCGAGTCTGTTGTCGGGCCAGCCATGACAATGTATGGACAGCCCGGGACGGGTGAAACATTTGCCAGGTGGTTTCGGTATGCGTTTCGGACCGAGGCCGTGAAGTAGCCCGAAAGATTCACATCGATGAGGCGAACGGAAGCCATGACGGCAAGACGCTCCGGCCGCGCTGCAGCGGCATTGCTCCTTCTCGCGACTCTCGTCGTCGCGGAATTTCGACCCGCCCTGGCGCAGACCGAGGGCACGGGGTCGGCACGGATGACCGAGGCCGAGATCGAGGCGCTGTACCACGCCCGCACGGACAGCGCGAGAATGCGCTTTTCGCAGGCGGACGTGGACTTCGTCACCGGGATGATCGGTCACCATGCCCAGGCGCTCATCATGTCGGAGCTCGCGCCCAGTCACGGGGCGAGCGCGCAGGTGCAGGTGCTCGCCGCCCGGATCATCAACGCCCAGAGGGACGAGATCGCGCTGATGCAGCAATGGCTGCGCGATCGCGGTCAGCCGGTACCGGTTGTGAAGATCGACGGCCTGGATCTGCAGATCGACATGACCGGGCCCGTGAAGCCCGACCCGAGGCCGGGAGCCGATCCCCACGGCGACCATGAGATGGATGCCGGCCATGACATGGCGATGGACCACTCCGCGCACGGCGATCATTCGATGATGCCCGGCATGCTCACCCGGGCGCAGCTCGAGGAGCTGGACGCGGCCTACGGTCCCGAATTCGACCGCCTGTTCCTGCGCGGGATGATCCACCACCACGGTGGTGCAGTGACCATGGTCCACGAGCTGTTCGCGGCCGACGGCGCCGGGCAGGACGAGGCCGTGTTCAAGCTCGCCTCGGATGTGCAGGTGGACCAGATCACCGAAATCGAGCGGATGAAGCAGATGCTCGAAGCGCTGGAAGACTGACGACAGCAGTACGATCCCATTTCAGAGGAATTGCCGATGAGTCCCGAATCCTCCCGTTCGTTCCGGTCCCTGGCCTCGATGGCCGGTCTGGCCGCGCTGGCCTTCACGACTGCCTGCGCGTCCTCGTCGTCCAACGCGCCGCCCAGCTCCGCGCCGCCGGCGCCCGAGACCATGGCGGAGATGTACGGCATCGATGCCGATCCGGCCCTCGCGTGGCAGCCGGGACAGCCGACGATGGCGCCCGATCCGGATCCGCGTGTCGGTCTCGCGCCGGGGCTGCTGGACGCCGGCGAGGCGACCTGGAACCTGAAGTTGCTCTCTGCCACGCCGCCCCCACCGGACTTCGTCGGTGTGACGAACTCCGACCTGGCATTCAAGGACAAGTACGCGATCCAGGGCAACTACAACGGGTTCATCGTCTGGGACATTTCGAATCCGACCGCACCGGTCCTCGTGAAAGAGTACCTCTGCCCCGCGTCACAGAGTGACGTATCGGTCTATCAGAATCTTCTCTTCGTCTCCGGCGAGGGACTGGGAGGACGCCTCGACTGCGGCACCGAGGGCGTTCGCGAGGCCGTGAGCCCCGACCGGCTCCGTGGCATCCGGATCTTCGACATCACCGACATCCGCAATCCGGTCTACGTCGCCAACGTGCAGACCTGCCGTGGATCGCACACGCATTCGGTCCTCGTCGATCCCGACGACCGGGAGAATGTCTACGTGTACGTTTCAGGCTCCGCGCCGGTGCGTCCGGAGGATGAGCTGCCGGGCTGCTCGGGCCTGTCTCCCGACGAAGACCCGAACTCGGCCCTGTTCCGGATCGAGGTGATCCAGGTTCCGCTCGACCACCCCGAGCGCGCCGAGATCGTCAGCTCGCCGCGGATCTTTCAGGATCTCGTCGCGCCTCCCCGGCACGGCCCGGCTCCGGGCGACATCCGCGCCATCGAAGAGGCGGAGGCCGAGGGCAAGTTCGTGGCGAATTTCAGCGGGCAGCAGTTCGTGCTGCCCGACGGTTTCGCGAACCAGCTGCTGGCACAGACGGTGGCGGCACGTGGAGGCGAGGGCCCGCCGACCGCAGCCGACAGCGCGGCGCTCCGCGAGAACCTGGACGACATCATCGCCTCGCGGTTCGGCGGCGGCGATGACGCCGAAGGTGACGACGACGGGCCGCGACCGGGCCCGACCCAGTGCCACGACATCACCCTCTACCCCGAGATCGGACTCGCCGGCGGCGCCTGCGAGGGCTACGGCCTGCTGCTCGACATCACCGACCCGGTCAATCCGAAGCGGATCGACGCGGTGGCCGACTCGAACTTCTCCTACTGGCACTCGGCCACGTTCAGCAACGACGGCGCGAAGATCCTGTTCAGCGACGAGTGGGGCGGCGGCGGCGGTCCCAAGTGCCGCTTCGACGACCCGATGGAGTGGGGGGCCAACGCGATCTTCACGATCGCGCAGGGCACGATGGACTTCCAGTCGTATTACAAGATGCCCGCCCCGCAGACCTCGCTCGAGAACTGCGTGGCCCACAACGGGTCGATGATTCCGATCCCGGGACGCGACGTGATGGTGCAGTCGTGGTACCAGGGCGGCATCTCCGTCTTCGACTTCACCGATCCGGCCAACCCGGTCGAGATCGCCTTCTTCGACCGCGGTCCGGCGGATCCTGACCAGCTCGGCTCTGGTGGCTCCTGGTCGGTCTACTGGTACAACGGCGTGATCGTCAGCTCCGAGATCGCCCGGGGGCTGGACATCCTCGAGCTCACGCCGAGCCCGTATCTCTCGAAGAACGAGATCGAGGCGGCGAAGACGGTCGTGCAGGATCACCTCAACGCCCAGGGCCAGCAGATGTTCAAGTGGCCCGCCTCGTTTGCGCTGGCGCGGGCC
>CBDTXM010000126.1:0-7375 GCA_965364445.1 uncultured bacterium | reverse complement strand
CAGGACTTCGTGATCTGCGTGACGGATGAACAGCGTCCCGCCGCTCTGGGCCTCATTCACGCCTTGCGCGATCGCGGACGGAGAGTCGCCTACGACTTCGCCGGACGCAGCGTCGGTCGACAGTTCAAGGTGGCCAACCAGGCGGGAGCGGAACGCACGATCGTCATCGGTCCCGATGAGCTCTCGAGGGGTGAGGCAGTGGTCCGCGAGATGCGTACGGGAGACGAGAAGCGTGTTGCGCTCGATGCGGTTCTGACTGACTGACGGATTCGACACACCCGGGCCGGCACCGGCCTTCCACAACCGGGAGATCATGGGTAACGACAAGGGACTGACTTCGCAGGCGGAGGACTTCTCCGCCTGGTACAACGAGATCGTGCAGCAGGCCGAGCTGGCGAGCCATTCGTCGGTTCGCGGCTGCATGGTGATCCGGCCCTATGGCTATCGCATCTGGGAGTTGATCCAGGGAGGCCTGGACGGGATGTTCAAGGCGACCGGCCACCAGAACGCCTACTTCCCGCTCTTCCTGCCCAAATCGGCTCTCGACCGCGAAGCGGAGCACGTCGAGGGATTCGCGCCGGAGACGGCGATCGTCACGCACGCCGGGAACGCGGAGCTGGAGGAGCCGCTGGTGGTGCGACCCACTTCCGAGGCGATCATCTGGCCGATCGTCCGGGACTGGATCGACTCGTACCGCGACCTTCCGTTGCTCCTCAACCAGTGGGCGAACGTGGTACGTTGGGAACTGCGGACCCGGCCCTTTCTCCGGACTACCGAGTTTCTCTGGCAGGAAGGTCATACCGCCCACGCGTCCGAGGCCGAGGCCGAGGAAGAGACGCGCCGGATGCTGGGCGTGTATCGGACCTTCATGGAAGAATGGATGGCGATGCCCGTGATCACGGGCCGCAAGACCGAGTCCGAGAAGTTCGCCGGCGCGGTTCGGACATACGCCACCGAGGGCCTGATGCGGGACAACAAGGCTCTGCAAGCGGGCACGAGCCACAACCTGGGGCAGAATTTCGCCCGGGCATTCGACGTCCGGTATCAGACCGAGGACGGAGAGCACGACTACGTGTGGAGCACCTCCTGGGGCGTTTCCACCCGACTGATCGGGGCCCTCATCATGGCCCACGGCGATGATGCGGGCCTCGTGATTCCCCCCCGACTGGCGCCATACCAGGCGGTGATCGTGCCGATCTGGAAGAACGATGAACAGAAGGCCCGGGTGCTCGAAGCCGGCACACGTCTGGCCGGGGAGCTGGCCGAGGCCGGGATTCGGGTCCACCTCGATGGCCGGGAGGGAATGAACCCGGGCGCCAAATACTACGACTGGGAGCGCCGGGGCGTGCCGGTCCGGCTCGAGATCGGGCCCCGTGACCTCGATGCCGGCCAGGCGATGGCGGTCCGGCGGTTCACTCCCGAGGGCGAAGATCGCAAGCGACCGTTCACTCTCGCGGGTATCGGCGAGGAGCTGGGCGCGCTGCTCGCCCGCATGCAGGAGGAACTGCTCGCAGGGGCCGCGGAACGGCGCAGCGAGAATACGACGAGGGGCGTGGAGTCGATGGACGAGTTTCGTGAGATCGTCGAGGGCGCCGGCGGCTTCGTGTTCACGGGCTGGTGCGGAGACGAGTCGTGCGAAGCCCGAATCAAGGACGAGACGAAGGCCACGATCAGGGTGATTCCGGACGACGAATTCAGATCGAGTGATCCGCCGGCCCGGTGCCTGTGCGGTGATGCATCAATGGCCGAGGTCGTACGAGCAAAGGCCTACTGAGACCGACGCCGGCTCGAGGGGCCGGGGAGGGAGGGAGCGTGGCGGACCTGCACGAGATCGTCGAATTCCTCGACGAGCACCTCGGAACGGCGAGCGTTCCGGACGCCCCGGGGGCGCGCAACGGCCTTCAGGTGGACGCTCGTTCGCCCGTGGAGCACGTGTGCGCCGCGGTGGATGCCTGCCAGGCTACGATCGAGGCCGCGACGCGGGACGGGGCCCAACTGCTGCTCGTCCACCACGGCCTGTTCTGGGGTGATCCTCTGCCGATCACCGGCCGGATCTACCGCCGGCTCAAGACGCTCCTCGACGCCGATCTGGCCCTGTACTCTTCCCATGCGCCCCTCGATGTGCACCCGGAGATCGGCAACAACGTCCTCCTCGCCCGGGCGCTCGGTCTCGAGGTCGAAGGCAGGTTCGGTTCCTGGCGCGAGCTCGAGGGGATCGGGGTCTGGTCCACGGCCGACGTCTCCCTGGACGACCTGGTCGACCGCATCGCCACCACCTGCGGTGACGATCCCTTCGTGATCCGTGGTGGACCGTCTCATGTCCGTCGCGTAGGCATCATCACGGGCGGCGCAGACTCGGCCATTGCGGAAGCTCACGAGGCCGGCCTGGACACCTTCGTGACGGGCGAGGGATCGCATCACAGCTTTCACGACGCGACGGAGCTCGGACTGAACGTGGTGTACGCCGGACACTACCTGACGGAGGTGCTCGGCGTGAAGGCTCTCGCCGCTCTGGTGGCCGATCGTTTCGGTACGGGCTGGTCGTTCGTGGATCACCCGACCGGGCTCTGACGGGAGCGGTCAGTGAGCTCGAAAAGACTGCAGGAACGTGCCCGGGCCGCACTCCGCGAGAGGTATCGGATCGAGGAGGAGCTGGGAAAAGGAGCGGCCGCGGTCGTGTTTCGGGGGGAAGACCTCCGCCACGGTCGCCAGGTGGCGGTCAAGGTGCTTCATCCGGAGGTGAGCGCCGTACTGGGCCGCGAGCGGTTTCTGCGGGAGATCGAGATCGCCGCGAAGCTGGCCCACCCGCACATTCTGCCCCTGTACGATTCCGGGGAAGCAGACGGACTGCTCTACCACGTCACGCCCCTGCTCGAGGGAGAGACCCTTCGTGATCGACTCGAACGGGAGCGCATGCTGCCCGTCGAGGAGGCGCTTCGGATTGGAGCGGAGATCCTCGACGGCCTCGGATACGCTCACCGCAATGGCATCGTGCACCGCGACATCAAGCCGGCGAACATCCTGCTCTCTGGAGATCACGCGCTGGTCTCGGACTTCGGTGTCGCCCGCGCCCTCGAACGTGGCGGAGGGGCTCGCCTGACCGCTACGGGCGTCGTGGTCGGCACCCCGGCGTACATGAGCCCGGAGCAGGCCGGAGGTGAGCCCCTGGACGCCCGCAGCGATCTCTATGCGGCGGCCTGCGTCATCTGGGAGATGCTCTGTGGGGAGGCCCCCCTCGCGGGCCGCACGGTGCAGACGACGATGGCACGGCGGCTCACCGGGGAGCCCGGTTCGGTCCGGTCCATCCGGTCCTCGGTTCCCGCGCCCGTCGACGACGCCCTCCGCAAGGCGCTTTCCCGGCTGCCAGCCGACCGTTTTTCGTCCGCCGACGAGTTCTCCGCCGCGCTTGCGGCAGACGCGAACGGCGGCGCGCGCGATTCCGTCGAGGTCGTCAAACCAGATCCAGGCCCTGTCCGAGAGCTGACGTTCTGGGAAGAAATGCGGCGACGGAAGGTCTGGAGTGCGGGTGTGGTCTACGGAAGTCTCGCCTGGGCCTTCGTGAGCGCAGCAGATATCCTGCTCCCGCTGGTCGGACGGGAGGTGGCGCTCCTTCCGCTCGTCGGGCTGGCCGTGGCCGGCTTGCCAGTGGTCCTGCTGCTCGCCTGGGCCTTCGACGTCACGCCGGACGAGGGTGTACGCAGGACCGGAGCCTGGAAGGTCACCACCGCCGACCTGGGCCGGAACTGGCCCTTACTGTCGACCGGGGCCAAGCTGTTGCTGGCCCTGCTTCTCGCCGGGCTGGCGATCTGGCTGCTCGTGCTGCGACCGTTGCTGGCCGGCTGAGTCGTCCGCTAAAACACTGAGAACTTCAGCCCCTGGGTGTAGTGTTCCGGTCGCTCGCGAATGTCGCGGGTGAGGAGCGCAATTTCCTCGGAGGCGGATTCGAGATTCGCAAGCGTCGCCGAGAGGTTCACGTACAGCGTCGTGTCATTGACCATCAGGCCGAGGCTGCCTTCCCCTCGATCGATCTTCCCGAGCACGGACGCGAGGGCTTCCGATGTCAGGTCCAGGTCTTCGCTTGCCTCTGAAAGGCGCGCGGTGAGGGAGTCCAGGTGAACAAGGGTGCGCTCCAGCTCCGGGCCCGACGTGATGCTCGCGAGGCGGGCCGAAGTTGACGAGAGACCCTGGATCAGTTGTTCGAGCGACTCCGACTCGGACTCGAGCAGCGACTCCAGCTCCGCCATCCCTCCCGAGAACGATCCGATACCGGCCTGAGCCGCCGCTACGGTCGAATCGTCCAGCAGCGTGTTGATCCTGTCGAGAACTTCGGATACCTGGTCCCCAAGGTCGCCGGCCAGGTCCTGGAGCCCGGGCCCGCCGCCCGCGGCGTAGATCGTGTCGCCCTCGACCAGCGGGGCAGAAGACTCGCCCGGCAGCAGAGCCAGGGCCGCCATTCCCAGGAAGCCCGCCGTCTGCTCTTCTGCCCTCGTGTCGGAGGGAAGCAGGCCACGGTGTGTCAGTTCCAGCTCGAACACCACGCCATCCGGCAGCAGGTCCACCCGGTTGACGCGGCCCACGTCGACGCCCAGCAGGGTGAGGCGCGTTCCTTCGCCGATTGCGCCGGCCTGGGGGGCGCTCGCGTACAACGTCATCTTGGGCGTGCCCGGCTTCGCGCCGCTGATCCAGAAAATACCCATGATGAGGGCGATGAAGGCCACGACCAGCAGACCTCCAACCAGGATCTCCGTACGTCTCTGTTCCCGCAGTCCGGGATCTCTCATCCGTCGAATTCCTCGGTTTCTAGCTTCGGGTGCAGGAAGTCCTGCACAATAGGATCACGCGATTCCCGCAGTTCGTCAGGGCTGCCCGACGCCTGAACCCTCCCGTTGGCGAGCAGGACGATCCTGTCGCCCAGATAGAACGCGCTCTCGACATCGTGCGTCACGATGATGCTGGTCGCTCCGATCTCGCCCTGCAGACGGGCAATGAGCCGATTGATCACATTCGCGTTGACCGGGTCGAGTCCCGTCGTGGGCTCGTCGTAGAGGATGTACTTCTGCCGACCGACGATCGCCCGCGCGATCGCTACTCGCTTCTGCATGCCTCCGGAGAGTTCGGCCGGCATCAGGCTCAGGACTTCATGCCCGAGGTTGACGTGCTCGATCGCTTCGCGGACGAGGGGGTCGGTGAGCGCGGGCACCTGGCGGCAATGTTCCTCCGGCAGCCCCAGCTGGATGTTCTGTCCCGCCGTCAGGGAATCGAACAGCGCGGCATTCTGAAATACGTAGCTGATCTTCGAGCGGATCTCCTTGATCTCCTTGCCGCCGGCCCGGGGGACCGACATGCCTTCGACCAGGATCTCACCTTCATCGGGATCGAACAGGCCTACGATGTGCTTCAGCAATACGCTCTTGCCGGTCCCCGACGGCCCCATGATCACGAGGCTCATACCCTCGTGGATGTCCAGGTTGACGCCGTCGAGGACGGCCTTGCCGTTCAGGACCTTCCGCAGGTCTCGAATCTCGATCATCGACGCCCGGCCGTGTGTCTCACTGGAACGCCTTGTAGAGGGGAGCGAGAAAGACGTCGAGCATCATGATCAGCACGATGATCGACACGACCGCGTTGGTGGCCGTTCTCCCGACACCGGCAGCTCCACCCTCCGCCTGGAGTCCTACGTAGCAGGCGGTGAAGGTGATCGTGATTCCGAAGAAAAACCCCTTCACCAGCGAAAAGATGAGGGAGGCGGCGTGGTAGTAGTTCTGAACGCCGTATACGTACTCGTGTGTCGTCATCGGCAGCAGCGCGATGGCCGACAGCCAGCCACTCCAGATGCCCACGATGTTCGCGAAGATGACGATCGGGAGCATCATCACGGCGCCGGCCACGACTCTGGGGGCAACCAGTTCGGTGACCGGGTCGCGTCCAAGGGTACGGAGTGCGTCGATCTGGTTGGTCACCTTCATGGTGCCCAACTCCGCCCCGATCCCGGATCCGACACGACCCGCCATGATGATTGCGGAAAGAAGCGGCGCGAGTTCGGTGAGCATGCCTGCCGCCACCGTGTTGCCCACCACCCAGAGGGGAATCTCAGTGAACTGGTAGCCGCTCTGCTGGGCGAGAATCGATCCACTCAGGGCGGCCACCAGGAGCACGAGCGGCAGGCTGTCGATGCCGATCTTCTTGGCCTGAACGAAGGCTTCGCGTCGATACTCCCGCGGATGGAGAACCGCGCCGAAGGTAGCGCCGGCGAGGATTCCTGCGCGCCCGACGTGACGTGCGCCCGCCAGCACGGCGCTGCCGATTCCGGCCAGCCAGCCGGAGATCATGCCCTCCGGCTTCGGGGCCTCTTCAACCAGGGGCTTCGATGGGTCCCGGGAGTTCACGAATCGTCTTTGAGGAGGTGACTCCAGGAGGGAATCGGGGCCATCCCGCGCCATTTCGAGGCTTGCCGTTCGCTCCAGGATCGAACGCGAAACCGAAAGCTACCACGATCGACAGCCGGTGCAACAGGCGATGAACTCCCCATCGACGACCGGGCGCTCACTGCGGGGGGCGGGTTCTCGCCGGTCGGCGAATCGGACTGCGTTCGGGACGCTCCGGTGTGCGAACGGGCGCAGCTGCTGAGTCGGTCTCCACATCGAATCTCTCGGAATCCGAAGCGCTGTCCGGTTCGGGGTCGGCGAATCTGGGCCCCGGAACCGGATCGGAAGTGGGCGGCCCCGCCCCCGGATCGGTCCCTGGCCGCGGAGACGCGCCGCTCGATGTGCTCGCTTCAGGGTCCTTGTCCAGCGTCGTCTCCTCACCGCCTGATCTCCCGGGTGCCAGTTGGGCATCCATGGAGTCGCTGAGCTCGGCGATCGCCTGCGAGATCTCCATCATCAGGGTGGGATCTCGGCCGGCGATGTCTGCGAACAGGACGATTTCCTCGGCGGAAACCGCGTGCCGTGCCAGGATTTCCGTCCTGGCCGAATCGGCGAGGCGTTCTCGCTCCGGTGCGCCCCGGGCAGGGGGTGGCCGCCGACGCAGTCGGGCAAGCTCTGCCATGACCTCGACGTAGGTGTCCCGAGGGACAGGGAGGTCGGGTGGATCGCCGGTGCCCGCCTCCCCGCACGATGCAAGCAGCAGAAGCAGCAGGCCCTGTCCACGCCGTCGGAGTCTGATCATGCTCAGAGGCTAGATGGCGACTCCAGACGTGTCAACGAATCGGCGAGTCTCGTTGTACCGGTGGATCGGGCGGGCTAGGTTCGGGCGTCGTCCATGGCTACGGCCACCTGTTCCGCTTCTCCCGTGAGACCGACCGCATCCGAATGTTCAGCCAACCGATGATCAGACAAGTCGAGAAGTCGCGGATTCAGACGCGCATTCTGGTAGC
>CBDTXM010000125.1:0-7538 GCA_965364445.1 uncultured bacterium | reverse complement strand
GGGGACCGGGTGTTCCTGATCATCGGCCAGGGCCACGCCCCGATCCTCCGACAGGTGTTCACCGACTGGCCCCGGTTCTGTCTCGAGGATCCGCTCGACTACCTGCCGGAACCTTGCGAGAAACAATCGATCTGGTGCCCGGGGCCGGGCCGACTGTCCGGGCCGCGAATTCAGCCGTCGCCCAGGTAGCGCTCCGGGATCGGGACCTCGGGGTTCTCGGCCTGCCAGTAAACCTGGAGAACCCACCAGCGCTCGCCGTCGAAAAGGAGCTGGATGCTGTTGATTCCCCGCATGAAATGGCTGCCCGCTTCCATTTCGTCCCTGGTACGGTACGAGTCGTAGGTGCTGAACACGTGCGCGATATTGCCGAATCGTTCCTCGACCCGGTGAGCCTCGGTTTCGAAGAACCCGTTGGCCTCGAGTTGACCGCCCGCGTTCGTGATGTAGTCCTCGACGCTCCATGTCAGGTAGCGGACACTGCCATCGGGCGCCGTGCCCGAGGGAATCAGCCGTGCCTCCGGAAGAAACAGCGAACGGAATCGGTCCCAGTCGCGTGGCTCACCCGCCGGTCCAGAGATCACCCCGTACAGGGCGGAAATGATGGCATCGATCGACGCCACGTCCGCAGCCTGCGCCGGCGGGACATTGGCGTCGGCCGTCGATCGGGCCTGATTCTGACCGGCCGCGGGAGTCGCCAGCAGGACGAGGGCCAGCATGGTCGCAATGATTCTCTTCGACATTCTCACTCCTGGTTCGGGACGGGTGCCTCGAGATTGAGAACCCGCGAGCAGGGGAGAGCGTTGCACGGAACCCGCGCGGGTCCCCGTCGGTACCCGGGCGCATGAGCGCCCATCAGCCCCACGCGATCCGCGGCCGGGTCAACGCCTGGTTTCTGGCCGTTGCGGAGCCCGGGATGCACCGGGAATACGGCGAGAGGAAGCGCCGGTTATTCGGCGAAATCCCGGACACGGTGGTCGAGCTGGGGCCGGGCTCCGGCGCCAACTTCCGATACTATCCGCGCGGAACGAGAGTCATCGCCGTCGAACCGAACCCGATGATGCTCGACCGGATGCGCGCCCAGGCCGACAGACACGGGATCGAGATCGATCTTCGGCACGCCGGTGCCGAGGGGATGGAGGTAGAGACGGCAAGCGCCCGGCTGGTGGTCTCGACGCTCGTCCTGTGCAGCGTGCGGGACCCCGATCAAGTCGTGGCAGAGGTCATGCGGGTTCTCCGGCCCGGTGGCCGATTCGCCTTCCTCGAGCACGTCGGTGCTCCCAGGGGATCGAGCGTGAGGAGGCTCCAGGAGTCGATTCACCGCCCGTGGCAGTGGCTGGGCGAGGGATGCGATCTGACCCGTGACACGGCCCGAACGCTGGAGTCGGCCGGATTCGCCTCGCTGGAGATGGAGCGATTCGAGTCCGCGTGGGGTTGGGCACCGTGGGCGCCGCACATCGCGGGTGTCGCGATCCGCTGAACCGGGTCCGGCGCGGAGACGGTTCGCGGCAAGCAGACCGGGGGACTCGCGCCCGTTAGCGCCGCATGGCTAGGATTCACCGATGCATACCGCTCGCCGTACGCACGGCTTCACCGAATCCGTAATCCGCGAGATGACCCGCGTCGCCGACCGGTGCGGCGCCATCAACCTGGCTCAGGGCTTTCCCGACTTCCCGGCCCCCGACGTGCTGAAGGAGGCCGCCGTCCGGGCGATTCTCGACGACGTGAACCAGTATGCCGTGACCTGGGGTGCGCCCCGCCTGCGCACGGCGGTCGCAGCCAGCTACGAGCGCTGGTACGGAATCGATGTGGACCCGGACCGCCATGTGACGATCACCTGCGGAGCCACCGAGGCGATGGTCGCCGTGATGCTCGCGCTCGTCGATCCGGGCGACGAGGTGATCGTTCTCGAGCCGTTCTACGAGAACTACGGCCCGGACGCGATCCTCTGCGGCGCGAGACCCGTGTTCGTGCCGGTTCGACCGGGGGAGGGGATCGACGTCGACCGGCTGGCGAGTGCGTTTTCGCCGTCGACGCGCGCGATCATCCTCAACACGCCGAACAATCCGACGGGTCACGTCCTGACACGACTGGAGCTGGAAGCGATCGGGGAACTCTGCCGTCGTCACGACGCCTGGGCGATCACCGATGAGATCTACGAACACATCCTGTACGGGGGCGAGCACCTGCCAATGGCCGGGGTGCCCGGAATGCGGGAACGTACGATTACGGTGAGCGGAGCTTCGAAGACCTTCAGCGTGACCGGCTGGCGCGTGGGCACGATCATGGCACCGGAGGCGGCGAGCGATGCGATCCGGAAGGTGCACGACTTCCTTACCGTGGGCGCGCCGGCGCCCCTGCAGGAAGCCGTGGCCGCGGCGATGGAGACACTCGGAGACGACTATTACCAGGATCTCGCGTCCGACTATCGAATCCGACGCGACCTTCTCGTGTCCTCGCTGCAGGAGGCAGGGTTTCGCTGTCAGCCACCCTCCGGCGCCTACTACGTGCTGGCCGATTTTTCAGGGCTTTCCCGGGAGGACGACACGGCGTTTGCGCTCCGCCTGGCGAAGGAGGTCGGGGTCGCTCCGGTGCCCGGCTCCAGCTTCTTCGCCGACCCGTCCGACGGCAGCCACCTGGTCCGCTTCGCCTTCTGCAAATCGGAGGTCCTGCTTCGGGAGGCGGGCCGACGACTCAGCCTCGGCTTCGGTGCTTGACCCCAATATCTGGTAGGGTTAGCTTCACCACAGCACAATATCTTGCGGTTCCTGTGGATAATCAGGGCCGCCCCCGGGGAAACCGGTGGAAAAGCGGCGAGGTGCCGTGGATAACCGGCCCCCCGAATTCCCGGGGCTCGAATTGAGAACGTGTTGAGCGGCCCCTTCAACATTGCGGTGTGCGGGCATGTGAGCCCGGTCGGGTGCGTGCCCCCGTAATGCGAGCGGCTTCTGGCGCGGTGAGGGACGGATGACCGAATCGATGAGACCCCCGGCGGCGATCCATTCCTCGGCCGGACGACGGCCCGGGACCGGGATGCGAAGACCGGCGATCACCGATCGCTGGATCCGGACCGCGACGGTGGCGAACCGGATCGCGTTCGAGCAGGAGATGAAGCGGGAGCGCAGGTCGGGCGTCGACTCCCGGCTGAATTCGTTCCTGAAGCAGGTGAGCGCCCGTCAGGCGTGAGCGGAGAGCACTAGCGAAGCGACCGCGAACGATATGACGCCGGAGGCCGGGACAGCGCGAGAGGCGCGCCGGCCAGCGGGCGCAAAGGGCCCCGGAGCGATCCGGGGCCCTTCTGCGTCATGCTGTCTCCGGTGGAACGTACCGCACTCGCAGCGTTAGAATGAAAGCTGGCGCGAGATGCTCGCGCCGCTGACCTGCTGGATCCACTGCAATCGAGGCTCGATGCTCGAATCCATGAACGACGGACCGGCGGGATCCGAATCGTCCTCCGCCACCTCTGCAGGAGGCCGCCGCCGCGCGGTCGTCGTCGATGTCGGTGATGTCAGGGTCGGCGGCTCGGAACCGATCGTCGTGCAGTCGATGACCAACACCGACACCGCCGACGTCGCCGCCACGGTGGAGCAGGTGGCGCGCCTGGCCGAGGCGGGCAGCGAGCTGGTCCGGCTGACGGTGAACACGCCGGCTGCCGCCCGCGCGGTGCCCGAGATCGCCGCCCGTCTGACGGACGCCGGCGTGACCGTGCCCCTGATCGGCGACTTCCACTTCAACGGGCATATTCTGCTGCCCGGACACCCCGACTGCGCGGCGGCACTCGCGAAGTACCGGATCAATCCCGGCAACGTGGGCGGGAAGACCTGGGACGCGAACTTCGCGCGGATCATCGAGTGCGCCATCGAGCACGACAAGCCGGTCCGGATCGGGGTGAACTGGGGCTCACTCGACCCGCAGCTGCTCGCGTCGATGATGGACGAGAACGCGAAGCAGGCCGATCCGCGCGACGGTCACGAGGTGATGATCGACGCGATGATCGAGAGCGCCATGCGCTCGGCCGGCGTAGCCGAGGAGATCGGCCTGCCGCACGACCGGATCATTCTGAGCGCCAAGGTCTCGGCCGTCAGCGATCTCGTGACCGTGTATCGCCGACTCGCGCCGCTCTCAGACTATCCGCTGCACCTGGGGCTGACCGAGGCGGGCATGGGGCGGAAGGGAATCGTCGCGAGCACCGCGGGGCTCTCGATCCTGCTCGCCGAGGGTATCGGCGACACGATCCGGGTGTCGCTCACCCCGACGCCGGGCGGAGACCGGAGCGAAGAGGTGCGTGTCGCGCGCCAGGTGCTCCAGTCTCTCGGCCTCCGCAGCTTCGAGCCACAGGTCACGGCCTGCCCTGGCTGCGGCCGCACCACGAGCACCTTCTTCCAGGAGATGGCCCAGGAGATCGAGGGCTACCTGCAGGAGCGGATGCCCGACTGGCGGGACGCCTACCCGGGCGTCGAGACGCTGAAGGTCGCCGTGATGGGCTGCGTGGTGAACGGGCCCGGCGAGTCGCGGCACGCGGATATCGGGATCTCGCTGCCCGGCAGCTTCGAAGCGCCCAGCGCCCCGGTGTACGTCGACGGCGAGCACCACTCGACGCTGCGGGGCGAGCGGATCGTCGCCGAATTCATCGAGATTCTCGAAGCCTACGTGGATCGGCGTTTCGGGGCTGAGGCGCCGATCGGGACCTGAGCGAGGTCGCCGGTCAGGCCGGCTCGAAGGTCTCCATGCCCCCCGTCACGCTTCGCACGACCACGCCCGTCGATGCGAGGTGGCGCAGCATGGCGAACCTCTCGCGAAGAAACAGGATCAGGAGCCCGCCCGACGGCCTGCGCTCGCCCGCCGCGACCACGTCCCACGCCGTTCTCGCACCCGCGTCCACCGCCTTCGAGGTGCGCTCCAGTTGGCGCAGCAGACTCGCCTTCCTCTCCTCCAGAAACGGCACGCCGGGCCGAACGGCGATCGTGTGGCTCGAGCAGACGGTCTCGGGAGCGAGAGCGATCGCGTCCTCCAGGGAGGACAGGTAGAGCCCGAAGCTGTCCTCCTCGGGATCCGAGATCCGAAGCGGCGACTTCCACTTGAGCAGGAACTGGTCGGCTGACAGCAGCAGGCGGTCTGCCTCGTGAAACAGCATCAGGTGACCCGGGGCATGCCCCTCTGCGAGGATCCAGCGCCAGCCCTCGCATCCGGGCACCGGTCCCTCTCCGCCCGTGACGGGATCGGAGACGGGCAACTCCGCCAGCGGCGCATCGCCGACCGGCTCGGCTTCGGGCGCGAGTCCCTCGGCCACGGCAAGGGGCACTCCCATCCGCCGAAGCGCGGTCCGACCCCGGCTCGACGCCGGCTCCCGGTTTCGCATCTCGGCCACGGCATGCTCGTGTGCGAGCAGGCGGGCCGGCGTCCAGCGCAGCAGTCCGCCCGAGTGATCGAGGTGTGTGTGGGAAAGCACGACGCCTTCCGCGTCCTGCGGCGCCAGGCCGAGCGGCTCGAGCTTCGTCTCCAGCGCCGCCGTCGATTCGGGCATGTCGGCCCCCGCGTCGAGCAGCCAGGGGCGGCCTCCGGCCGGGGTCGCGAGCAGGAATACGGACGTCACTCCTGGCACAAACGGGTCGGGGAGCGGCAGCCGCATGCAATGGCGAGAAAGGCGCTCGGGCGGCCCCGCAGGATCCAGTCTGTTCACGAATACATCGCCCGGATCCGGATTGCGTCCGCATGTCGCGCCGCCCGCACGGCGGCGACGAGCTCTCGGATCATCGGTGTCGGCTCCATCTCTCGGTCCTCCAGGCGGGCGACGACCTCGACGCCCCGGACGGAGTTCGTGAGCACGACACTGTCGCAGCCGCGCAGGTCGTCCGGCGTCCAATCGCCTTCCGCGACCTCGATGCCGAGTCGGGCCGCCGCCTCGATTACCCGTTCGCGCACCACTCCGGGATAGAGGGGAAGGGTGTCGGCCGGGGTCAGCAGCCGGCCATCCCGCTCGAAGAACAGGTTGGAGGCTGAGCCCTCGGTGATCCGTCCCGCGTGGACCCGCACGACCTCGTCCCCGTCGGACCGAATCGCCTGGCGCGCAGCCAGCACGTGTGAGATGGCACTGCAGCTCTTGATCCCGGGCATTGCGGGGGGCGGCAGCACGTCTCCGGGAAGCACCCGTACGACCGGGCTGCGAGGTGAGGGTGCCGGCGAGAACTCGACAAGGGCGACCGAGTCCCGGCTCCGTCCGTAGCCCCGCGAATCTCCCACCGCGCTCCACTGGCAGCGGAGCACTCCGTCCAGCCGGTCGCCCGAACCCGGATCTGCATCGATCGCCGCCAGATTCGACGCGATCGCCGCCAGTCGATCGGGGATCGCCGCCACTTCCTCGAAGCCCTCCGGGGGATCGAGCTCGAGCTGCTCGGCGCCCCGTGCCAGCCGCACGGAATGCCGGTCCGCGTCGAGCAGCCGTCCCGCCTCGATCCGCAGCGTCGCGAAGATCCCGTCGCCGTACCGAAGGGCTCGAAGCAGGAGCCCGAATTCGTCTCCCGGTTCAAGCCGATGACCGGCAAGCCAGACCGCCGTACCACCGCGGGTCAACGGATTCCGCCCCTGTCGTGGCACCGAACAGAATGCCAGCTTGTCCGCCGAAGGCGACTCCAGCCGATGACCCTGCAGCCAGGAAACGGTGTGAAATGACTCAGGGAACGACGTCTCGCGCCCTGCTGTGGACGCTGCTCGCGACCCTCGGAACGATCGGTTGTGCAAGCAGCAATGAGGCGCGAGGCGGAACCGACCCGGCCGACTCGGGTCGCGATTCGAACGTCGCGCCGGGCGGCGCAGTGGGAACCGCGAGCCTCGAGTCCGAGCTCTACCGGCTGATGGTATCGCAAGGGGCCTACTTCGATGAGAATCGCCGGTACACGCGGGATCTCGAGAGCCTCGATTTCACGCCGGGCTCCGGCGTCAGAATCGACGTGATCCAGGCGGATGCCGACGGCTACTCCGCGATCGCGCGGTCGGGAGACGCTGAATGTGCCGTGTATTCGGGCGGTGTCCGGTCGCCCCGCGGCTACGTGGGCTTGCCCGACAGGCCTGCCTGCCGGGAATGACCAGGGGAATCGAAGGGGAACCGCCAACTCTGTAGGGATCTTCCGGAACGGCCCGGAGGGGAGCGGCGCTCAGGTGCGCTGCTTCCGCCTCCTGGCGTTGCGGGCCAGACGACGCTGGGCCGCCTTCTGCTTCCTGCGCTTCGCCTCGCTGGGCTTTTCGTAGTGCCTCTTCCTGCGCATGTCAGCCAGAATTCCCGCACGCTGCACCTTGCGACGGAACTGTCGCAGGGCCTTCTCGAGATTCTGTCCTTCGGCGATCTGGATCTCCAAAACTCGCTCACCCCTTCGGTAACGCGACCGGCGCGCGGGCTTCCAACCCGGGCGCATGCATGAATCGTAGCCTCTTAAGCTACAGTCGCGAGTGTCGGTTCGACAAGTTCCGGCGGCTCAGTCGTCGAACCGGAACCGCGGAGCGAGCCGCGTGCGGACCTGCTCGTCGAGCGTCTGCAGCCCATCTCC
>CBDTXM010000124.1:0-7573 GCA_965364445.1 uncultured bacterium | reverse complement strand
GTCCCGCAGCCCGTCGCCCGGGCAGCGGCCTGCGCGCGCGAAAGGTGTTCCTCGGGAGTCCCGTCCTCGGCCGCCGGGCCTCCGCCCGCCGCGAGCAGTTCCGACGTAGGGAACACCTGGAGGAATTCTGCGCGGGCCAGGCTCCGGGTGATCCAGTCCGCGGCGAGCATACCCGCCGGATCGAGCGTGGCGTCACCGGTCCGGTTCTCGAGCGGATACACCAGCACGCGGTCGGGATCGAGGACCGACGGGGTCGGCGTTCGGTCGCCCAGGGCCACGAACAGCAGGAGCCCGACGGCCACCAGCGCCGCGGCCGCGGTCAGGATGCGTCGGGTGCTTTTGCCGGCGGCGGCGTCCGGGTCGGATTCACCTTCCGGGCCGCGGTCCGCGGACTCCGAAGACCGCGGCTCCTCCGCCTCCGCGGCCTCCGAAGCTTCGAGCTCCTCGCCGCTTCGGATCCTCTCGACCAGGGCCAGCGTTTCGTCCGCGACCGGCAGCTGTTCGGCCGTGCGCTCCCGTTCGTAGGCCTCGAAATGCTCGAGCGCGTCCGCTCGCCGACCGGACAGCGCGAGGAACTCGATCAGCGCGTGGTGGGCTTCCTCCCCCGTGGGGTCTCGCCGCAGCCACTCCCTCGCGACCCCGAGGGCTTCCGCGATCTCGCCCGCGCGCCGGAGCTCTGCCAGTCGCGATCGGCGGGCCTCGCGGTGACGTCGTGACAAACGCAAGCGGATGCGGTCCGTCCAGTGCTCGAACTCGGGCGTATCCCTCAGATACCAGCCCTCGAGAAACTCCCCCCCGTAGAGAGCGAGGGCCTCGGCCGTGGCGCCTTCTCTGATCCGCCCATCGAATTCGATCGCATCGACCACGAGCGATTCGGTGGCGCGCAGGCGCTCTCCTTCGCTGACGATCCAGTCGTCCCCGAACTCCTTGCGCAGCAGATACAGGGCCTGGTTGAGGGAATGTCGGGCCCGTTCGGGGGTAAGGTCACTCCAGATCGCACCCTGCAGAACATCCCGGGTGACGTCCCGCTCCATTGCCAGATACACGAGGACTGCGGCCCGGGTGGGCTGTTCGGTGAGTCGGGGCAACTCTTCTTCGCCCCGAAAGACCCGAAATCCTCCCAGCGTCTGGATACGGAATTCCATGGCCGTGCCAGGGTTCGAATCTCAACGCCTTCGTACGAATGCGTGGATCAAAAACCTATGCTTCTACAGGAGAACCCGCCAACAAGTACCGGCCAGAATTCCCTGCCGGCCCGAAGCCGGCATGTCAGCTCTCACTCGCAGTCTCGATGATCCAATCGGCCAGATCCGCGGCCGCCGTTTACGTGCTCTGCGGGAGGCGTCGATCGGAGTGGCTCGGGGTCGAACGCAGAAAGGCCGCGCCTCACGGCACGGCCCACCTGCTGAAGCACTTCTCGGTCTTCGATCCGGCTCAGCCCTCTTGGCGAACCGCCTGGATCTCGAGGCCGATCTTCACCTCTGTGCCTACGAGCACGCCGCCCGTTTCCAGCGCCTGGTTCCAGGTGAGGTCGAAATCGCGTCGATCGATCGTCGTCTCCGCAGTGAACCCGATCCGCTCGTTGCCCCACGGATCGGTGCCCCGGCCGGTTTCGTTGACCGTGAGCTCGACCTCGCGCGTGACGCCGTGAATCGTCAGCTCGCCCGTGACCATCAGATCTCCATCCGGTCCGCGGCTGATCGCTGAGCTTCTGAACGAGAGGGTCGGGAACTGCTCCACGTCGAAGAAGTCCGCCGATCGAAGGTGCTCATCCCGCTGAGCCTGGCCCGTGTTGATGCTCCCGGCCTGCATCTCGGCCTCGACGCGAGAGTCCTCGATTGCTCCCTCCGCCCCGAGGACCACTGTTCCTTCCACTTCCTCGAAGCGGCCCCGCACCTTGGCGAACATCATGTGCTTCACCTCGAAGCCCACCTCGCTGTGCTGTGGGTCGATGCTCCACGTGGTGGTGCCGGTATCCGTCATCGTCGTGTTCATGGTCGCCTCCTTGTTCGTTGTGACACTGTATGTTGAAACACTTATATGGCCGTGGAAGAGGACGTCGCAGTAGTTCTCTACGCCATCCGCTCTCGGGCTTCCTCCAGCAGCTGTACGAGTCTGCCCAGTTCGCTCTCGTTCATGTGCCCGAGCAGCTCCTCGTGCATCTTCGCCACCGGTCCGTCCAGGGCAGCGAGTTTCTCCAGGCCGCTCGGGGTGATTCGCGCCGTCACGAACCGCCGGTCTTTCGCATCCCGGTCCCGGGCCACCAGTCCGGCGTCCTCCATTCGATCGAGCAGCCGGGTGACATCCGGGACGGGATTCAGCATTCGCTCGCCGACCTCGTTCCGGCAGAGTCCCGCCTCCCCTGCGCCGCGCAGTATGCGCAACACGTTGTACTGCGTCGGCGTCAGTCCGTGCGGCTTCAGTCGCTCCGCCACCGTGTGTTCGAGGAGGGCGGCGGTGCGCAGAATGTTGAGCGACACCTCCTCCTCGGGGCTGGTGAATCGCCCTGTGCCGCGTATCTCGAACTTCAGTTTCGGACCCATGTGATGACAATAACTGTGATAACACACAATGTCAAGAGCACGCAGGCCAAGCACCGGAGAACGCCGATTCGGATGGGGAACGGATTCCGGTCAGCTAGTCGAACCAGCCTCTGGATCGGAACCAGGCGATCATGCCCAGGCCCACAAGGAACATGCCGCCGAGTGCGATGGGATAGGCGTACCTGTGTCCCAGCTCCGGCATGAACTCGAAGTTCATCCCGTAGATCCCGGCGATCAGGGTGAGGGGAAGGAACACCGCGGACAGCACGGTGAGCACCGCGAGTCGGCGATTCGTCCGATCCTGCTGGTGCAGGGCGTACTCGGCCCTCAAGTGTGAAACGCGTGTCTCGATTCGGTCGACGGCTCGATCGACGTACTGGGCGTCTGTGACGGCCATCAGAAAATCCCGGTTCTCCCCCAGGTTCACCGCGGGAGATGTCGTGAGCCTCAGTCGATCGAGGACCACGATGCGCTCGCCGATGACGGCGTCCAGGGTGCGGATCGCGTGGCTCAATTCATGAATCTGCGCAATGTCGGCATCCTCGGGATCCCGGTCCATCAGGCCCTGCATCTCGAGGACCTTGTGGCGGATCTCTTCCATGGCCTCCACCGCTCGAGCGGATAGTCCGGCCAGCAACGCGGCAACCAGGGAGGACGTATCGTCGCCCGCGAGTTCGCCAACACGGGCGAGCTGCCTCGCCGTGCTCGCCAGCCCCTCGACCGGCTTGTGGTGCACCGTTACGCACAGTCCGGGACGGCAGAGAAACGCGAGTGGCACTCGCTCGATGACGCCGGATGAGCCGAGCGCGGGAAACTCGAAGAAAGCGGCTTCCTCGTCGGACACGACCTTCGTCCTGCCTTTGAGCGCCGCGGCAGCCCTCGCCAGTCGGTGGCCGAATCCGACTGAAACGAACCAGCCCGGCAGGGCTTCCTCCGCGAAGTCCTCCACGTCGATCCAGGCGCACCGGCTGTCCGCGTCGGTGAGTGCCACGGTCCCGGGGACCTCGGTGAGCTTTCCATCTTCCGCAACCTGGTAACAGCGCTGGATCATGGCATATGTCTCCTCGTGGCTCGCGGGTCGGTCTCGATCAGACCGTCCCCGAGCCTTCGGTGGAGCGTCTCGGATGGCAGCTCTCCGAATTCGCGTCGGTAGTCCTGGGCGAACTGGCTGGAGTGCCAGAAGCCCCACCTGAGAGCAACGTCGCGCACCTGCGCGCGATGCGGATTCTGCCTCAGCAATTCCCGTCGGGTCGCCCGCAGCCGACGGACTTTCAGATATCGCTTTGTCGACACACCGAATCTCTCGTGGAACGCTCGCCGCAGCGTCCGCTCGCTCACCCCGACCGCGCTGGCCAGTTCGCGAACGGTGATGTCCCGCCCGGCATGAGCGGCGATGTAGTCCAGGCAGTCTTCGGACACGCGAAGCCGGGGACCGATCGATTGCGCACGGGAGACCGTCCGACCGGCGGCCAGCGTGCGGATGAGGTGCCCCGCCATCGACCACGCGACCGACTCGCTGGTCGGTCCGTCTTCGAGCAGGACCGGACGCTCCAGCAGTCCATCCAGCGCCGTGCGAAGCCAGTCCCGAAGCCTGCCGACCGATGCCGGGTCGCAGCGCACGACTTCGTCATGGCCCGCGATTTCGTCCACCGTCGGAAGGCCGAGCGACTGCGCGCGCAGATCGAGCAATGCTTGAGGAAGGGAAGGGATGAACACGTTGAAGCCGGGCGTGGACACCGAGTCGAGGATCCCTCCCGCGGGAAAGACGCCGATATCGTCCGAGGTGATCTCCCGGCCTCGCCAGAGAATTCGAAATCTGCGGTCTCCCGGGACAACGAAGCTTCGGAGTCCGGGGGGTGTCTCGCCCTCCTGGTGCAGCCGACTGCCGAAGCGCGCCTGGCCGAGCTGAAACGTCCCGCTCCCGACCTGCCTCAGGTCGGCCTGGAACGGTCCGCGCTCGAGCTGGATGAATTCCAGTTGCCAGTCACGCACAGCGCTGGCGAACGCATCGAAGTCGGCGAACGTCATGGTCGTGTGAAAGCTGTCAGATTGCATGATCTTCGCCCGCCGATCGACCTGTCCGATTTTCGATGTCTCCCGCCAAGCTTCCCGCCTGACCCGCGACTGTCAACCTGACCGACGCCCGTGGAGCCGGTGTCGGCCAAGTGTCGGACAGTTCACGAGATCGTACGAGGCGCTGGATGACCGGGGTGAGGAATGGCCGGCGGATTGCCTGTCTGCCGGGTGTGCTCCTTCGTTGCGGCCCCGAAGGTCCGGGTGCCGCTACGATGAAGGCCTGAATGACGACTTCTGCGTTGCCCGGCTACTCCACGCAGTACCCGGTAGCGACGATCTTCTCCTGCTGACCGATCACGGCAAAGCCGACCTGGGTCCCGATCGTGACACCGGTGACGCCCCGATTGCCGCACTGCTCCATCAGGTCGGCGAGCAATTCGGCCGACGTCTCGGGAGGCAGGGGCGTGATCCAGAGGACGTTCAGCTTCGAAGCCTCGGAGGTCACCTTCATTCCGGGATTGGTCGCCACGTTCGTAGTGACCGGAACCGTGTAGCAGCCGACGGCGACCAGCACGGCGATCACGGCAGCGGCCCGGTAGATCCTGCCCATGTACGGCTCCTTTCCGTGCGCTCGTCCGGGGGTGTTTCTCTATGAAGAACAGCTGGCGGGGTGAACGCGTTGCTGCCCGGGTGAGACCGCGACGCCGGTGGGCGAGGCGGCTTTCAGCTGCGACACTCGACGCTGAACTCCGCCTGAGCGGCACCCCCCGCTTCGATGTCGAACCTCAGGATGGCCGGGCCCGAGACCTCGCAGTTATCGGCAATGCCGGTGAGCCAGACTGTGTGTTCACCCGCCGCCAGCCCGTCGATCGTTCGCAGCTCCTGGAGCCCGACCTCGTAGAACTGCCCGTCGATACCCAGGGAATAGCCGTCCATGTCGAGCGCTTCCCCGGTGGTCCGGACCGCGACCTCGATCGAGACCGGAGCCGCCGATTCGGAGGCGGGGGCCGAACCCGTCTGAGCGGTCGGGCCTGTCAGGTCGTCGCCGCTGCAGGCCGTAAGTGCGAACAGGGCTGAGATCGCCAGAGTCGGAAGTGCAGAAGTCTGTCTCATTTTCGATCCTCTCCTGCCGACGTGATTCGCTTGCCCCGCTCGAGCGTCGTCGGCTCCTCGCTCCGCGGCCTCACAGGGAAAGGCGACAAAGGTCGGAAACAGGGCTCACCAGTCCCGGCTCGGTTGCCTCGAGAACTCTTTCAGCGCTTGTCAGGAGAGGGCGGTGCCAGACATAGTGGGGCGACGCGAAAAGCCAATCCGGCCGGACCCTTTCATACCGGCAACAGCAGAAGGAATGATCGAAATCGACTCGTCGGGCCGACGGCCCCGGAACGACATCACAGCGCTCCTGCGTGCCCATCGCTCGGGTGACGAGGCAGCCATGCACGAGCTCGCTCCCCTCGTGTACGACGAGCTCCAGCAGATCGCTCACCGTCAGCTGGGACGGGAGAAGCCGGGCCAGACGCTCCAGACCACCGGGCTCGTGCACGAGGCCTTCGCGAAGTTCGCCGGCCTCGAGCGGATCGAGCTCAACGACCGCGGCCATTTTTTCGCGCTCTCGGCCCGGCTGATGCGGCAGGTCCTGGTCGACTACGCCAAGAACCGGCAGGCCCTGAAGCGGAAGGGCGTGAAGGTAGAGCTGAGGGCCGAGGACGCGAGCAGCGAGAGCGGGCAGCGGGTAGACCTGGAGTCGATGATCGACCTGGACCGCGCGCTGGAGAAGCTGGCCCTCGTCTCCGAGAGACAGGCCCGCGTGGTGGAATGCCGGTTTTTCGGTGGCCTGTCGGTGGAAGAGACCGCGGAATCGCTCGATATCTCAGTAGCGACGGTGAAGCGGGACTGGCAGGTGGCGCGTGCGTGGCTGAACCGGGAGCTGTCGGAGTGAGCGGACACGATTGGGAGCGCGTGTCGGAGCTGTTCGACGAGGCCTCTCGCCTTGCGGGCGCGGAGCGCGAGGCGTTCCTGACATCCATCGGAGACCCGGGCGTCGCGGAAGAAATTCGATCGCTTCTCAAGGCGCACGAGGGCGGTGGCCGTTTCGACGACATGCGCGAGACGATGACCGGGCCCGGCGCGGTGGCCGGACTCCACTTCGAGCCAGGCGACGAGCTGGGTCGCTTCCGGATCGTGCGGGAGATCGCCCGCGGTGGAATGGCGACCGTCTACCTGGCCGATGATCTGAAACACGAGCGGCCGGTGGCGGTGAAGGTCCTGCGCCCGGAGCTCGCGGCCTTCCTCGGGCCCGAGCGATTCTTCCGGGAAATGCGGACCATGGCCCGGCTGCAGCATCCCCACATCCTGCCGCTGTTCGATTCCGGTGAGGCGGAAGGGCTTCTCTACTACGTGATGCCCTACGTCGAGGATGACACTCTCCGGGACCGTCTGAATGCCGAGAAGCAGCTCGGCGTCGAGGAGGCCGTCCGGATTACGCGGGAGATCGCGGATGCGCTCGACTATGCGCACCGTCACGGCGTCCTGCACCGGGACATCAAGCCGGGGAACATCCTGCTGCACGAGGGCCGACCGATGCTGGCGGACTTCGGCATCGCACTTCCCCTCGGCCCGGGCGAGCCAGCACGGACCACCGAGGTCGGACTGTCTCTCGGCACGCCGCACTACATGAGCCCGGAACAGGCGACGGCGGAACAGGAACTCACGCCGAAGAGCGACATCTATTCCCTGGCCTGCGTGCTCTACGAGATGCTGGCCGGCACACCGCCCCACGCGGGCGCGTCCTCCCGCGAAGTGATGCAGTCGATCGTCACGGGCGAGGTCGAGCCAGTGACGGATCGACGCCGATCCGTTCCTTCGAACGTGGCGGCGGCCACGGAAAAGGCCCTCTCGAAGCTTCCGGCGGACCGGTTCGGCAGCGCCCGCGAGTTCGCTGACGCTCTCGCCGACCCCCGGTTCTCGACCCGGGATCACGGCGCTCGTGCGCGCGACCGGGGATCTCGGGTCGG
>CBDTXM010000123.1:0-7661 GCA_965364445.1 uncultured bacterium | reverse complement strand
GGCCCCGGCTCACCGCCCATCCGACAGCGGAGCCGAGATGGCGGCCGCGCCAGCGTTCCCGCCGTCACCGAGCGGAGAGAGAATGCGTGTGCCGGAGCACGGGGCGGGACCTTCAGCGGGCCCCGCCCTGCTTCCACCCTTGACCGATCCCGCCCATTTCGGTTACCCCTTGGCCCGGCGAAAGAGGCGGCCGATTCCACCCGATTCCGCTCAGAAGCCGGATTCTCGAACGAAGAAGGCACCGCTACGTGCTGTTCAACTCGCTGACCTTCGTCGTCTTCTTCGCGATCGTACTCGCACTGCACAATCTGCCGCTGCCCTGGAGGACGAAGAAGCTCAACCTCCTGCTCGCGAGCTACCTGTTCTACGCGGCTTGGAACCCGCCCTTCGTGCTCCTTCTCTGGCTCTCCACCGCCGTCGACTGGGTGGTCGCCCGCAAGATCTTCGAGTCGGATCGCCCCTCGCGGCGGAAAGCGCTGCTCGGAGTGAGCATGGCGGTGAACCTCGGGCTGCTCGGCTACTTCAAGTACGGCGGCTTCCTGCTCGAGAACTGGCAGGCGCTGATGAACACGATCGGCGTGACGTGGACCGCGCCCGGATGGGACATCGTCCTCCCGGTCGGGATCTCGTTCTACACCTTTCAGACGATGGCCTATTCGCTGGACGTGTATCTGCGCCGCGCGCAGCCGGCAGACTCACTGCTCGACTTCGCCCTGTTTGTCACCTTCTTTCCACAACTGGTTGCCGGGCCGATTGTTCGCCCAACACAGCTGATCCCACAATTCCAGGCTCCGGTGAAGGCGAACCGGAACCAGCTGCTCTGGGGCATGGGTTTGATCACGCTCGGCCTGTTCGAGAAGATGGTGATCGCCGACGGGGCCCTGGCTCCCGCCGCCGACGCGGTGTTCGGCGCCGACATGGCAGTTCCGTTTTCCGACGCCTGGCTCGGCACCCTCGCCTTCGCGGGGCAGATCTTCTCGGACTTCGCCGGCTATTCGACCGTGGCGATCGGCGTCGCGCTCTGTCTCGGATTCTCGCTGCCCGACAACTTCCGATTTCCCTATGCGGCGATCGGCTTCTCGGACTTCTGGCGTCGCTGGCACATCTCTCTGTCGACCTGGCTGCGCGACTATCTCTACATTCCGCTCGGCGGCAACCGGAAGGGCTGGCACCGAACGCAGCTCAACCTGATGATCACGATGCTGCTCGGAGGGCTGTGGCACGGCGCAGCCTGGACCTTCGTGGTCTGGGGCGGACTGCATGGGCTGTATCTCGGCATCGAGCGCTTCGTGCGGGAGCGCTGGGGCGACGCGAAGGTGGCGAAGACCGCGGGCTTCCGCTTCGGGCTCGCGCTCCTCACCTATTTCCTCGTCAACCTGACGTGGGTCTTCTTCCGAGCGCAGGACTTCCCCACCGCTCTGCGGATGATTCACGCCATGCTCGGCCTCCCGGTCGGCGAAACGCAGCTCGTACTCTCCTCATTCCTGGTCATCACGGTACTCGTCGTGACGGTCGGAATGCTCGCCGTGCACTGGTACATGCGGAACCGACGGCTCGAGGAGGTGGTGGCGAAGTCACCCTGGTGGCTCACCGGAATCATCTGGGCGGGAATGCTCTTCGCGATCGTGATCACACAGGGAACCGGCAATGCCTTCATCTACTTCCAGTTCTAATCGCGATCCGGTGATCCTGCGACGGATCCCCGAGGTCCGCTGGCCGGCGGCAGCCCTTGTGGCATTTGCGCTGGCCGCCATCGGGCTCGGCGCGTGGGAGAGCTACTGGCGTGTGAGCCAGCAGGTCGTGCCCGCGTACCGGAACAGCGACGGCCAGTGGGCCGAGGCTCGGCGGCGAGTCGATCGCTCCGAGCCGAACGCGACCGTGTTCATCGGCTCCTCGCGCACCCAGTTCGACATCGACCTCGACGTCTGGGAGGAACTGACGGGCGTGCAAGGCGTGCAGCTCGCCCTCGAAGGCTCGAACCCGATCCCGATCCTCACCGACCTCGCCGACGACGAAGACTTCGGCGGACTGCTCGTCGTGGGGATCACTCCGCCCCTCGTCCTGATGCCGGGCATCGGCGCGCGGGCCGAGGCGCTCGAGCACTATTACAAAGAAAGCCCCTCGGAGTGGGTCGGGACGAAGCTCTCGTATCCGCTCGAGACGAGCCTCGCCTTCTACAACTGGGACTATGCCCTGTTCACGGTCCTGCAGCGCCAGCCCTGGTGGCCGGAGCGGGAGGGTCTTCCCTATCAGCCGCCCGAGGTCCGGCGCATCGAGAACATGCGGCGCGACCGGCAGGCCGACATGTGGAACCGGGTCGAGGACGATCCGGCCTACAACGAGATCGTGACCTCCACCTGGCAGGCCATCATCGAGAATCTCCCTCCGCCGCCTCCGCCGGAAGAGGCGAAGAAGGCATTCGAGGCCCTCCTCGAGGGGATCGCACGCGACGTCGGGAAGATCCGGGCGCGCGGCGGCGAGGTCGTGTTCATCCGCCCGCCCTCGTCCGACTGGTTTCGTGAAGTCGAGCGTCAGATGACTCCACGGGAGCGGGTGTGGGAGCCGATTCTCGGCGCGGCGGACGCCGTGGGCGTTCACTTCGAAGACTACCCCGAGCTCCGCGACGTCAGGACACCCGAGTGGTCGCACATCAGCTCGCGGGACAAGGCGAGATGGACGCGCGCCCTGGTTCCGATCCTACGGGATCGCATGGCCGAAGCCGGAATCCCCCGACCGGAGATGGGAACGTGAACTTCTTCCCGGAGCGGATCCGATGAGCCTGCTCGTCGCGCTCGATTTCACCGACGTCACCGACGCTCAGCTGCTGATCGTCGCCCGGCTCGCCGCGCCGAATCGCGAGATATATCTGCTGCACGTGGCCGAGCCCGACCCGAGTTTCGTGGGCTTCGATGCCGGCCCCGACGAGGTCCGCGACCAGGTCGCACGCGAATTTCACCAGGAGCACGAGCGGATCCAGGCCCTGGCCGACCGGCTGCGGGAGGCGGGATTCAACGCGAAGGCGCTCCTGGTCCAGGGACCCACCGTCGCGACGATCCTCCTGGAGGCGGACAAGGTGAACGCCGAGGCGATCGTCGTCGGATCACACGGCCATGGAAAGCTCTACGACTTCGCCGTCGGGAGCGTCTCCTCGGAGATCATCCGGAAGTCGAAGGTGCCGGTGCTGGTTGTGCCCTCGAAGTAAAGGCGGAGCAGCAACGGGTACGCCGGTGTCGGCCCCCCGGGCGCCTCAGCGCGGGTCGCGGGGCGCGACCCGCACGCCGTCGTCGACCTCGTCCGACGGAAACAGGATGACCTCGTCGCCCTCGGCGAGCGCCGGGAGATCGCCGTCGCCGCCGCCACGAACCGCGGGCTGCACCTCGGCGAGCTCCGTCGATCGGTGCCCGACCCGGACGGAGCGACGCTCGGCCCGGCCGCTTCTCACCACGAACGCTTGCCACTCACCGTCCAACTGAAACAGCGCGCTGGTGGGAACCGTCAGGACGTTTTCGCTCTCCCAGGTCACGATACGCGCCTCGACCCTGAATTCCGCTCCCAGCGACGGCGGCGCATCGAAGATGTCCGCGATCACCCAGACGCGCTGCTCCTCGACACCCAGCGCCGAGTACTTCGTGAACGCAGCCGGCTCCACCAGTCGGACGGCCCCGTGCAGCGGTTCTTCCCCGCCCCATTCCTCGAATCGGACCGGGTCGCCGGGACGGATCCGGACGGCGTGCTCGGACAGCACGTCGACGATCACTTCCAGGCCCTCGGCGTCGCCGATCTCGACGATCGGCGTACCGGCCAGGACCACACGTTCGCTCTCCTGCAGCACCCGCAGGACCCGGCCCGCCGCCGGCGCGTAGACGGGCTGCGCCAGCGAGCTCGGGCTTTCCTCGACGGCCCCCGCGAGCGCGAGCCGCCGCGCCTCCACCTCTGCGGCGGCGGCGGCCGAGGCGGAACGCAGCGCATCCACCTGGTCCCTCGCGGAGACCGCCGCCAGGTCCGACCGTTCGGCCGCCTGGCGGCTGACCAGCCCGTCCTCCGCGAGCGACCGATCGCGCACGGCTTCGCGTTCCAGCTGTTCGGCGAAGGCGACCGCTTCGTCCAACCGGGCCCCGGCCTCCCGGTCCCTCGATTCCGCAACCGCCAGTTCGGCGCGCAGGATGCCGACGTCCCGAGGACCTTCCGGCCGCGGATGGATTCTCGCCACCACACTCCCCCCCTCCACGCGGTCTCCCTCATCCACGCTCGGCCGCTCCAGCCGTCCGGATACCGGCGCCGCGACCACGTACCTCGTCCGGACCCGGGTTCGCCCCTCCTCGTCGACCGTCACGATCAGCGGGCGACGGTCCACCAGCGCCGTCTCCACGTCGATTCCATGGCTGGAGAATCGCCAGATCAGCAGCAGGGCCGTGCCGCCCACGAGGGCCGAAATCCACCAGATCTTCTTCATCGGCACTATTCCCGGGTCTTGAGAACGGCGATCAGGTCGAGCCGATTCAGGCGACGGCGTACGATCCCGCCGCTGACCACCCCGGCGAGCAGCGTTACGGTGGCCGCCGCCGCATAAGTACGAGTGCTGACGATCAGTGGGACCCGGTAGGTCTCCGTCTGCAGTCCGGCAGAGACGGCAACCGCCAGCAGGTATCCGAGCACCAGTCCGAGCGGGATCCCGACGAAGGTCGTCACTGCCTGCTCGCCCAGTAGCAGGACCGCGACCTCCCTGCGGGTGAAGCCCAGGACGCGGAGACTCGCCAGTTCGCGGCCCCGCTCGGACAGTGCGATGCGGGCACCGTTGTAAATCACGGCGATGGCGATCACCCCTGAGAAGCCGAGGATGAAGAACAGCCCGATGAACAATCCCTCCGCGAGTCTCTCTTCGAACGATGCCAGCATCTGCGCCGGGGATGCCACGCTCGCCACCGCGGGCAGTTCCTTCAGCCGGCGGTTGAGGGCCGGGCGCGAGGCCTCGTCGACGCGGAGCCAGGCGCCCGTGTACGATCGCTCGCCCCGGGCCAGGGCATGCAGCGCTTCCAGGTCCATGTACACGGCGAGCCCCATGAAATCCTCGACGATGCCCGCCACCGAGACCCGGGCGGATCTCCTCTCGCCTTCCAGCACCTCGACCTGAACGGAGTCGCCTCGGCGCACTGCCAGCTGCTCCGCCAGCATCGCGCTCATCAGCAGCCCCTCGGGTGGAATCGGGTGCGTGCCGCCGCCCGCGGTCACGATGCGGCGCAGGCGCGTGTCGGCTCCGATTCCCAGGATCGCGTTCTCCCGCTCCCGGTGGCCGGCTCGGAGGCGCACGGGGACCATCCGGTACGGCTCCACCCGTGTGACCCCCCGCAGGTGCGACAGATCGTGCTCCACCGACAGGGACAGGGGGTGATTGAACGTCAGCGCCAGGTCCTCTCGCTGCGCGACGCGGAACTGCAGGTCCATCATGTAGTCCACGCCGTCGAACATGAACAGTCCGACCACCAGGATCGCGACGGCGAATGCCACTCCCACGGAGGAGAACGTGCTGCGCAGAGGCGTTCGCTCGACATTGCGCAGGATCATCCGACCCGAGGCCGGCAGCAGCGATCCGAGACCGAGCCTCTCGAAGACTCCCGGTTGGAAGCTGGCCGGCGGCTCCGGTCGCATCGCCTCGGCAGGCGGCAGGCGGATGGCACGGCGTACCGCGCCCAGCGCTCCGAGGCCGGCGGCGGCGAGGCTGACGCCCGCGGCGACCAGCACCAGGTCCCAGCTGATCTCGTAGCGGAGCGTCGGAAAGTCGAAGTAGTCTCCGTACAGCCGGACCATGCTGCGGCCGAGGCCGATCCCAACCACGATGCCCACCAGCGAGCCCGCGGCCACGGCGGCCAGCGCGAACCCGAGATAGTGGCGCCCCACCTCGACATCGGTGTAGCCGAAGGCCTTGAGCACCGCGATCTCGGTCCGCTGCGTGGCGATCAGACGGCCGAGCACCAGGTGCAACAGAAACGCCGCCACCAGCAGGAAGACCGCAGGTATCGCCGTTCCCATGGTCCGGTTCTGGTCGAGCTCGCCCTGCAGGATCTGGTGCGAGACCTGGTCCTCGCGCCCGTAGGCGCCGAGGCCGCCATACCGATCGAGCAGTCGATCCAGTTGCTTGATCACGTGGTCCTCGAGCGCACCCGGTGCGAGCGTCAGCACCACCTCGTTGAACGCGCCGTCCATGTCGTACGCCGGTCCGAGCGCCTCCCGGCTCATCCATACGATTCCGAATCGCTCGTCATCGGGGTACAGCGCGCCGGGCGGAACGGCGTAGGAGTACTCCGGCGAGATGGCCGTCCCGACGATCTCCAGGTCGCGTTCGCGGCCGTTGATCACCGCCCGGAGCGTGTCCCCGGGAACGAACGCGTTCGCGATCGCGAAGTTCTGGCTGATGATCACCTCGTCCCGTCGGCCGGGGGCCACGTAGCGACCGGTCTCGAGGTGGAGGTCCGCCAGCCGCGGTCGATTGCGTTCGGGAATGGAGACGAACTGGCCCAGGGCAGGCTGCTCAACGCCCTCCACGTCGAGCGAGGCCGCGAACGACACCCGAGTCTCGACCACCGCCACCCCGGAGAGCCGCTCGATCCGTCGGCGCAGCGACTCGGGGGCCCGCTCCAGACTCGCCCAGACCTGGGGGAAGCGCGCGTCGCGGTAGTACTCGTCCATCGACAGTACGAGCGACTCGTAGGTGCCCCTCATCGTCAGCACCGTCATGATTCCCACGGCGACCACGGCGGCGATGGAGAACAGCTGGCCGCGGTATTCCCGGATCTCCCGAACCAGCTTCCGTGTGATCGTGCTCACCGGGAGCCCTTCCTCTGCACCCGTCCGGCGGCGCTCACCAGTGAATCTCCTCGATCGGAGCTCGCTCTTCGTTGGCGAGTTCTGAGGAGATTTCTCCGCTGCTCAGGCGGATCACCCGGTCTCCCAGCGCCGCGATGGCCGCGTTGTGCGTGATCAGCGCAGTCGTAGTCCCGATCTCCCGGTTCACCTTGTCGATCACCCGCAGCACGAGCCGGCCGGTCTCCAGGTCCAGGGCCCCCGTCGGCTCGTCACATAGCAGAACGTCGGGTCGCTTGGCGACCGCACGGGCGATCGCCACGCGCTGCTGCTCGCCACCCGACAGCTGAGCGGGAAAGTGGTCGATGCGATCAAGGAGGCCGACCAGTTCGAGAGCCTCGTCCGCCGCCATCGGGTCGGATGATATGTCGGTGACCAGCGCAACGTTCTCCGACGCTGTGAGGCTGGGGATCAGGTTGTAGAACTGAAACACGAACCCGACGTTTTCGCGACGGTACAGGGTGAGATCGTCATCGTCGGCCGCGCTGAGATCGCGGTCCCGGTAGAGGACGGATCCCGTCGTCGGAATGTCCAGCCCGCCGAGGATGTTCAGGAAGGTACTCTTGCCGCTCCCGGAGGCGCCGAGGATGACCAGCAACTCACCGGCGTACAGGTCGAGGCTGACCGAGCGGAGCGCGTGAACTTCCACCTCGCCCATCTGGTACACCTTCGACACGTCGCGCGCCCGGAATACAATGTCGCGGGCGGTTTCCGGAGCGGCCTGCCGCTGCACGAGGGCACCTCCTCTCCTCTGCGGAAAGATACGGTGTCCGCGGCCCTTCCCCTACCTCTCTCCGTTCTCC
>CBDTXM010000122.1:0-7661 GCA_965364445.1 uncultured bacterium | reverse complement strand
CCCGAGGCCGAACCCGCGCCCCTGGAGCCTGAACCGTCAGAGACGGTACCGGTCGCCGGTACCGGACCGACGGTCGATCCCGGTGGCGAGACCGTTCCACCCGAGGTGCCGGTCACCGGGGACTCCGAGGCGCTGTTCCAGGAGGGAAAGAGACTCGCCGAGGCAGGTCACCTGGAAGAGGCAGCCGAGCGATACCTCGCCGTCCTCGAAGGGGACCCCGGGCACCTCCGTGCGCTCAACAACCTCGGGCTTGCTCTCGACCGCCTGGGGCGGAGCGAGGAGGCGCTGGAGAAGTACCGGGCTGCGCTCTCGCTGGAGCCCGAGAATCCAAAGCTGCTGAGCAACATCGGCGCCGTGCTCGGCGCGCTCGGGCGCTATACCGAGGCCGAGACGCAGCTGCGACACGCGCTGAAGCTCGCTCCCGAGAGTCCCGACGTTCACCAGAACCTCGGCCTCGTCCTGTACCGGAAGGGCCTCTACGCAGCGGCGATCGAACCATTTCGCACGGCGTCCGAGCTGGATCCGTCCAGTGCCGCGGCGCTCTTCTACCTCGGCGATTGCGCCAACCGGATCGGGAAGACGGACGAGGCCGTTGCGGCCCTCGAACGGACGATCGAACTGGAACCGGGCAACGTGCGGGCGTACCGGACGCTCGGCATGCTGTTCGACCGGATGCGCCAGCCGGATCGGGCCGCCGAGATGTACCGACGTTCCCGAGAGATTCCCGACGACGGCCGTGACACGCACCGCCCGGGCTGAAGTCGCGCTGCGATCTCAGCCCAGAAGGTGGCGGACGAGCACGAGCAGCAGTCCGATTCCCGCACCGAGCAGGTAGCCCAACCGGACGATGAGGTTGAGCTCCTTCTGCGTTACCGACCGGATCAACCGCTCGAGTTCCTGCAGTGGAAATGCGACGATCTTCTCTTCGACGCGCTCGGCGACCCGGACATTCGCCGCCACCTCGGGGATCTTCGCCGAGATCCAATCCCACACCGGCTCGACGAGGGCTCCGGCGAGTCGCTCAGCCGCTCCTTCGCGAGCGAAGCGTCCCAGAGATCCGAGGGGCATCGCGAGGATCCGGTCGACCGTTCCGGATCGCAAGCGTTCGTAGAGTGTTCGGCCGGCCTCGGAACCGAGCATTCCGTCCAGCCAGCCGCCGATCCGGTGAACCGGAACGAACCGCGCCACATCCGCCCAGCTGCGATCTCCAGCCTTGAGCACCGCGTTCTCACTTCGATCGAGCAGAAAGCCCCTGACTTCCGGGTCCCGGGCCGCGTCCACGACCCAGACGGTGAGCGAGGTCAGAACATCCTGGACACGCTGGTCGTCCACCTTGCCGAGCACTTCGATGACCGGACGGCGCAGGAACTCCACGATCGCCTCGTTGACGCTGCGCGCCATCGCTTCCTGGACCTCGCCCTCCTGCAGCAGGTTGCCGACCCGGTCCGCTCCTTCGGCTTCCAGGGTGTCGATCACCCGGTCCACGGTGTCTTCGGTGATGATCAGCTTTGCCACGACTCGCTGATGAAATCGCAGGTCCTGCATGAAGCGTTCGAGCAGGTCGTGAACCCATCGTTCGATCCGTCCCCTGGCCTGCGGATCTTCCAGCAGCCGGCCCAGCCGCTCCATGGCGATCGGGAGGTAGTCGGCGATCGCATGCTCCGTAGCGGACACCAGTCCGGCGGGCAGAAGCTCTTCGAATGAGCGCCCGGGAACCAGGATTCGTGCAGCCACGCGCTCCAGGTGACCCCGGACCGCGCTGGAGAACGAGTCCGATTCGACCACCTTCGCCAGCCATTCGTCGGAGCGGCTCCTCAGATCGGCGATCCGATCCGGGC
Source organism: uncultured bacterium (assembly GCA_965364445.1). Classification (GTDB taxonomy): domain Bacteria; phylum Gemmatimonadota; class Gemmatimonadetes; order Palauibacterales; family Palauibacteraceae; genus Carthagonibacter. The sequence goes on along the minus strand of CBDTXM010000122.1, from coordinate 5,823 downwards.
CCAGCGAATCTGCCAGCGATTCATCTTCCAGCGCATCCGCCACGATGGCGAGAACCCGGGTGGCATCGTCGGAAAACTCTTCCGAACCGACGCTGGCGACGACCCGATCCCGGACACTGTCGAGCAGCATCTCGAGAATGCGTCGCACCTCGACCAGGGCGCTCTCGGGAATCAGCTCGGAAAGTGAAGGTTTCTCGCCCTCGAGCAGCTCTCCGAGCAGCACCTGCAGTTGCATCTCGAAGGTCTCACGCAGCCGCTCGTCCTGCAGTTCCGCCGCCACGTCGGCCGGCGTGAGCAACTTCGTGCCGATCGTGTCTCCGATCGTTCTGGCCAGTCGCTCACGGTTCTTGGGAACGGCTCCCTGGAGCCAGTTGATGCGTCGGCCGAGAACCTCGGGGGACTCGTACGGATGGAAGAGCATGAGGATCGCGACCCGATTGGTCAGTCCGCCGGCCAGCGCTCCGAACAGGACGGTGATCGCATCGCGCAGCAGCTCGGATGTGGCCGGACTCACGGTCCTCGTTCCTCGAAGCCGATGCCGGACATCGATCGGCGTTGCTCTCCGAAGCCGATCGAGCCTGTCGCCCGATACAGTCGGAATCCGGGATCCGTCTGCGGAAGCTCGTCGAGCAGGGGAGCCGTGCCCGTGATCTCGCCGAACATGCCGGCATCGGGGACTTCGAACGACCAGGAACCCGGAGGGCCCGCGGTTCCGGGAAGGTCTACCAGCACCGCGTCCGACCAGTCCAATCGGACCCCGTCGATCCAGGCCCAGACCGTCGCCGGAGCATCGGGAAAGGCCCGGTCGCGCAGGATGAGAAGCCCGTTGCCCAGCGTGTCCGAGAGCACGAACGCCTGGAGGACGCGCTCGCCGGGTGCTTCACTGAGCAGACGGGCTCGACGCCTCCGAAGCAGCCAGCCGCTCTCGACGCGTTCGGAAGCCTGGAGATCGGCAACCCGAAGAGACTCACGTTGCCCCGTCGATCCGCTCCAGGTGCTGACCTCATCCATGGCGTCGAGACGGACTCCACCGCCTTCGAGGGCCAGCCTGAGTGACGAAAGCTGCCCTCCTTCCTCGACGGAAACGTGCAGCGGTCCGGCCGGAATCACCCGCCAGGCGGCGCGGGGAACGGGGATCGAGTCCTCTACGGCGAGCACCGGAGTCCAGCTTCCCGAGCCCGGGATCCACCCGCGATAGTCCATGCGCAGCCGACCCGGCTCCGTCCGGTTTTCAAGCCGAAGGTGAAGAAGCGCGGGCTCGGCACCGAAGCCGACGAAGGTCAGCGAGGTGTGGTAGAGCGCCTCGGGCGTGGCCGAAGCCGAATCTCCTCCTCCCGAATCGGTCGCCTCTTCGACAGGAGTCGACTCGGGCGACCCGCAGGAAGAGGCGGGCAGCACCGAAAGTGCAGTCAGTAGCAGCCCGGACAGCACGCCGCGGGCGAATCGCACGTTGGTCATATCGCGGACAAGGTACCCGTGATCGGTGGGTCTGTCACCGATCTTCGGGTCCCGATAAGTTTCCGGGCCCTGTTTTCCGGTCTCCAGCAGTCGGCGGACTCATGCAGCTGTACACGAAAATTTCGATCGCTCTCGTGGCGGGCGCGGTGGCCGGACTCGTCGCCAACCTGTTCGAGCTCGAAATCCTGCGCACCGTGCTCGTGGCGATCGAACCCATCGGGAACGCCTGGATCCGCTTGATCACGATGGTCGTCGTGCCGCTCGTCTTCGCGAGTCTCGTCGTGGGCACGGCGAGTCTCGGAGACATCAGCAAGCTTGGCCGGATCGGTGGCAAGACGGTGCTCTATTATCTGAGTACCACCGCCGTCGCCGTTACGATCGGGCTGGTCCTCTCGAATCTGATTCGTCCCGGGAGCCGCCTTGATCCCGATGCTCTGGAAGGCCTGCGCTCGACCTACATGGCCGAGGGTGCGAGTCGCGTGGAGCTGGCCCGGGACGCACCGAACCTGATCGAGATTCTGCTCAACATGATTCCACGGAACCCGATCGAGGCACTCGCTTCGGGGGACATGCTGCCGATCATCTTCTTCGCGATCTTCTTCGGTGCGGCTCTGTCGGCGTTACCGTCGGAGCGCAGAGATCACGTCATCGGCTTCTTCGACGGCGTGAACGAAGCCGCCATGGTCATGATCCACTGGATCATGCGTCTCGCTCCGTACGCGGTCTTCGCACTGATCGGCGCCGTGATCGCCCGATTCGGTCTCGGGGTCCTGCAGAGCCTTCTCGTGTACAGTCTGGTCGTGCTCCTGGGGCTGATCCTGCACGTCGCCTTCACGTACACCACGGCACTCCGATTCCTGGCCCGCCGCAGTCCGAGAGAGTTCTTCCGGCAGATCAGGGAAGCCCAGTTGATCGCATTCTCGACTTCGAGTTCGAACGCCACGTTGCCCGTCAGCATGGAGGTCGCCGAGGAGAAGCTGGAGATCGAGAAAGAAGTCGCGAGTTTCGTACTGCCCCTCGGTGCCACGATCAACATGGACGGCACGGCGCTCTATCAGGCGGTCGCCACCATGTTCATTGCACAGGTTCTGGTGGGGGACATCTCCTTCACTGCGCAGTTCGGTATCGTCCTCACGGCAACGCTGGCCTCCATCGGGGCAGCCGGAGTCCCCTCGGCGGGAATCATCATCCTCGTGGTCGTCCTCGAACAGGCACTGGCAGGCACGGGCGTGGATCCTGCCGCCGGGATCGCGCTCGTTCTCGGCGTGGACCGGATTCTGGACATGTGCCGGACGACCGTGAACGTCACGGGAGATCTCACGGCGGCGGCCGTGATCGAACGTTCGGAGTACGACTACGCCCTGAAGCACGGGAGTTGATCGGAGGATCAGTCCGTAACGCGAGTCTCTCGGCCCAGCTTCCGGTCGAGACCCGCGACGATGGCGCGAACGCGGCGCCTGCTGCCGCCCGGCAGTCCGATTCCCGGACGCCGCCACGCTCTTATATGTACCCTCGTCAGAGCGTTCTCGTCGAGCCGTACCCACACCGTGATGTGACCGACTTCCCAGGGTAGCCACGAACGGCAGACGGCTGTCAGCAGGCCCAGATCCTCATCGGAGTGAACCACGGACCAGAGACGCCGACCGTCGATCTCGTCATGCAGGAGATCCCAGACCCGGGCATACGGCGCCGCGTACAGCCTGGCCAGGGGAGATTCGGGCCGTCGGGTGTCTATCGATTCGCTTCCGGTTTCGCCGGGTCGTGCCGTTGATTCCAAGTTCGCCAGGTCGGTCGGGTGTGCCGTCTCGCGTGGTGGATGTTCACCGCGGGACGGGAGCGCTACGGCACCCCGCTCAGTTGCCGGTTCCGGACGCGCTCCATACGTTCCCGCGGTTCATCTTCCCCTCCATCTGAACGCTCGTGAGCGCCGCATGCAAGCCATACTTCCGCTGGCCGGTAAGGGAACTCGACTTCGCCCGCACACACACACGACACCCAAGCCGCTGCTCCGCGTCGGCAACCGGACGGTCCTCGATCGCGTGCTGGATCGTCTCGAGGGCGTGGGAGTCGACGAGGTCATCGGAATCATGGGACACCTGGCGGGCCGCATCGAGGAGCACCTCGCGGCGGAGCACCCCGAGCTGGGCTTCATTCCCGTCATGCAGACGCAACAGCTCGGCACGGCGGACGCCATACGTCTCGCCGAACCTCACGTCGATGGCCCGGTGCTGATCGTGTTCGTCGATACACTGTTTCAAGCAGACATGGAGCTGATCCGGCGACGGCCGGAGGTGGATGGAATCGTGTGGGCCAAGGAAGTGGAGGATTACCAGCGGTTCGGCGTGATCGTGCACGACGACGATGGTTTCATGCAGGAAATCATCGAAAAGCCATCGGAACCGGTCTCCCGGCTGGCCAATATCGGGCTCTATTACATCCGGAACGTGGACCTCCTGTTCGAAGGGATTCACCACGTGATGCGTCAGCCTCCGAAGCTGGGGGAATATTTCCTCACGGACGCCTTTCAGTACATGATCGACAACGGCGGCAAGTTGCTGACCGCGGAGGTCACGGAGTGGTGGGATTGCGGAAAGCCGGAGACTCTCATCGACACGAATCAACGGGTCCTGAGTGAGGAGACGGTACCGCTCCCCGAAACCGGTCCCGGGGTGCACTTCGTGGAGCCGGTGCGCATCGGCGAGGGCGTGACGCTGGAGGAAGCGACGATCGGACCGAATGTGAGCATCGCGGACGGCAGCACCATTCGCCGATCCCATATACGAGAGTCGATCGTAGGCTCCGGCAGCGAAATCCTCGACTGTGAGCTCCGGCAGTCCCTGATTGGCGATCACGTCGTCGCCCGAGGCGTTCGGGGCACCGTATCTCTCGGAGATCACAGCGAAGTGAAAGGAGAGTCGACGTGACTGCTCGCCGAGTTCTTTCGCTCACGCTCATCTTCTGCGGTCTCGGGCTCGCGTTTTCCGGCTTCAGCTTCGCCGCTCTCGGGCGCGGAGGAGCGGCGGCGCTGGCAGGCCTGGTTGGCCTGTTGATCTCGGGTGTCGGCATCGCGGCCCTGCCCAGGCCGATACGGCCTCCGGTCGTCGGCTGGACCCCCGGGACGGACTCCCCGGCCGATGATCCTGCCGCCCACTCCTGAGAGGATCCGGAGCCGCTCTCACGCGATCATGCCTCGTGTCGCCGTGCGAGGTCCGAGCCTGCTTCGCCTCGTACTCGTCCTGCTGGTTACGCCGGGTGCCCTGCTCGCCCAGGCTTCGAATCCCACTGCACGGGAAAACGATCAGGAATCGGATGGCGATCGCACCGGATTCGCCTCCTTCGATGTCGGATTCGGCGCAGTCATCCCCGAGGAGGGGCAGACCGGGATCTCCTACGGTCTCGGCGTGGACGTGGCGAACCTTCTGATCCGAGGCACCTCCATCAGGTTCGGATTTCGATTCTGGACCTCCGAAGACCGCTTGCCGAACGGCAGACTGGTGGACCTCGATGATTCGATCCTCAGCATCATGCTCAAGAAAGGGTTCTCTCTGGGCCGGCTGGAGGGGTATGGTGCCCTGGGTCCGGGCGGGCACTTCATCTCTGCCCGATTCACCGACGTTGCGGGCGAACGGGATGAGCGAAACGGATTCCGGGTCGGCCTGGAGGGCATCGCCGGTCTCGAGTATCCGCTGGTCGATCGCGGGTTCGTGAGTCTGTTCGGGGAGGCGCAGGGAAGCCTGGTGTCGGAGCTGTCACAGCTCTCGCTGCATGCCGGCCTCCGGATTCGCTTCGACAGACTGGGTACGGGGGGATGAGCCCTCACGTGATCGGACATCGCGGCGCGGCGTCCGAGGCGCCCGAGAACACGATGGCCGCCCTGACGCTCGCAATGGAGCTGGGAGCGAATGCCCTGGAGCTCGACGTACGCCGGAGCGGGGACGGCGTGCTGGTGGTGATCCACGATCCCGATCTGGCCCGGACGAGTCGCAGTCGAGGTCGTGTCGCGGAGTTGACGGCAGCTCAGATTCGCCGGGCTGACCTGTCCAACGCTACCGATCCTGGAATTCCGCGCTGGCCCGAGCCGGTCAGGGTTCCGAGCCTGGAGGAGGTCTTCCGGGCATTTCCCGGGGTCCAGATCACGGTGGATGTGAAGGACCGGGCCGCGGGCCGGGATGTCGTGAGCCTGATCGAGCGCTTCGATCGGGAATCGGAGACGATCCTCTATATCGAGCATGGCACGGAGACCCGCGCGTTCCGCGATTACCGTGGACGGCGCGCGACGTCGGTGGGCCAGGCGGCGCGACTGGTCACGGACCCGTCGTGGCTGGCGGAAGCTCCGGAACGGGAGGTCCCGGAGGTGGTACACAC
>CBDTXM010000121.1:0-7681 GCA_965364445.1 uncultured bacterium | reverse complement strand
CGACGGACTCGGCATGTGCGGCTCCGGGGCCGACGCGTCGTTCACATCCACGTCCAGGCCGCCTTCGGCCCACAGCGGATCCCGGCTGTGCACGGTCGGCTCGACGCGGAAATTGTAGTGCGGGGGCGGCGAGTCGATCGCCCACTCCAGGGTTGCACCCCCCCAAGGGTCCCGTCCGGCCACCTCGCCCTTCCGCAGGCTCCGAATCACGTTCCACAGGAAGATGAGCATCGAGAACCCGAGGATCAGCGATCCCGCGGTGGACATCAGGTTCATCGCCTCGAAGCCGAGTCCTTCCTGGTACGTGAAGGTCCGGCGCGGCATCCCGTGCAGACCGAGATAGTGCTGCGGGAAGAACGTCAGATTGAACGCCAGCAGCATGACCCAGAAGTGGACCTTGCCGATCCCCTCGCTCAGGAGGCGGCCAGTGATTTTCGGGAACCAGTAGTAGATGCCGCTGAATAGCGCGAAGATCACACCGCCGAACAGCACGTAATGGATGTGAGCCACGACGAAGTAGGAATCGGTCTGCTGCAGGTCCGCCGCCGCGGAACTGTGCATGACGCCCGACAGCCCGCCGATGATGAACATCGCGATGAACCCGATCGCGAAATAGAGCGGCGTCTTGAGACGTAGCGACCCACCCCACATCGTCGCGATCCAGTTGAAGATCTTCACTCCGGTCGGAATCGCGATGAGCATCGTGGTCGCCGAGAACACCGTGTTCGCGATCGGACCCAGCCCGACGGAAAACATGTGGTGCGCCCAGACCCCGAACCCGAGAAAGGCGATCAGGATGCCCGAGTAAACCACGAACGGATACCCGAACAGGGGCTTGCGGCTGAATGTCGGAATGACTTCCGAGACGATTCCCAGTGAAGGCAGCAGCAGAATGTAGACCTCGGGATGACCGAAGATCCAGAACAGGTGCTGCCACAGGAGCACGTCACCGCCCGCCGCCGGATTGAAGAACGATGTGCCGAATGTCCGATCGAACATCAGGAGGACCAGGCCTACCGTGATCGCCGGGAACGCGAGAATCAGCAGGAAGGAGGTGACGAAGGTCATCCAGGTGAACAGCGGCATGCGCATCAGCGACATGCCGGGGGCCCGGAGATTGATGATCGTCACGATGAAGTTCAACGCGGCGGCGATCGAGCTCACGCCGAGCACCTGAAGACCCAGTACCCAGAAGTCGATTCTCACACCCGGCGAGTACTGCGTCGAGGTCAGGTTCGCGTAGCCGAACCAGCCCGCGTCGGGCGCTCCGCCGAACAGGAAGCTCGCGTTGAGAAAGAACGCCCCGAACACGAACACCCACAGGCTGAACGCGTTGAGCCGGGGAAACGCCACGTCGCGCGCTCCGAGCTGGAGCGGGACGATGAAGTTGAAGAAGGCCGCGGACAGCGGCATGATGGCCAGGAACACCATCGTCGTTCCGTGCATCGTGAACAGCTGATTATACAGATCCGGGTCGATCAGCGTGTTCTCCGGCGAGCCGAGCTGCAGACGGATCAGCAACGCCTCCAGACCGCCCACCAGGAAGAAGAAGAAGGCGAACACGGCATACATGATGCCGATTCGCTTGTGATCCACGGTGGTGATCCAGCTCCACACCCCGCCCGAGTAGGTTCCCTCGTGGGTGCCGTCGTCGAGACCGGCGGCATGCGGTGCGGCCGCTTCCTTGACTGCCATTCGGTTCTAAGCTCCTACTTCAGGCTCTCGAGGTAGGCCACGAGAGTCCGAATCGTGTCCTCGTCCAGGTTCATGTTCGGCATCAGCACCCCGGGCTTGACCTCCGCGGGATTCCGCAGCCAGCGCGCCATGTTCTCGGGCGTGTTCTCGAGGATGCCCGCCGCGATCGTGCGACGGCTGCCAATGTGGGTCAGATCCGGCCCCAGGACACCTGCCGCCGCCGTTCCGGCGATCTTGTGGCACGCGATGCAGCCCGACTGCAGGAATGCCTGGTTGCCCGCGTCGAGGATCGCCCGGAGTTCCGGTCCGAGGGGGTCCTCCTGCTCCCGTGCGGACGGCGCGGGGTCCGAGCCCGTGTCGGTGGGCCGCTCCTGAGCCTCGCGCCCTCCCTCCCCTGCTTCGTCCGGCGACGTCGTCGGAGCCGCCGTCTCACCCGTACCGAGAGCCGGACTCTGCTGCAGAGCCACCCATGCCTCGAAATCCTCTGCGGGCTCGGAGACGAGCTCCATCTTCATCAGCGCGTGTGACAGGCCGCAGAACTCGGCGCATTGCCCGGGAAACACGCCTACCGAGTCCATCTTGAACCAGAGGTGATTCTCGTGACCGGGAATCACGTCGCGCTTTCCGCCCGCTCGCGGGAACCAGAACGAGTGGATGACGTCCGCCGAAGTCAGACGAATATCGATGGTCCGGCCCACAGGAACATGCAGCTCGTTGGCCGTCACGATCCCCAGCTCCGGATACCTGAATTCCCACCACCACTGTCTGCCGACAGCCTCGACCAGCAGCGCGTCGGGATCCGTGGTCGGGCGGTCCACTTCCCAGATCGTGCGGATCGTCGGCACGGCGATCAGCACCAGGATGATCGCGGGGGCGATCGTCCACGATATCTCGAGAATCGTGTTCCCGTGCACGTGCTTCGCTTCCCGGCGTCCTTCGTCGTCACGGAAGCGGAAGACCGCCACCAGGAGCGCTCCCTCGACGAGGACGAACACGATCACTGCCCAGAAGAAAATGCCACGGAACAGGTCGTCGAGGCTCGTCGCGAAGTCCGAGCTCGGACGCAGCGCGGACTGCGGAAACGGTCCACCACAGCCGGAGGCGAGAACGGCAACTGTCGCGATCGCGAGGAGCGGCAGGGCGCTCCGCAGCGGACGCCGGAAGTCTTGCATCAGCGAATCCGTATTTCCTGATCGGGTGCACACCGACGGGGCCCGGACGTCCCGGGCACTGGCACGCGCAACTCTACGTGTGGCTCGAAGGCGGGTCAAGAACCGTTATCGATACGGAGACTCCACGCCACTGAGACGTGGCGAAGACCTCCTCCCGGAATCAGTCAACAGGTCCTCGAACGGCTCAGTGCCGAAACGTCCGTCGCCCCGTGAACACCATCGCCATGCCGTGCTCGTCTGCGGCGGCGATCGCTTCGTCGTCGCGTTTCGAGCCGCCGGGCTGGATAATCGTCGTCACGCCGGCACGGGCGGCGGCATCGACACCGTCACGGAACGGGAAGAACGCATCGGAGGCCAGCGTTACCGCGCTGAGCGTATGGCCTGCGTCACGGGCCTTCTTTTCGGCCAGCTGCACGGCATCCACCCGACTCATCTGCCCTGCGCCGATCCCGATCGACGCGCCATCCTTCGCCAGAAGGATCGCGTTCGACTTCACCGACTGAACGGCTGCCCAGGCGAAGGTCAGGTCGGCCCACTCCTCCTCCGTCGGTTCGCGGCGCGTCACGACTCGGACATCCTCGGATTCACGCAGCCGGGAAGGTCGGGCAGGCCGCGGGGTGGTCTGCACGAGCACGCCCCCCCTCACGCCGCGTGCGTCCAGCCCGGCCGCGATCTGGCCGACACCCGAACCGAAACGGCCCTCCGTGGCCGGTTCGAGAATCCGGATCGAGGGCTTTTCCTGCAGAATCCGCAGTGCAGCCGCCGCGTAGCCGGGCGCCACGAGGCACTCCACGAACAGTTTCGCCAGCTCCTCGGCCACGGCTTCCGTGACCGGCTGAGAGAAGATCACGGTCGACCCGAAGGCCGAGACCGGGTCGCAGGCCAGCGCCTTCCGATACGCCTCGGCAACCGATCGCCCCACGGCCAGGCCGCAGGGAGTCGTGTGTTTCAGGATCACGCAAGCCGCGGACTCTTCCCCCAGAAATGGCGCGATCGCCAGGATCGCTCCATCCACGTCCAGGATGTTGTTGTAGGAGAGGTCCTTGCCGTGAATCTGGCGGAGGGCCGGGATGCCCTCCGGCTGTCGGGAGGCGATCCGGTAGAACGCCGCCGCCTGGTCGGGATTCTCTCCATACCTCAGCTCCTGCGCGCGAACCAGCGAGAGCAGAAACTCCTCCGGCAGCGACTCGCTCTCGGCTTCGGCATCGCTGCCCCGCAGGTAGCCCGCGACGGCTGCGTCATACGTCGCCGTGTGCGTGAAGACCTTGGCGGCGAGTCGCCGTCTGAGATCGGAATCGTCCTCTCCCGAATCGATCGCCCCGAGAACCCGCACATAGTCTTCGGGATCGCAGATCGGATAGACGAACGGATGATTCTTGGCCGCGGCTCGCAGCATCGTCGGCCCCCCGATGTCGATCTGCTCGAGCGCGTCGGCCAGCGTCGCATCGGGACGCGCCACCGTTTCCCGGAAGGGATAGAGGTTCACGGCCACCAGGCCGATCGCCGAGAGCCCGTGCCTTTCGAGGTCCCGGACGTCCTGTTCGACCGAAAGCCGGGCCAGCAACCCCGCATGGACGGCCGGGTGGAGCGTCTTCACCCTGCCCGAGAGGATCTCCGGGAATTTCGTGAAGTCGGCGATCGGAGTGACGGGAACGTCTGCTTCCCTCAGCACGCGCGCCGTGCCTCCGGTCGAGAGCAGCGTCCAGCCACGATCGGCGAGTGCTGTCCCGAACTCCACCAGTCCCGTCTTGTCGGATACGCTGAGAAGCGCGTAGGGCATTCGATCTACCTCAACTCTTCGATGGGACGAGCACGAATCTGTCGTCCCGGAACAGGGGTCGATTCCATTTCGGTCTCCCGGCGGGGTCCGTGGTCAGGTCTCCGGCCGCGAACGCATCGACGACCTCCGGGAGGAGCCGATGCTCGACTTCCAGCACTCTGCCCGCAAGGGTCTCCGGATCATCGTCCTCGAGAACCGGCACGGGCCACTGCGCTACGATCGGCCCGTGGTCGTACTGCTCGTCCACGATGTGCACGGTGGCCCCGCTCACCCTGGCTCCCGATTGAAGCACGGCTTCATGCACCCGCCGTCCGTACATGCCGGAACCGCCGAACGCCGGAAGGAGCGCAGGATGGATGTTGAGAATCCGGCCGCGATAGCTGCGCACGACGGATTCCGGAATGAGCTTCAGGAATCCGGCGAGCACCAGCAGGTCGGCTCCGCCGAGCTGCAGCTCGCTCAACATGGCCTCTGCCAGGCTGTCTGCATCGACGCCCGCCGGAAGGACTGCCCACGGGACACCCGCCTGCTCTGCACGCGCGATCGCGCCGATACCTGGCCGACTCGCCACCACCCTCGACACCCGGGGGCCAGCATCGGAAGACGCCGCGAACCTGTCCAGGAGCGCCTGGAGATTGGTGCCCGAACCAGAGACGAATACGACAATCTGAAACGGTCGTTTCACGGCTCGCTCCGTGGTACGGCCTGGCGGATCGCTTCGAGCACATTCTCGAGCTGCGGAATCTCTGCGGACACCGGCCCATCATACCGTCCGTCGGACCCTGCCACCAGAATCGCGTCACCCCCGAGCGCGAGGCCAGGTATCAGGTCACGGACGCGGTCTCCGATGTAGAGGCAGCGGTCCAGACGGATACCGAGATCCCCCGCCGCACGCTCGAAGAGCTCGGTCCCGGGCTTCCTGCAGCTGCAGGCCTCCGAATCCGGGTCGTGCGGGCAGAAGTAGACCGCATCCAGGCGCGCACCTCCGGCAGCCAGCTGGCGCTCCACCTCGGCCTGAACCGCCCGGAAATCGGATTCCGTGTAGTAGCCTCGACCAATGCCCGATTGATTCGTCACGACGATCACCGGTATGCCGGCCGCGTTCAGCCGGCCGACGGCCTCGGTCGCACCCCGCCGCAGCGACACGGCCGCCGGATCCGACAGGTAGCCGGGATCTTCGATCAGCGTGCCGTCCCGGTCCAGGAAGACCGCGTCGAAGGGCCTCACGGCCTCGCCTCCGCATCCTGGAGTTCCTCGAGCGCTCGGGACACGACCGCGGCGGCCGTCTCTTCTTCGTCGCCCGGAGCGAGGGTTCGAAAATCGACCAGAAATCGGTCTCTCTCGATCCGTCCGATCAGCGGAGTCCCGGCTGCCCGGCATGCAGCATCCATTCGGTCGGCGGGCGCGTCGAGCGCCCAACCGGCGGATTCGAGAACAGCGCCCGGAAACGTCCCACCTCCGACCAGTGACTGCATCGAGACGACATTCACCCGGGGTCGCAGCGCCTCACCCACACGCTCCCTCGTGCGCTCTGCTCTCCGGGCCACCTCGGAAGCGGACTCGGCCAGGCGTGCCAGTGCCGGCACCGTTCGGAGCGCCAGATCCGGGTCCTCGTACAGCACGAGCGTCGCCTCGAGCGCCGAGAGTGTCAGCTTGCCCACCCGGAATGCCCTCCTCAGCGGGTTGCGACGGAGTCGCTCCAGCAGATCCCGGCGTCCGTGGATGACTCCGGCCTGAGGCCCTCCCAGCAGCTTGTCTCCGCTCCACAAGGTGAGGTCGGCGCCCGCCGAGACCGAGTCGTGCGGCGCTGGCTCCGGCGGCAGGCCGGGAATGCGTCCTGACAGCAGGAACCCCGAGCCGAGGTCGTGAACGACGGGCACACCGGCCTCACGTCCGATCTCGACGATCTCTTCGAGCTTCGCTTCCTCGGTGAATCCTTCGATCCGGAAGTTCGACCGGTGAACCTTCATCAGGAAGGCCGTCTCCGGCCCGATCGCATCCCGGTAGTCGGAGGGTCGGGTCCGATTCGTGGTGCCCACCTCGACCAGCACTCCGCCCGAGGCGGAAACGATGCCGGGAAGGCGGAACGACCCTCCGATCTCGACCAGTTCGCCTCGCGACACCACGACGTGCCGTCGCCTCGCCAGCCCGTTCACCACGAGCGCGATCGCCGCGGCCGTATTGTTGACGATCAGGGCGTCATCGGAACCTGTGAGACGGCAGATTCGCTCTACGCAGTGCTGGTCTCGACCACTGCGCTCTCCGGAATGCAGGTCGTACTCGAGATTCGTGTACCCCCGCCCGACCGCCGAAAGGTTTTCGAGCACCGCCTGGGGCAGTGGCGCCCGGCCCAGGTTCGTGTGCAGAACCACGCCCGTCCCGTTGAGGACCGGTCTCAGTCCCGGCAGCGCGCGCCGCTCGAGAAGCTCCGCTGCCGTCTGAAGCAGTGATTCCGGAACCGGCACGCCCGTCGCCACAGCCGTTGACTCTGCCAGTCGCTGCCGCGCCTCCTCCAGCGCCGCCCGCAGTGCGTCCGCAACGGCCTCGCGACCCCAGCGTGAGGTGCAGGCAACTCCCACCGGATGCGAGAGCAACTGATCGACGGACGGCAGTGCGCGCCTCGCGTCCCGCATCCCGGTCAATCGGCTCCGCGCGCAGGCGAGCCCGGTTCCGCCTGCCGCGCCGTGCTGTCCGGAGGCGGGACCGCGGCAGAATCCGGACGGACAGGAGGCAGGTCCGTGGGACCCGGGGCATCGCCCGGATCCTCCGCGGGCGCACCACCTTCCTCCGCGCTCGGTGATTCGTCTGCCCCCAGATTGATACCACCGGCATCATCAGGGTCCCCGCCGGGCGCCACGGGTGCCAGCGGTGCGACGTAGACGAACGTGGTGTCGCCCCCACCCGTCAGTCCCCTGAGATTCGGGATTCCCGCCACACGGACCCGGAACGTGTCTTCGGTCATGGACTGTTCGAGCCGCACCACGAGCGTCCGGTACGGCATCGGCCGCAATTCAGCGCTCTGAAGCCTCGCTCT
>CBDTXM010000120.1:0-7691 GCA_965364445.1 uncultured bacterium | reverse complement strand
TGGAGCTCGCGCAGAAGCCGGGCGTCCAGGTCTCGATAGGTCAATATCCCTCTCCAGTGGTGGGGCCGTGCGGCCACCGGTTCGTCTCCGAAGAGGACGATAGCCCCGGCGGCCGCTCGGCTGCGAGAGGGCGGGGCCTTTACTGCTCCAGGATCTCCAGCAGCAGCGCCTTGGCCCTCGGGTCGTCGGACTGACCGATCCAGAACACCGCGTTCTGCTTGAGCTCCGGATCGGTCTCGGTGCGCGCGATCTCGAGCAGCATGTCGAACGCTTCGGGGTCCTCGCTCTGGGTGAGCGCGAACATCAGCTGCTCCTTCTCTTCCCGCGAGTCGGCATCACGGTAGAGCTGCCCGAACTGCCCGGCGGTGATGCCGCCCGATTGGGCAGCCGCATAGAGGGCCATCTCCCGGATCTCCGGGTCCTCGTCGGGATCCGAGACGATTCCGAACAGAAAGTCACCGCTCACGCCGTCCGGAGACTGGGCCAGTCCATAGAGCGCCGCCTCGCGGGCCTCGATCTGTTCGGGCGGGAGCGACTCGAACATCTCCATCAGGAACCGCGTGCTCTCCGGAGACGGGTGCTGCGCCAGCCCGTGAATCGCCATCGCCCGGATCTGCGGGTCGGTCTGTGGACGGCTGGCGATGTCCCGTAGCGCCGCGGCAGACTCCGGCCCGGGCTTCTGCGCGATCGCGTAGACGGCGGCCTCCTGCAACTCGGGGTCGCCGCTTTGCGCGGCGGAACGGAGCGCGTTCGCCGCCCGCGGATCGGCGCTGCGGGCCAGCCAGTGTGCCGCGTGCATCCGGACCTCGGGATCCGGGTCGTTCGCCAGCACGTCGAGCATCAGGTCGTTGGCCCGCGCGTCGTCGTCCAGGCGCGCCGCCAGGAACACGGCCTGCTGGCGAAGCATGGCCGTCTCGTCCGTGCGCGTCGTCAGGATGTTCTCCAGGATCGGAATCGCCGTCTCCGGGTCCGATTCCATCAGCGCCTGCAGCGCGTACATCTTCATCTCCGCTTCGCGGTGCGCGGCTTCCTGCCTCGCGTGCTGGCGTTCCAGCTCGGCTCGTTGCTCCCGTTGCATCTGGGCTTCCTGCTCCCGGTGCATCCGGGCCTGAGACCGTTCGATCTCCGCCTGTTGCCGGCTGATTTCGGCCTGCTCACGCTCAACATCCCGCCGAGCATCGCGCTGCGCCCGCTCCATCTCCCGCTGCAGGTCGCGCTCCATCTCCGCCTGCATTCGTGCTGCTTCCCGCTGCATGGCCTCGGCGGCTCGCGGGTCACCCAGGCGCGCGAGTTCGGCCTGCACCCGGATCGCCAGCGACTCTGCTTCCTGGTGTGTCGCGGCATCCGGATACTGCTGGAGCTGAAACTGCAGCGACTTGAGCGCCTCCCTGTAGTTGGACCGCCCCCCCATCTTCGAGTAGGCGAGCGCCTGGTAATAGAGCGCATCGGCCGCGTACTGCGGCTCGGCGGTTCTGGCCTCGTAGAACAGCTTCGCCGCCTGTTCGTACTGGCCCTGGTTCAGGGCGCGTCGTGCCGACTTGTAGATCGTGTCTGCCTGCTGCGGTACCGGGACTGCATTCGGAGCCGGCGGCGCCGGCGCGGCGAGTGCCAACGTCTGCGCATCCGCCTTCGTGGTCACGCCGAGCAGCAGGCCCGTGGCGATCAACGCGACGGCCACCATGCCCAGTATCGCCAGAACCACCTGCAGCACGCCGTCCCGGATTTCGGTCGCGGTCTTCATATCTTCCTCCTCCATCCCCTCATCGTCTACATCCGCACCGTGTTCGGACCGCTCGCGGCAGACGCCGCGCGCAGCCGGAACAGCAGCCGGCTCTCATCCAGTCCTTCGTCGATCCACTCACGTTCCTCCGAGTCCGCACCCGCCAGCTGGCTGATCTGCACCAGCACGATCTCCAGGTCATCCAGCAGCGCCCGGAGCTCCGGGTCGTCCGCGGCGGGAGATCCGAGCAGCAGCCGGGTCCGGGTCAGGAGAGGCCGGGCCCATTCCCGTACCTCGTCCACCGATTCCTCGGCCTCTCCACCCTCCCGGACCATGGTCAGCAGCGTCTCGCTCCGGTCGATCAGCTCTGTCGTCGCGTAGCGATACGGGAGCATCTCGGCTTCGCTGAGCGGGGCATCCGCCCCACGCGGCGAACCGGCTCCCTCGACGCCCGCTTCCGCCACGGTCGGCTCGTCCCCGGCCCGCGGGGCGAACGGCGCGTCGGAGATCCGCCCGAGCCCGAACGCGATCACCAGCGCCGCGGCGACGCCGATCCACCAGGGCTTCGGCCGCGGCATGGCCCGCCGAGAAGGCGCGGAGTCAATCGCCGCAACATCGTCGCCCCGGTCGTCCCGCATCGACCGGATCTCCTGCCACATCTCCTCCCTCGGCGTCTCGGGCGGAGGGTTGTACAGCTTGCGTGCGGCCGCTTCGAGCGCCTTCACGAACGCCTCCTCCACCTCGGGCTCGTCCCGGGTCCCATCGCGTTCGTCATTCATGCCACCCACTCCTCGGCATAGTCCGCCAGCTCCACCCGCAGCTTCGACCGCGCCCGCGACAGCTGGGCCTTCGAAGTGCCCTCGGCCACGCCCAGCGCCTGCGCGATCTCCTTGTGTGTGTATCCTTCCACGTCGTGCATCAGGAATACCTTTCTGTATCCGTCCGGGAGACCCGAGATCGCGGCGTGCAGTCGGTCCCTCAGATCCGGTTCCGATCGCCTCTCCACGATTGCCGCTCCTCTCGCGTCGTCCAGGTCCGCCTCGCGCTTCCGAAGCCGCTTGACCTTCCGCAGCCCGTTCAGCACCACCGAGGTGGTCACCGTGTGCAGCCAGGTGGAGAGGGCTGCGTCTCCCCGATAGCTGTCGATCCGGTCGAAGGCCCGCACGAACGCGTCCTGCGTCAGGTCTCGGGCGAGCGTATCGTCGCCGGTCATCCGGTACGCGAGTCGGAAGACCCGGTCCACGTGCGCGTCGTAGAGCTCCCGCTCGGCCGAGGGGTCGCCGTCCTTCACGCGCTGCACCAGCGTTCGTTCGTCCAATGGCTTCCAGGTTCGGGTCCCGTCTCGCCTCTCACCCTGTCGGACACGGGGTGCGGCGAAACGGTTTCGTCGACCCGGCAAGATCGCACCGGGGAGTCGTCGGGGGCACCTGTCCCGGCGCCGCTTGGCGCTCATCACCCGCTTCTCTATCATTGGGGCCTGTCAACTTCACGGGAGTGCGCGTAGATGTCGCTGATCCACGAGCTCGAGGCACTGCAGGCCGAGCGAGGTCACCTCGACGACGAGTCGCTGCGCCAACTGGCCCGACGCGTGGGCGAACCGCTGTACCGTCTGCAGGAGATCATCTCCTTCTACCCGCACTTCCGGCAGGACCCGCCCGCGGCCAACGAGATTCACGTCTGCCGCGACATGAGCTGTCACCTGGCGGGGTCCGAGGGTCTGGCGAAGCGGGTCCGAGAGGCCCTCGGGGGCGAGGACGACTCCGTGTCCGTGATCGAGAGCTCCTGCCTCGGCTGCTGCGAGCTCGCTCCGGCCATTCGTATGAACGGCAGGCCGGCGCAGGGTCACGATCCGGTCGCACTGGCCCGCTCGCTGCGGAACGGAGGCCCGCCCTCCTGGCGTGCCCCCGACCGCCCCTGGCGGGCGGATCCGTACGCGGGCGATCGCGAGGCCTCCTACTCCACGTTTCGCCGGGTGCTGGAGAGCGACGATCGAGACGCCGCACTGCAGCGGGTAGTCGGCGAGCTCGAGGAGAGCGGACTGCGCGGGATGGGCGGCGCCGGCTTCCCGACCGGACTGAAGTGGAAGATCGTGCGCGGGGAGACGGCAGGCCCGAAGTACGTCGTCTGCAACGCCGACGAGAGTGAGCCCGGCACGTTCAAGGACCGGGTGGTCATGGAGCAACTGCCGTACCTGGTGGTCGAGGGCATGCTTCTCGGCGGACTTACGGTGGGCGCCGAGCGCGGTGTGATCTACCTGCGGCACGAATACGAAGCGGCACGCGAGGCCCTGGAGCTCGAGCTGGCGTACGCCCGGGACGCCGGCTGGCTGGGCGAAGACATACAGGGCTCGGGATTCGACTTCGACATCGAGATCTTCGTCTCACCCGGCGGCTACATCCTCGGGGAGGAGACCGCCCTGCTCGAGGCGCTCGAAGACCGGCGTGGCGAGCCCCGCAACAAGCCTCCCTTTCCCGGCCAGAGCGGGCTGTTCGGGAAGCCCACGCTGATCAACAACGTCGAGACCTTCGCGTGGACGGTCTGCATCACCGCGCGCGGCGCGGAGTGGTGGAAGGACCAGGGGGTGAACGGCTGCGTCGGTCTCAAGGCGATCGCGGTCTCGGGCCACGTCGAGCACCCGGGCGTCTACGAGATTCCGATGGGAACGCCGGTATCGGAGCTGATCGAGCTCGCGGGCGGCGTCAGCGGGGGAAGGGAGCTGAAGGCGTTCGCGCCGGGAGGCGCCTCCTCGCACTTCCTGCCGGCCTCGCATGCCGGTACCCCGATGGACTTCCGGGCGCTCGACGATGCGGGCAGCATGCTCGGCTCGGGCGCGCTCGTGGTGGTCGCCGAGGGCACGCCGATGCTGCCGCTCGCGGCGAACGTGGTGCGTTTCTTCCGCAACGAGTCGTGCGGGAAGTGCGTGCCCTGCCGCGACGGGTCGCAGAAGGCGGTGCAACTGCTGGAGCAGGCGCTGGAGAACGGCACCCCGCTCGACTGGGAAACGATCGAGGCGCTCGAGGCGCTGCTGGTCGAGACCTCGATCTGCGGCCTCGGCTACGTGGTTTTGAATCCGCTTGTCTCCGCAGCGAAGCACTGGCCCGACGAGATCCCCGGGGCGCCCGCATGATCGCTTCCTGGATCGTATCGGGGTTCGGCGTTCTGGTGCTCCTGTTCGGCGCCGCGATCGCCATTCGGCCCGCAATCCTCCCGTCGTTCGCGGAGCTCTTCCTCTCCCCTGCCGGTTTCTGGGTCGCGGTCGGGTTCCGGTTCGTGATGGGAATCCTGATGTGGAGGGTCGCGGACACGTCGCGCGCCCCCGGGGCGCTTCGATTGCTCGGCGGACTGATGGTGGTCTCCGCATTCGTCCTCCCGGTCATCGGGGTGGACGGCCTGGCCGCGATCGCCGAGTGGGGCATGGGACTATCCCGCTGGGTGCTGCGCAACGTGGGTCTGCTCGCCGCAGTGCTGGGAGCGTTCATCACATGGGCGGTGTCGCCCCGGAGGTCACAGGGATGAGGAAGGTCAGCACCCCGGCGGAAACCGTGCGGCTGACGATCGATGGCCGGGAGATCGACGCGCCGATCGGCTCGACGATATGGGAGGCCGCGAAGACCGCCGGAATCGAGATCCCGGTGCTCTGCCACGACGAGCGT
Source organism: uncultured bacterium (assembly GCA_965364445.1). Classification (GTDB taxonomy): domain Bacteria; phylum Gemmatimonadota; class Gemmatimonadetes; order Palauibacterales; family Palauibacteraceae; genus Carthagonibacter. The sequence continues at coordinate 2,318 of CBDTXM010000120.1, read as the reverse complement.
CTCCCGCCCGCCGGTGTGTGCCGGGTCTGCCTGGTGGACGTGGGAGAAAAGCGACTCGCGGCCTCCTGCGTTCGAGAGGTGGCGGACGGGATGAGCGTCACCACCTCCAGCCCGAAGATCGACGGGCTGCGAAAGGGGCTGGTGGAGCTGCTGCTCGCGGACTACCCCGAAGCCGCCGGGGACGACACCCGCAAGACGGAGCGCGACGAACTTCGCGACCTCGCCGCCGAGTACGGCGCCGATCCGAACCGCTTCCCCGGCGGCAATGGTCGGCCGATCGATGGGTCGTCGAAGGTGATCCGGGTGGACCACCAGGCCTGCATCCTGTGCGACCGATGCATCCGGGCCTGCGACGACGTACAGGTGAACAACGTCATCGGCCGCACCGGGAAGGGCTACGCTACCCGGATCGGGTTCGATCTCGACGACCCGATGGGCGCCTCGACCTGCGTCTCCTGCGGCGAGTGCGAGAAGGCGTGCCCGACCGGGGCGCTGACGATCGCCTCGCTGTGGGACGATGCCGCGGCAACGACCGAGCTCAAGCCGGTTGACTCCGTATGTCCCTACTGTGGTGTGGGTTGTGCGATCACGTACTACGTGGATGAGGCCGAGAACCGGGTCGTATATGCGGACGGACGCCCCAGCCCCGTCAACCACGAACGCCTTTGCGTGAAGGGTCGTTACGGCTTCGACTATGCCGCGCACCCGCAGCGTCTCACGAAGCCCCTGATCCGGAAAGAGTCCGCCTATCCGAAGGGGCCATTGTCCGCCGAGACGACATCTTCGAACGGACGGCGCCGCAAGCCGGGCGGACTCGTGGACTACGACGAGGTCCTGCCCCACTTCCGCGAAGCGACCTGGGAGGAGGCCCTGGAGCTGGCCGGGCGCCGTCTGCGCGAGATCCGTGACGAACACGGCGGCGGAGCGATGGCGGGGTTCGGCAGCGCAAAGTGCTCGAACGAAGAGGCCTACCTGTTCCAGAAGCTGATCCGGGCCGGGTTCGGGACCAACAACGTCGATCACTGCACCCGGCTCTGCCACGCCTCCTCCGTAGCCGCACTGCTGGAGACGATCGGCTCGGGTGCGGTGACCAACGTGTTCGCCGACGTCGAGAACGCCGACGTAGCACTGATCACCGGCTCCAACACCACCGCGAACCACCCGGTCGCCGCGACCTTCATGAAACAGGCGGCGAAGTCGGGACGCACGAAGATCATCGTGGTCGAGCCGCGCCACATCGAGATGGCGGACCACGCCGAGGTGTTCCTGCAGATCCGCCCGGGCACGGACGTGGCCTGCTACAACGCCTGGATGCACGTGCTGATCGAGGAAGACCTGCTGGACCACGAGTTCATCGACACCCGAACCGAGGGCTTCGAGGCCCTGCGCGAGCTCGTGTCGCACTACCCGCCCGAGGTCGCGGCGGAGATCTGCGGCGTCGAGGCGGACGAGATCCGGCGCGCCGCCCGGCTGTTCGGCTCGGCCGGGGCCGCGATCGTGTTCTGGGGGATGGGGATCTCGCAGCACACGACCGGCACGGACAATTCCCGCTGCCTGATCTCGCTGATGCTGATGACCGGAAACGTGGGCCGGCCGGGCACCGGGCTTCACCCGCTGCGGGGGCAGAACAACGTGCAGGGCGCCTCCGACGCCGGGCTCATCCCGATCGTGTATCCGGACTACCAGGCGGTCGGCGATCCGGACGTGCGCGCGCAGTTCGAGAGCGCGTGGGGCGTGGAGCTCGATCCGAATCCCGGCCTGACGGTGGTCGAGATCATCGGCGGGGCTCTGAAGGGCGAGATCAAGGGGATGTACATGATGGGCGAGAACCCCTTCCTCTCCGACCCCAACACGAACAAGGTCCGGAAAGGGCTCGCCAGCCTCGAGTTCCTGGTCGTTCAGGACATCTTCCTGACCGAGACCGCGGAGTTCGCCGACGTGATCCTGCCGGCGACCTCCTTCTACGAGAAGGATGGCACCTACACGAACACCGACCGGCGCGTCCAGGTCGGCCGCAAGGCGCTGGAGGCGCCGGGCGAGGCGCGCGAGGACTGGCGGATCATCTGCGACCTGGCGACCGCCGTAGGCTACCCGATGGCGTACGATGACCCCTCGGAGGTGTTCGCGGAGTTCACCTCGCTGGCCCCCTCCTACGCCGGACTGACCTACGAGAACCTCGGGCTCACGGGGAAGTTGTGGCCCTGCCCCGACCCGGAGACCGGCGACGGCATCCAGGTGCTGATGGACGAGAGCTTCCCCACACCGAACGGGCTCGGGAAGTTCGTGCCCTGCGAGTTCGAGCCGGCGAAGGAGCTGCC
>CBDTXM010000119.1:0-7729 GCA_965364445.1 uncultured bacterium | reverse complement strand
ACCACGATCTGGCGATCGAAGCGTCCCGGGCGCAGTAGCGCCGGGTCCAGCACGTCGGGGCGGTTGGTCGCCGCCAGCAGGATCACACCTTCGTTCGACTCGAACCCGTCCATCTCCACGAGGAGCTGGTTCAGCGTCTGCTCGCGCTCGTCGTGTCCACCGCCGAGCCCGGCTCCCCGGTGACGCCCCACGGCGTCGATCTCGTCGATGAAGATGATACACGGCGCGTGCGCCTTGCCCTGCTCGAACAGATCACGCACGCGGCTCGCTCCGACGCCGACGAACATCTCGACGAAATCCGAGCCGGACATCGAGAAGAACGGCCGACCCGCCTCACCGGCCACCGCACGGGCCAGGAGAGTCTTCCCCGTTCCCGGGGGACCGACCAGAAGTGCGCCCTTCGGCAGGCGACCTCCCAGTCGGCGAAACTTCGCCGGATCCTTCAGGAACTCGATGATCTCCTTCAGGTCCTCCTTCGCCTCGTCGGCGCCGGCCACATCCGCGAACGTGACCTTGGGAGTGTCACCGCTGAGCAGCTTGGCCTTCGACTTTCCGAAACTGAACGCACGGGAGCCGCCCGTCTGCATCTGGCGGAAGAAGAAGAACCAGAGACCGATGATCAGGATCCACGGGAGCACCGAGACCAGGTAATTGACCCAGTTCGCGGCTGCCTCCTTGGCCTCGACTTCCACGCCCCGCTCCTCGAGCTGGTCGAGGAGCTCCTGGCTGGCCTCGGTCGGCAGCAGCGTATTGAAGTGCTCGATCTCGATCCCGTTTTCCTGCAGGGCGCGTCGAAGCTCACCCTCCACCCGGATGCCCTCCGTGATCGTGACGTTCATCACGTTGTCGGCATCCAGCTGCGCCCGGAATTCGCTGTAGGTCAGTTCCTTCTCCACCTGCCGCGATGTGTCCATCACCTGGAAGATCGCCAGCGGAATCAGAACGATGAGCGCCCAGAACGAAGCCGTGCGCAGAAAGCGGGCGGGACCGCCCGCGTTGTTCTTGTCTTCAGTTTGCTTCATTACATCTCCGGTTCAGACCTGCGCCATCAGCCCTCGATGCTGGCGACGAACGGCAGGTGCCTGTAGTCCTCGGCGTGATCGAGTCCGTAGCCGACCAGAAAGTCGGACGGCGCATCGAATCCCACCCAACGCGGCTCGATCGACAGATCGGTCACGAGATGCTTGTGCATCAGAGCGCACAACTCCAGCGACGCCGGTCCTCGCGCTCCGAGTGCCGCCGCGAGTCTCTCGATCGTCGTCCCGCTGTCGATGATGTCTTCCACCAGCAGGATGTGCCGCCCTTCGATCGGCGCCGTCGGGTCGTAGAGCAGTTTCACGTCTCCCGAGGACCGGGTCTCCGATCCATAGCTCGAAGCGACGACGAAATCCACGTGAATCGGCCGTTCGATCCAGCGCACGAGATCTGCCATGAAGATGAACGAGCCCTTCAGGAGACCGAGTACGAGCAGATCGTCCTGCGACCCGTAATGCGCCGTGATCTCCTCGGCCATCTCGCGCACTCTGTCCTGGATCCGCCCGGCTGAATACACCACCGACCGCACCCGCGTGCCACCGTCACGAGTGAGCCACGCTCCTCTTCCGTTCGGCCAGGCGATTCCAACTGGATCAGGCATCCGCGATCTCGATTACCAGGTCAGCACCGGTCGATTCCGGCTGCGCCCAACTGGCGGTCGCGAGGCCGGGGATCCATACAACCCGACCGCTGCGATCGACCAGTACGGGCGTTTTCGCGCGCTCGCCCAGCGGGACGGAATGTTCGCCGAACAGCTTCTTGAGCTTGCGTGTTCCCGCCGATGTCGTGATGCGATCGCCCGGCCGCCACCCGCGCAGCAAGAGTGGATAATGCTCCCGCCCTATGGCAAGAGCAACGCGTTCCCCACGAGCTCTGCCATCCCGCTCGTTCGAACCCGGGAAGGCGGGACCCGATCGCCAGCGCACCTCGAACGAACGCCCCGCAATCGAAAACCGCTCCTGCCCGCGTCCGCGACGTACCTGCAGTGCCGTATCCATGCGGGCCGCGCGGTCGGAGCAGGCTGCCCCCGCCGCCAGGATCAGCGAATCGAAGGAGCGCGAGACACGTAGCTCGCGTGTCGGGTCCACGTGCCCCCCGCTGCGGCCACGGCTGATAAACTCGACCGCGGAACGGGTTCCGCCGCCTGGAAGCTGGATGCCTCGTCGACGCGCCCAGACCCGCAGCGCTTCGGCTTGCTCCAACGCGGAGGCCGAACGCCAGCTGTCGAGCCGGAAGACCTGCGTCGACATGACGGCCAGAGATTCGAGCTCCTCCGAACCGGTGGCCCGCGAAGCCGGCACCAGCGATCGGTCGAGCAACGCGGATCCCGCCATGGCCAGAAGCCGGTCGAGGTCGGAAGCCGCGGCCGCCAGGTCGAGCAGAAGGGGAACCGGGTCCCGACCGAGCGCCTCACCCAGCGACGGCAACAGGCTCCGTCTTACCCGGACGCGGGCCCAGCGCGGGTCGAAGTTGGCCGGATCCGTCTCGTATCCGATCCCCTCGCGCACCAGCCAGTCCGTGATCGACGCACGCCGGAACGCGAGCAGGGGGCGTACGATCGCACCGCGTCGAGCCGGAATCCCCGCGAGCCCTCGTGGACCGGTGCCTCTCAGGATCCGCAACAATACCGTTTCGGCCTGGTCGTCGGCCTGGTGCGCCGTGGCGATTCGATCGGCGCCCGACGCCCGGGCGACTCCGGTCAGGAACCGATAGCGCGCTTCACGCAGCTCCGCATGTCGAGCCGCCAGCGGCCTGCGAGATCGGCCTGCATGAAAAGAGATTCCGAGCCGGGCGCAGACCCGGCTGCAGCGTTCGGCGACCGCCTCGGAGCCACGACTGATTCCGTGGTCGAAGTGCGCGGCGCTGACGCGCAGATCCGTCGAGCGCCCGAGTCGGGCCAGGAGGTGGAGGAGCGCCGTGGAGTCGGGGCCGCCGGAATACGCCACGAGCACATGGCTCCCGGGATCCAGCAGCCCCTCGATGGACGGCGGAAAGTCCGTTGAGAGATCCAGGTCAGTCGTCTTCGCGCCTCGTGCGGCCGCTGCGCCCGCCGGGGATCTCTCCCCTCCAGCTGATCGGTCCCCTGTGGAACTGCAACGATTCGGGTACCGGAACTCCGACGTGCGGTTCGGCTGCTCCCGTCGCGGCCGAACCGGTGTCGGCCGCGGCGAGCTCGACATCGTCGCCTGCCGCGCTGCGTTTCTCGTCCGCCGTCCACGCGCGGTTCCGTCCCGCCACGTAGATGCGCAGGGCCTTCTTAAGGTCGCGCTGGGCCGGGAGAGGTACGTTCACCTCAGACCTCCATGATCTCGGCTTCACGGTGGGCGAGGAGGTCGTCGATCCTCGCGATGTGCTCGTCGGTAAGTTTCTGCAGGGCATCCAGCTCGCGACGACCCTCGTCCTCTCCGAGCTCGCCCTCCTTGACCTGTCGCTCGATCTGGGATTTGGCCTTGTGTCGCGCGTGGCGCACTGCCACCCGACCCTCTTCGGCGTACTTGTGGAGCACCTTGACCATCTCCCGTCGGCGCTCCTCAGTGAGCGGTGGGATGCTCACCCGGACCAGGTTTCCGTCCACGGATGGATTCAGTCCCAGGTCTGCCGACTGGATCGCCTTCGCGACGGCCCCGACGAGGTTCACATCCCAGGGCTGCACGATCAGCATGTGCGGATCGGGAGCGGTGACCGTCGCCGTCTGGTTCAGCGGCATCCGCGACTCGTATGCCTCGACCTGAACCGCGTCCAGCAGGGCCGGAGAGGCCTTTCCGGTCCGCACGCCAGCAAACTCGCGCTGAATCGCCTCGATGTTCCGGTCCATCTGGCTCGAGGCTTCCTTGAGGGCTGGAACTTGCATGAAGAGCACCTCTCAGGTTACGAGGGTCCCGATTCTCTCCCCGCGCAGCGCCGAGAGAATCGCGCCGGGGTTGCGCACGTTCAGAACGATTACGGGCAGGCCGTTCTCGCGGCAAAGTGACATGGCCGCTGCATCCATGACCTGCAATTCATTGTTGATCACTTCCCGGTACGTGAGGTCGGGGAGGAATTCGGCGTCGGGGTTGATCATGGGATCGTCGGAATAGACCCCGTCCACCTTGGTCGCCTTGAGGATCACGTCGGCATCCATTTCGATCGCCCGCAACACGGCCGCCGTGTCGGTCGAGAAGTACGGGTTGCCTGTCCCGCCGGCGAAGATCACCACCCGACCCTTCTCGAGGTGCCGCAGCGCCCGGCGCCGGATGTAAGGCTCCGCCAGCTCCTCCATGCGAATTGCCGTCATCACCCGGGTCTCGACGCCGGCACGCTCGAGCGCATCCTGAAGCGCAAGGGCATTGATGACCGTCGCCAGCATCCCCATGTAATCCGCCGAGACCCTGTCCATGCCCTGCTCGCTGGCCACGGCACCCCGAACGATATTCCCGCCTCCGACCACGAGTCCGAGGCTCACCCCGGCCTCCTGGACCTGGCCGATCTCGCGGGTCAGCTTGTCCACGACCCGGGGCTCGATGCCGAACCCCTGATCTCCGGCGAGGGACTCACCGGAGATCTTCACGAGCGCTCTCGGATACAGGAGTTTGGACACCTGGGCTCCCGGGCTATTCCCCGATCTCGAACCTGGCGAATCGGCGCACCGTGAGTCCTTCGGCGTGCGCCTCGAGCAGGTCGGCGATCGTCCGGTCCGGATCCTTGACGAACGCCTGCATGATCAAGGAGTTCTGTTCGAAGTACTTCCGCATTCGGCCGTCGACGATCTTCTCCACGATCGGCTCCGGCTTTCCTTCAGCCCTCGTCTGCTCGGTCAGAACGGCGCGCTCACGCTCCTGGACCTCCGCGGGGATGTCTTCGGGGCGCACGCCCGCCGGCCGCGCTGCCGCGACGTGCATCGCCACCTCACGGGCAAGCTGTTCGACCTCTGCACCGGTGGCGCCTTCCAGCTCGACGACTACGCCGATCTTGCCCCCGAAGTGCAGATAAGCAGCCGCCGCGCCTTTCTCGCCGGTTGCGACCCGGACGGCGCGATGGACCTGGATGTTCTCTCCGATCTTGGACCGAAGATCCACGATCTCATCGGCGAACGACTCGAATCCCGGCCGACTCAAGAGGTCTTCACCGCTCAGGGGCTCGCCGTCCGGGAGATCCGCTTCGATAACGGCTTCCGCCAGACGGCCGGCGAAGTCCTGGAATTCGTCGTTTCGCGCCACGAAGTCGGTCTCGCTGGAGACGGCGACCATCGCGGTCACGCCGTCCCGTGACTCGATCTGGACCAGACCCTCCGAGGTTTCACGCTCCGCGCGCTTGGCCGCCTTGGCGGCCCCCCACTGGCGGAGCAGGTCGATCGCCTGCTCTTCGTCGCCACCCGTTTCGAGCAGGGCCTTCTTGCAGTCCATCATTCCTGCGCCCGTCCGGTCACGCAAGGACTTGACCGCCTTCGCCGTGATCTCAGCCATTTATCCGCCTCTCCTTCCCACCGGCAGCCCGCAACCGGGCCCCGACCTGGTTTTCTGTCTCGTACGATACAACAGGCTCAAAAAAAGGGGGCCACTTCGGTGGCCCCCTTGACGCGTGCTCAGGGAGAGCCGCCGTCCTCCCGCGCCTCTTCCGGTTCGGCGCCTTCCGTATCTCCGGGGTCCGCCTCCTCAGCCGGCGCGTCCTCCGCCTTCGCGGCCGGTTTCTCGACCGCCTCCACCGCCGGTTCGTCCACCGGCTCAGCAGCAGCGGACTCGACCTTGGCCTTCGGCTCTGCCGACTCGGCCTCAGCGGCAGCTGCGACCGACGCCGCAGCGACGGCTTCAGCTCCAGGCTCGGGGTCCGTCGGATGCAGACGCCGCTTGATCAGCTCGGGCTTCGGACGCCGCTTCGGACGTTTCTTCTTCCGGGCCGGTGAGTCGGCTTCCGCCTCTCCCGTTTCCGTGGAGTAGGTGAAGACCTCTGCCTCGTCCTTGCCCGCGCCACCCTTCGGCGACTCCCGACGGGCCGACTCGATTTCGCTGCCCAGAACACCCGAGATCAACGAAACGGAGCGAATCGCATCGTCGTTGCCGGCGATGGCGATCGTGAGCTGGTCGGGATCGGCATTCGTGTCCGCGATCGCGACGACCGGGATCCCCAGTCGGTTCGCCTCCCGAACGGCGATCTCTTCCTTCTTCGCATCGACGACGAACACGAGACCGGGAAGCCGGGTCATATCCTTGATGCCCGACAGATACCGGTCGAGCTTCTCGCGTTCCCGCTCCAGGAGCAACTGCTCCTTTTTCGTATAGAACTCGAACGAACCGTCCTCGGCTCCGCGCTCCAGCTCCTTGAGCCGCCGGATGTTCTTCTTGATCGTCTGGAAGTTCGTCAGCATTCCGCCGAGCCAGCGCTCCGTCACGTAGAAGGCACCGGCCTTTTCCGCCTCGGCTCGAACGATCGGAGCCAGCTGCGGCTTCGTGCAGACGAACAGGACATTCTGCCCGTTCCTGACCGTCTCGTGAACGAGCTCGCGTGCCTTGTTCAGCTCCTTGAGCGTCTTCTGGAGATCGATCAGGTAGATGCCGCCCCGCTCGGCGAAGATGTACTTCCTCATCTTCGGGTTCCAGCGGTGGGTCTGGTGACCGAAGTGGACGCCGGCCTGCAGGAGGTCCTTCAACCCGACTTCAGCCATGGGGCTCCGTGTTTCCTGCTCGGTTTCAGTCTGCATCGGCATCAACGCTTGGAGAACTGGAAGCGCTTGCGCGCCTTCGGACGTCCGGGCTTCTTGCGCTCGACGACGCGCGGATCCCGGGTGAGCAGGTCGTGAGCACGTAGCGTCGAGCGAGCTTCCTCGTCAGCGCTGACGATGGCTCTTGCGACCGCCAGCTGTATCGCCTCGGCCTGCCCGGTGGGACCCCCACCGCGAACGCGAACGTGCACGCCGTAGCTCCCGACCGACTCCATGACCGCGAGAGGCTTCTCGGCCGCGTCGCGATGCCGGAGCAGCGGGAAATACTCTTCCAGGCTACGCCCGTTGATGGTCCATCCGCCCTGACCGGGCCGAAGCCAAACGCGGGCAACGGCAGCCTTTCGCCGGCCCACGGCCTGGAACGTCGTCTGATCCGCCAAGCTTCCTCCGTTACTCCTCAGATCTCGAGATCCCGCGGCATCTGTGCCGCGTGCGGATGCTCGGGACCCGGATAGACCTTCAGCTTGCTCGCCATCTGTCGCCCGAGCGTGTTCTTCGGGAGCATACCCTTGACGGCGAGTTCGATCACGCGCTCGGGATGCCGGTCGATCATCCGCCGGAACGGAATCATCCGCTCTCCGCCCATGAATCCGCTATGACGGAAGTATTCCTTCTGATCGGCCTTCCGGCCGGTCAATCGTACGTCCTTCGCGTTCACCACGATGACGAAATCGCCGACATCGAGGTGCGTGCTGTACGTGGGCTTGTGCTTGCCCTTCAGGACACTGGCCACGCGAGTCGCGAGCCGACCGAGAACCTGGTCTCGCGCGTCGACTACGAACCACTCCCTCTGGATCTCGCCCGCCTTGACTGAATACGTCTTCATCACCGCGCCGTCCGATTCACACGCGCCCCGAATCTCTTCTGGCGTCGTGGGGAGAAAAAGCGGGCCGCCCCGTGTGTCGCGAGGGCGGCCGGAACAATCCACCAGCAGCCGCGAAACTTACCGAGGGGATACGGGGGTGTCAACCCGCGTGTGGACCGGCTTTTCGGGTCGCC
>CBDTXM010000118.1:0-7751 GCA_965364445.1 uncultured bacterium | reverse complement strand
AGAACGTATCGGTATTCCGAGAGCCACGGGACAGGCCTTTGGGCTGCCAGCACGGCGCGGACGAAACTCTCGCTGGCGAGGTCCAGATTGAAATCCGGGTCCGTTACCATCCCGTGGCTCAGATTGTATCGGCCCCCGATGCTCGACATCTGGGCCGCCAACGCTTCCTCCAGCTGCGTGCGCTCGGACTCGCCGGCCCCGAATCCGCCCTCCTCGGCCGCCCTGACGAGCACCTCGTCGGCCGCGAGCTCCATCAGGAAGTCGTAGGACTCGTCCTCCGTCGCAACCGCGAAACGCTGTCGCAGGTCGGGCCGCACACGGAACAGGGTGCGAAGGTCGTCTGCCGAGATCGCTCCACCGACGAACAGCGCCAGGGGCGCCGATCCGGAGATCGTTCCATCCGCCATGTCCGATCGCGACGCGATCGATATCGCCGCCGCGGGTGCGTCCTCGGGGATCGACCTCTGTCCGGCCGACAACAGGGAATCGAGGGTCTGGACCTGACTGGCCGCCGCCCTCTCTTCGACCATCCGGTCGAACGTCATCTGCCGAGCCGCCTCGAACTCCGGGACTCGCCGTTGCTCGACCCGGTAGATCACCATCGCATCCGGAGTCGCGAAAACCGGGCTGATCTCGCCGGGGCGCATCGCAAACAGCGCGCTGTCAGCTACCGGAGGCACCGATTCGTGACCCTGGTAGGCGAGGACACGTCCTCGCTCCTCGGGGGCTTCGTCACTGTGGGCGCGAGCCGCCTCCACGAAATCCGAGCCACCGGCGAGACGTTCTCTCAGTGCCGAGGCCTCGGCATACAGGCTGTCGCGAGTGGCCTCGCTCGCATCGAGCGGAACCTGCAGGGCAATCCGTCGGAGATCGAGGCGCGTGAACGGCTGCCGCGTTTCGAAGTATTCCCGCACCTCCGCCTCGGTAGGTTCTGAATTGAGGCTGAGGATGCTGTCGCGAAACCGCTGAACGGCGAGAGCCGCGAAGTAGCGGCCTTCGTCCAGCAGTGACGTGAAATCCAGGCTCTGCGTCGAGTCGGGCTGTCGGTAGATCGTGGCGAGCGTCACGTAGTCGGCCCACAGCTGCGCTACCTGGCTCGCGACTTCCGTATCGAGCGCAGAGTCCGGAATGGGAGACTCGGCCATCATGCGGCCGAGCGCGCCGGTCGAGAGGCTGTGTCCGACCGCCGTGGCGGCAGGCCGGGAGTGTGCCGTCAGCGCGTCCTCGGCCGCCGAGCAAGCCGCGATCAGCAGGACGGCCATCAGCGAAGGCAGGGCAAGGGTCGTTCGATTCAGTCGCATACGCCTCGTGTATCCCGTCAAGTTTTGGTTCGTGTCCGGACTGCTGGTACGCGACCACGGCTCGAAAGTGTCGGACCTGTCACCCGGGAGTGCTCAGGAACGATCAACCGATCGGGTCGGTGGCCAGCAGTTCAAGGGCCTCGACCAGCGTCGGAGGAAGCGGTTCCACCCCGGCGCGGGCAAGCCTTAAGGATAACGGCTGAGTCCTGCGTACTTCAACCATGATCTGTCGATTCTCGAAGGCCCGGCTCAACCTGGCGAGCCTGGGCACGGCGTCGGGCCCGAAGTTGACCCGGGCTGTCGCGTCGGAGACTCCGATCCACTCGATGCCCAGTCGCTCGGCCAGCAGCTTCAGGCGGGCTGCGTCCAGCCAGCGATCCGCGGCTGCCGGGACCGGCCCGAACCGGTCTTCGAGCTCCTCGCGAAGAGCGTCGATGTCGGCCGCGGTCTCGGCGCGCGCGAGCCTCCGATAGAGGTGCAGTTTCTGGTCGCTGCCAGCGATGTAGTCATCCGGGAGCAGCGCCTCACCCTCGACGGATACCTGTGCCGGCGCTCTCTTCTCCTCCTCCACCTCACCTCGCAGCCGGCGGACGGCTTTCTGCAGGAGCCTCTGGTACGTATCGAAACCGACGGCATGCGCGAAGCCCGACTGGTCGCCTCCGAGAAGGTTTCCAGCGCCTCGGAGCTGAAGGTCCTTCAGCGCGACCCTGTATCCGGATCCGAGCTCCGTATGATGTTCGAGGATCCTGAGCCTCTGAACGGCATCGGGCGTCGGATTCGGCGGCAGCAGCAGGTAGCAGTAGGCGCGGTGATGTGACCTCCCGACGCGTCCGCGCAACTGGTACAACTGCGCGAGCCCGAAGCGGTCTGCCCGGTGCACGATCATCGTGTTGGCCGTCGGGACGTCCAGCCCGTTCTCGATGATGGACGTCGAGACGAGAACGTCGATCTGCCCCTCGAGGAGTCGATCCATGACGCTCTCCAGTTCGCGCTCTGGCATCTGCCCGTGCGCCACCGCGATGCGCGCATCGGGGACCAGGCTTCGAACCCGCTCGGCGATTGCGTCAATGGTCTCGATCCGATCGTGCACGAAGAACACCTGTCCGGCGCGATCGAGTTCCCGACGCATGGCGTCCTGAAGGATGCCATCGCTCCAGGGCATCACGTGAGTGATCACGGGCATCCGGTCCCTGGGAGCGGTCTCGATCAGCGACATGTCGCGCATGCCCCCGAGCGCCAGCTGGAGGGTTCGGGGGATCGGGGTCGCGGTGAGCGTGAGCACGTCCACGCTGCGCTTGAGTTCCTTCAGACGTTCTTTGTGGCGGACACCGAATCGCTGCTCCTCGTCCACGACCAGCAGACCGAGATCCCTGAACTTCACATCGGGCGACAGCAGACGATGCGTGCCGACCACCACGTCGATGTGTCCGCTGGCGAGACGCTCCAGCGTCGCGGTCTGTTCAGACTGGGTTCGAAGTCGGGAGAGCGCCTCGATCTCGACGGGAAAGCCGGCCAGGCGCTCGCGGAAGGTGTGAAGGTGCTGCTCGACCAGAATCGTCGTGGGCGCGAGCACCGCTACCTGCTTCCCATCCTGCACCGCCTTGAACGCGGCACGGATCGCGATTTCCGTCTTTCCGTAGCCCACGTCGCCGCAGACGAGTCGGTCCATGATCCGGGGTGCGACCATGTCCGCACGAACATCTTCCCACGCTTTGCGCTGATCGGGAGTGTCCTCATAGAGGAATGAGGATTCCATCTCCCGCTGCCATCGTGTGTCGTCGGGGAAGGCGTGTCCGTGCGTGACCTCGCGGTGAGCGTAGAGGTCGAGCAGTTCGGTCGCCATTGCGCGGATCGCCGCTTCCGTCTTCGACCTCAGCTGCTTCCAGCGCTTGCCTCCGAGCTTGTGGACCTGGGGCGGCCGGACCGGATCGTCACCGTCTCCGATGCCGGTCCACTTCTCGATCATGTCGATCCTGTAGTGGGGCAGCCGCAGCACGCCTCCGTCCGCGTACTCGATCTTGAGTGTCTCGATCGTCTCGTCACCCACCGTGACACGCTCGATCCCGTCGTATCTGCCGATTCCGTGATCCATGTGGACCACGTAGTCTCCAGGCGACAAGGAGGCGATCGACTCCAGCGAGGCGACGCCGTGCAGGGTGCGACCGCGTCGGACCCGATGAGATCGCTGGAAGACCTCGTGGTCCGTAAGCACGAGCAATGGTCTCGGGCCCGGGATGCGCATCCCGCCGCTCAGAGAGCCGAGCGCGAGCTCTACATCTCGCAGAATCCGGCCGCCCGCGAGATCTTCGAGAATCTCCTCCAGGCGCTCGAGCTGTCCCTGATTGTCGCACAGGAGGAGGACTTCTTCTCCTGTGCGTGCCGCCTCCTCGATCTCCGCCACGAGCGCCTTCATGTTGCGGTCGATCGCAGGAGGCGGTCGGACGCCCAGGTCCATCCTCGTCTCCCCGGGCTGCGACTCCGCGTCCCCGGGCTCTACCCGGATGCGCCGCAATCCCTGGAATGCTCGCTCCGCGTCGCCCGGGGGCATCACCAGGTCGGCCGCAGATCTTCGTCCTCCGGGGGCATCGGTGCCCCACGCGTCGCGGACATCCGTCCAGAGTCGCAGGCGTCGAGCGTCGAAGCCGGAACGGTCAACTTCGACGACGATCGAATCTTCGGGCAGCAATTCGAGCAGACACCGTCGCTCCCACGTGACGCCCGCTTCCTCGAATTGCGACGGGTCCAGCGAGACAGGAAGGATCTCGGCGTGCTCGTGCTGCTCTATGGAACGCTGCGACAACAGGTCAAAGCTCCGGATCGAGGCGACTTCGTCGTCCCACAGCTCGACCCTGATCGGCAGGTCTCTGCCGAACGGGAACAGGTCAATGATCCCTCCCCGCACAGCGAAGTCGCCCAACTCCTGGACCGATTCGCTGGCGGCGAATCCCATGCGGGACAGACGCTCGGCCAACTGCGCGCGAGTCCACGTTCCGCCTTGCCGGAGGACCAGGGAGAAGTCCTCTCCCCTGACCGCCACCGGGCTTCGCTCGACCAGGCCCCGGGCCGTCGTCACCAGCAGTCGCGTCTTTCCCGCCAGGAGTGCCGAAAACGCGTCTACTCGCTGACTGGTGATCTCCACGTGCGGGTCGGCATCCTCGAACGGGAGCGTCTCCCGCTGGGGCAGGAGTCGAGCGTCCTCGATGCCCGCTCCCGTCTCGAGGTCCGCCATGGCGGCTTCGGCCAGAGAGGGATTGTCGAGAACGAGAACCAGAGGTGCGCCGGTCGATCGAGACAGGTCACCAGCGAGCAGCGAGGGCCCGGCTCCGGGGCAGCCCGTAACCCGCAGAGATCCCCCCGTCGGTGGCAGCCGCCGGTCGATCTCCAATTCCGCGAGCAGCGCGGAAAAGCTGGGGAGGATCATGTGCCCGCCCCGGCCGATCGCAGCGCGTCCCCACCGGCGCTCCGGGATCCACGCGCTCCCGACAACCAGGTCTCGCAAACCAGCAGGGCGAGAGCCGCGACCAGGATCAGGGCACTGACGTCCCGGCCCCGTCGAGCGGCGAAGATCTTCTCTGACCAGCCATCGGCGGTACTCACGATCATGCTGCTCGGGGATCCGAGAGCAGCCGCGAGGCCATCTGCGTCCAGAGTCGATGGATCCGACTCGGCGGCGGGAACGTTAACGCCCACGAACCGGCTCTCCCGGGCGGTGTCCGATCGCACCGCGATGCGCCATGCACCGGCCGTTCGTGGGCGCCACGGAGCGCCGCCTTCCACGTGAACCGGCGGCCCATCCGGCCCTGTCAACGAATCGGCCCGTGGCGGGAGCGCCATCTCCTCCCCTGCCTCCACCGACCCCGTGGGATCTCCGGGTCGGGACCACCGGTTCACGAGCGCGTCGATGAATTCGACCATTCCGACACCGGCGGGAAGGCCCGTGGCTTGAGGTACCAGCGCCGATCCGACCAGCAGGTACACACCCGATTCCGGGGTCCTGCCGCGAACCAGCCATGCCTCTTCATCGGAGGTCCGAAGGAGTATCGAGTCCACAGCGGTGGGCGGCGCAATTCCCGGGCGCAGGCGATAACGGTGCGTCACGGTTTCACTTGCGACGGCCGGAAGCGCTCCACGTCTGATCTGCAGCGTTCCCCCGGCGGGATCCGGTTCGGCGCTCCAGGGAATGCCCAGGCGTGCCAGCTCTCGATTGAATGCGGCGAGTTCCAGTTGATCGGAGGGCGGGACGAGAATCCGTGCCGGCGGACGACCGGAAGCGGCAGGGCCACTGTAGGGCGTCCCCGCCACCTGTATGACGACATCCGTCCAACTCGACTCCAGCCGGACCCGGCCGTCGGCCGCGAGTGTCTCGATCGCCTTGCCAATGAATTCGGCGTCAGAGTCCGAACCTTCCACTACTCGGACGCCCGCTGCCTCGGCCACCCGGATCCCGGTCTGACGTCCATCGTCGGCCCGAAGCCCCGTCGGATCGATCTCTACCCGGACGACGTGGGGTCCGGGATCCGGCGCGGGGACCGAGAATGAAACGTCCGTGCCCCAGTCGACCGTGCGGATAGCGGCCGTCCGACCGTCGATCAACAGCCTCGCCTCCGGAGCCGCGTCGTCCGGGATGTCCGCAGCGGTTCTCGAGTCTGCCGAGTCGGCCCCGGCCTCGATTCTGGCCGTAACATTCAAGGACGTGCCGGGCGGGACCGGGTGCGCGGGGCCGATCGACAGGGACGCGACCCGTCCGTTCCGGTCCTCGTCGGGCGCGACGTGCAATACCCGGACAGACCAGCCTTCGCCGATCTCGGCACGACCCTCGAAAGAGCCCGTCTGGAGGTCGCTGAAAATGTGCAGCTCCCTGGCCCTGCCGGCGCTCACCGGAATGGAAGACGCGGCCGTTCGCGCAGCCAGAGACAAGGACGCCCCCGCGTCGGAGGGGCGAATCGCCGGGAGAAGGCGGACCGCCTCGTCCGCACTTCCTCCGGCGACGACGATTCCATCGACAGCCGAGAGCAGCCAGATACGATCCTCGGGCGTCGCATGCGAGAGCGAAACCGCAGCCGCCCGGCGTGCGGACTCCAGCAGGGTGCGGCCACCGGTGAGCCGATCCATGCTGGCGGTGTTGTCGAGGACGAGGACCAGGTCCGTCGGGCGGTGACTTCCGGCATTGCCGGTCCCGATCAACGGGTGTGCAGCGGCCATCGCCACCAGCGCGACGATCGTCATGCGGGAGGCGACCAGCAACCAGTCGCGGATCCGCATGGAGCGGGCACTCTGGCGTTGCGCCGACTGCAGGTATCGCAGGGACGGGAAGGGAACGCGTCGGTCGGTCTCGCGCCGAACGAGGTGAAGAAGCAGCGGGACGATGGCCAGGCCCGCCAGAGTCAGGGCCGCAGGGAAGAGGAAACTCATCCGAGTCGGGCCCGCTTCTGAAGGACGTGCCCGAGGGCGACACCGAGAGGCGTATCGGTCATCAACATGTGGTAGTCCGCTCCCATGCCGCGACACTCGCTGCGCCACCGGGCTATCGCGCTCTGCACGGCCGCAGCGTATTCCGTGCGAAGCGCCGCCGAACTCGTGCGCAGCTCCTCGCCGGTCTCGGGGTCGAAGAATACAGCGTCGCCGGCCGCTGGCAGCTCCCGCTCGCCCGGGTCCATGACGTGAAGAACGATCACCTCGTGTCCACGGTGGCGCAGGAAATGCAGAGCGCGTCGCGTACCTTCCGCGTCCACGAGCAGGTCGGAGATCAACACCACCAGTCCCCGCCGTCGCAGCCGGATCGCGACATCCCGAATCGCCGTACCTGCCTCGCTTCCACCGTCGCCTTCCAGAGCCACGAGCTCTCGGAGAATGGTGGCCAGGTGCCGCCGGGACGCCCGCGGGGATATGTGGGTGCGAACGCGTTCATCGTACGCGACGAATCCGGTCGCATCGCCCTGCCGGAGCATCAGACTCGCCAGTGACGCGGCGACAAGCTTTCCGAAGTCCAGTTTCGAGAATCCGTCCATTGCCGACGATGACCAGCGCATGGAACGACTCGCATCGAGAACGAGGTATGCCCGGAGATTCGTTTCTTCCTCGAACTGTTTCAGGTACCAGCGGTCGGATCGAGCGTACATGCGCCAGTCGAGGAAGCGAATGTCATCGCCCGGGTAGTACGGCCGGTTCTCGGCGAACTCCACCGAGAATCCCCGATGCGGCGAGCGGTGGAGTCCGATGAGGAACCCCTCCACTACGCTGCGAGCGATGAGTTCGAGACGCCCGGGATCGTAGAGGTCGGACGGGTTCATCAGGTCGGGCCGCGAACGGCTACCGGCCCCGGTCAGATTCCCGGACACAGCCATTCGGGCCTGCCGGGTGTTTGGGACATCGATGCGGTCATCATGCTCGAGCGGTTCCGCACGCCTCGCTGGCCGGAAACGGTCGTCGCGCGGGCAACACCCGCCGGGC
>CBDTXM010000117.1:0-7883 GCA_965364445.1 uncultured bacterium | reverse complement strand
ACTTCCAGAACATCTTCCTCGGTCAGCAGCTCCTCCGACTTCTTCGCCCGCCCGAGCACCGCCTGAACCACTTCGAGCTCGTGAGGCAGACCGCGTGACTGCAGCCAGTAGACGACGTTGGAGGCGCCCGACATGTGCCCGATCACGATCTCCTGCTCGCGGCCGATCCAGCTCGCGGGAACGCCCGAGTAGATCCTGTCGGCCAGCCAGTCCGCGCCCTTCTTCTTCGCCTTGATGACGGCGGCCGCGTGCACGCCGGTCGCCGTGCGGAAGGCGTCGCGGCCGACGATCGGCGCGTTTACCGGGATCGGGACGCCCACCGCCTCGGCCACGGTCTCGACGTACTCCGGAAGATCCGACAGATCGTCATCGCGCCAGCCGAGAAGCTTCAGGTTCACCAGCAATTGCTCGATCGGCGTGTTGCCTACCCGCTCACCGACGCCGAGCGCCGTGCCGTGAACCCGCGTGGCGCCGGCCTCGAGCGCCGCCAGCGTATTCGCGAGATCGAGCCCCCGGTCGCGGTGCCCGTGCCAGTCGATTCCGATCCGGTCGGCGACGCCTAGCTCCTCGAGGACGCCACGCGTCCAATGGACGAGATTGCCGACGGCCCAGGGCACGGCGGCCCCCACGGTGTCGCAAAGGCAGAGCCGTGAAGCTCCGGCCTCGATCGCCGCGTCGAACAGCTGCCTGAGATCATCGGGCGAGGCACGGATCGTGTCTTCGGTCACGTACATCACCTCGAGACCTTCGCCCACCGCGAATTCCACGGCCTCGCGTGTGAATCGGAGGATACGGGACAGCTCCCACTCCTCCGCGTACTGCCGGATCGGGCTCGAGCCGATGAACACGCAGGCCTCGATCGGCACGCCCGTCTTCTGTACCACGTCGGCGATCGGCTGGATGTCCACGATCATCGTTCGGGCCGCGCAGTTGGCGCGGATCCGGAGGTCGTTGTCGGCGATCTCCCGGCAGAGCTTCTCGACGGCCTCGCGCTGGCGGGGACCGGAGCCGGGAAGGCCTACGTCGGCCGTCTCGATTCCCAGCCGATTCATCAGGTGCAGCAGGCGGACCTTCACGTCCAGCGGAGGATCGATCACCGAAGGGCTCTGCAAACCGTCGCGCAGCGTCTCGTCGTCGATCATCGCGGAGGCCGGTCGCGCCCGGCTCGCGCCATCGTGTACCGCCCAGTCGTAAATCAGGCGGTCCTCGGAAGGACCCGTCACCGGACTACCCCGCCTCTCCGCGCGCGGCGCGGATCCGCTCCAGGTGGAACGCGCTGCTCTTCTCGCCGACTCCTTCTTCGAGTCCCCGTTGAAACTCCCGCGCCGCCGCGTCGAGATCTCCAAGCCGCTCGTGAATGATCCCGATGTGATAGCGGGCCATCAGGTACTCGGGTGTCAGCGTCGTGCACTGCTCGAAGTGCTCGAGCGCCTGCGGGAGCTCTCCCGCGTGAAGCAGCGCGATGCCGAGTCGATAGTGCGCCGCGTTGTAATGCGGATCGATATCGAGGCAGCGCCGGAACGCCCGGATCGCTTCCGGCATGTTCCCCCGGTGGTAGTGCGCCACCCCGAGATCGTAGGAGGCGAGTACGAATTCCGGGGCCAGCTCGAGCGCCTTCGCATAGCGCTCGATCGCGAGGTCCAGAGTCCCCTGGTGGAAATAGACCGAACCGAGCAGGTGATTCGCGATCGCGTTGCCCGGATCGGACTCGACCAGTCGCTCCAGCTCCCGGCGCGCCTCGCGATGCCGGCCCTCGGTCTCGGGCACCAGCGCATGCAGCAGACGGTGGTCGATATATGCGTCTCGCAGGAACAGCCCGCACTCGGCGCAGAACTTGTCGGTGTCGGCGGCCTCATGGCCGCAGCGTGAACATCGCATGGCAGAACGCTCCCGGAAGGCGGCGCGGATCTCTCGTCGGCTGACCCCTCCAAAGATGATTCGACTGCGCTCCGCGTGCCAGCGCACGAGCCCGCGTCGAAACCGGGACCCTGGCGAACGGCATTCAACCCTTTTCCGTATCGCGCTGTCTATCAGGTACACGGGGGCCGCGCGCGGCCGGGCGTGGGGTGTGTGGACAGGGGGGTGCGAGGTGAGGCGGGGACGAGGCGTGTGGAGTTCGGCCATCGCGGTCGTCGTTATGATCGCGATCGGCGCACCGATGGACGCGGAAGCCCAGCAGGACAGCGCGGAGACGATGCCTGTCCTCAAGCAGGCCCGGGCTGAGCGACCGCCAACCGATGGATCCCTGACGAGGGCCGCCAGGGAAACCCTCCCGGAGCCGGCGGCCGAGCGCCCCTTCGATCCCCTGATTCAACCGTCCCTGCACGTGCGCCGTGCCGCCGGCGAGATCGAGCTCGACGGCGAGCTGAACGATCCCGGCTGGCAGGGCGCCGCGCGCGCCGATGGCTTCTCGACCAATTTCCCCGAGGAGATGGGCGAGCCGGAGGTGCGGAGCGAGGTGCTCGTCACCTACGACCAGGACAATCTCTACCTCGCGTTTATCGCCTACGACGATCCGTCATCGATCCGCGCATCACTTCGCGACCGGGATGAGATGTTCGGCGACGACTACTTCGGCATCCTGCTCGACACCTACGGCGACGCCTCCTGGGCCGTATACCTGTTCGCGAATCCGTACGGCGTCCAGGGAGACACGCGGTTTGCCGTCACGAGCGGCGAGGACGCCAGCTTCGACCTGCTCTACTACACCGAGGGAAAGATCACTGACGAGGGCTACGTGATCGAGATGCGCGTGCCCTTCGCCAGCCTGCGATTCCCGGATTCCGAGCGCCAGGAATGGCGAGCGACGTTCTGGCGCACCCGGCCCCGGGGCAGCCGGGAGCAGCACACCTGGGCCGCGATCGACAGGGACAACTCATGCTTCCTGTGCCAGTACGGGACATTGACCGGGATCGAAGGCGTCGAGCCGGGCGGATCTCTCGAGCTTCTTCCAACGGTGGTCGGTTCCCAGTCCTCCTCGATCGAGAACCCGGACGACCCGAACGGCGGCCTTCAGAACGATGGGTTCGACGGCGAGCCCAGCCTCGGGATGCGCTACGCCTTCCCGGTGGGGCTGACTACGGATCTCGCCCTGAACCCCGACTTCAGCCAGATCGAGTCGGACGCCGCGCAGATCGACGCGAACAGTACGTTCGCCCTCTTCTTCCCGGAGCGACGCCCCCTGTTCCAGGAAGGGGCGGATGTGTTCAGCACGCCGATCGACCAGGTCTATACCCGTTCGATCAACGACCCGCAGGTGGTGGGCAAGGCAATCGGACGGATGGACCGGACCACGCTCGGCTACATCGGCGGTCTGGATGAGACGAGTCCGATTCTGATTCCGCTCGAAGAGCGCAGTTACGTGAGCCAGACCCGGAAGAGCCTCTCCAACATCGTCCGCGCTCAGCAGTCCTTCATGGACGACTCGTATGCCGGTGTCCTGTTCACCGATCGACGCTTCATCGACCACGACGGTTCGAATTCGAGTCTCGGTGTGGACGGGCAGCTCCGTTTCCTCGAAAAGTATCGATTCGAGTGGCAGCTGGTAGGCACGCACTCGCAGGAGCCGAATGACTCGACCCTGACCGCGGGCGTGAATGATCTCACCTTCGACGAGGGCAAGCGGACGGTGGCGTATGACGGGGAATCGTTCTTCGGAAACGCGGCCTCGGCGACAGTCCGGCGCAACGCCCGCACATGGAACTTCAATCTCAGCTACCGGCACTTCAGCCCCACCTTCCGCGTGGACAACGGGTTCGAAACGCGCAACGACATGCGGCGCGTGTCGATGTACCAGGGACTCAGCTTCTGGCCGTCCTCTTCCTGGATTGACCGGGTAGGGCCGGGCGTGTTCGGGGCGATGGCATGGAACTGGTCGGGTCAGAAGAAGAGCGACTACGTGCAATTGTGGTTGAACGCCCAGCTCAAGGGGCAGACCAGCCTGGAGCCCGCCTTCGAGATCGAGAACGAGAGATTCGGCGGGATCGACTTCACCGGTCTGACCAACCTGCGGCTGTTCGCGAACTCCAATTTCAGCGAGCCCGTGAAACTCGGCTTTTTCGTCGCGCACGGCGACCGGATCGCACGGAATCTAGAGACCCCGGAGCTGGGCCGAGGGACCGACGCCGAGGTCTTCGGCACCTTCACGCTGTTCCGGCGCTTCATTCTTCAGCCTTCGGTGCAGTACTCCGATCTCTACACGCAGGACGACGGCGAAGAAGTCTTCCGGGGCTTCGTGCTGCGGACGGCGGCGAACCTGCAGTTCAGCCGTGAACTGTTCTTCCGGGTCATCGTCCAGTGGGACGACTTCGGGGGGAATTTCAGCTTCGAGCCCCTGCTCACATATCGCCTCAACCCGTTCACCGTATTCTACGTGGGCGCGACCTCCGGGTACGCCGACTACGGCCGGCGCGACGACCTGGATCTGCCGACCGAGGCGGGGCTCGTACAGACCTCGCGGCAGTTCTTCCTCAAGTTCCAGTACCTGCTTCGGTTCTGAACACGAAGCAGGTCGCCGGTCGGAAGCGCGTTCGGTAGGTTTCCTGCAGATCGCGCTTCCTGCTCATCCATGTCGCGGACCCGAGCATGACCGAACTACTGGACCGCCTTCACGCCGCGCTGACGGGCGTCTACTCGCTCGACCGCGAGCTCGGACGCGGCGGGATGTCCACCGTATTCCTCGCCCGCGACCTCAAGCACGATCGTGACGTCGCGCTCAAGGTGCTCCGTCCTGATCTCGCCTCGGCCGTCGGTTCGGATCGGTTTCTCCGGGAAATCAAGGTCACAGCGGCGCTGAATCATCCGCACATCCTTCCGCTTCTGGACTCCGGCTCGATCGATGAACTGGTCTACTACGTCATGCCCTTCGTAACCGGCGGTTCACTCCGGGACCGGTTGAACGCGAACGGCCCTCTCGGGATTCCCGAGACGCTGCGAATCCTCGGGCACGTGTCCGCGGCGCTCGACTACGCGCACCGGATGGGGATCGTCCACCGCGACATCAAGCCCGAGAACATCCTGTTCTCCGAGGGACTGGCCGTTGTAGCCGATTTCGGGATCGCCCAGGCAGTGGCCCAGGCGGACCGGGTGACCCTGACCCGCACCGGCTACCCGGTCGGAACGCTCGGATACATGAGCCCCGAGCAGGCGGCCGGGCGCAGCGACCTCGATCACCACACCGACGTGTTCAGCCTCGGCGCCGTCGCCTACGAGATGCTCGTCGGCCAGACGCCCGACGGATGGCCGGCCCCGGAGGACTCCCGTCTCGGCCGCCTGTCGGATGCCCCGGCCGATCACCGGGCCCGGCTCGATGCAATGCCGGGACGGGTGGAACAGGCCCTTGCCCGCGCTCTCGCGCTGCGGCCCGACGACAGGTTCGGCTCGACAGGAGAGCTACACGCCGCACTTGCGCGGGCGGCCGCCGAGCGGATCGTCGTTCCCGAGGAGGAAATGCGCGAGATCTTCGAGCGGGCGGCGGCGCTGGAGGCGTCGGATGAGGATGCTCCATCGACGGAACGGGCGGCGATTCCGGGCCCGGAGGCGCTGACCATCGGCGCCGTCGAGCAGGTGGCCGCCGAGATCGGCATCCCGCCCGAACGGGTGCGTGAGGCGGCCCTGGGGATGAGCCGTGAGCGAGCGCCGGGCGCGCCGGCCGCCCCCGGGACCGTCGCGGCCGATCGAACCGGCGTCGCCTATCCATCGTCGCGGGATGTCACCTATGAAAAGAACATGCTACGAGCCGAGCGCCTGCTTCCGTTGGTGCTGGAAGAGAAGGAACTTCCCTTGCTGGTTCCGGAGATCGAGGAGGAACTGAAGCTCGTCGGGCACGCCTCGCTGATTGGCCAGACGCTGACCTGGAGTCCGGCGGCCCAGGGTGTCGAAGGGCGGCAAGTCGTGGTCACGGTGCGCCCGCGCGGCGAGGGAACGGAGATCCAGATCGCCGAGCGGGTCGAGCTCAGCGGGTGGAAGATGTTCGCGCCCGGGTGGGGCACGGGACTCGGAGCGCTGTTCGGACTGTTCCTCGCGGCGTCGCTGGGTCTCCAGGATGCCGGTCTGCTCGCAGGTGCGGTTCCGGGAGCGTTTCTCGGGGCGTTCATGATGGTGAAGGGAATCGAGAATACGATTACGGATACGCGCAGGCCGCAGCTGCAGAGTCTGCTGGAGCGATTGAGCTCGGTGATACGGGATCGCGGGCGCCCGAATGAACTGCCAGGAGCAGGGGGGAACGAATGAGCGGGATGGGATGCCGGGTACGTCGGGCGGGATCGATCGGAAGCCGCTTCCGGTGGAAGGTCGGACTCGGGGTGACGCTCCTCGCCACGACCGGTATCGCGGGATGCGGTTCCGAAGAACAGGCGAGCGCACCGGAAGGCACCCGTATCGCCGCGGTTCCACCTCCCGATGCAGCGACTCGTGAAGCAATCGCGCGAATCGAGAATTACTTGCCGCCACGGCTCCGGGTAGCCGGCACGCCGGGCTGGACGCTGGGCGAACGTATGGACCGCTGGAACGTTGAAGCGGTGAGCGTGGCGGTGATCGACGACTACGAAATCACGTGGGCTCGAGCATGGGGTGTCGCCGACCGGGAGACCGGCGCGTCTGCCACCACGGAGACCCTGTTCCAGGCCGGCTCGATCTCGAAACCCGTCGCGGCCACGGGAGCCCTGCGACTGGTCGAGGACGGCGTGCTGCACCTCGACACCGCCGTGAATCGGTTTCTGACGACCTGGCAATTGCCGGAGAACGAGTTTACCGAGCAGTCGCCCGTCACGATTCGCCGGCTGCTGAGCCACACGGCCGGTACCACGGTGCATGGATTTCCAGGCTACCCGCCGTGGGCACCCGTACCGACGGTGGCGCAGGTGCTCGACGGGGCTCCGCCTGCGAATACGGCCGCAGTCCGGGTGAATATCCCTCCCGGCTCGCAGGTGCGGTATTCCGGCGGCGGGACCACGATCGTCCAGCTGGCGATGACCGACATTGCCGCGGAGCCATTCCCCGATCTCATGCGCCGGCTCGTTCTCGACCCGGCCGGCATGATCCGGAGCACCTATCGGAATCCGCTGCCCGACGAGCGCCTTCCGGAGGCAGCGGCGGGCTACCACCGGGACGGTGGCGCGGTGCCCGGCAAGCGGCACACCTACCCCGAGATGGCAGCGGCCGGCCTCTGGACCACGCCCACGGATCTGGCGCGCTTTGCGATCGCCATGCAGAGCTCGTTGCGGGGCGCAGACGGAGGAATACTGCGACCCGAAACGGCCCGCGAGATGATCACCCCGGTGATGGATGGCGCCGGCCTCGGCTTCTTCATCGAGGACAGGGGCGGCGAGACCTGGTTCCAGCACGGAGGCGCCGACGAGGGATTCCAGGCCCTGCTGATGGCGAGTCGCGACAGCGGTCGCGGGATCGCGGTGATGGCCAACTCGGACAACGGGGGGGCCATCGCCCGGGAGATCCTTCGGGCCGTGGCCGTGGAATACGAGTGGGAGGGATTTGTCGAGCCGCCGATCGAAGGGGTGCAGCTCGCCCGCGCGGACCTCGAACCCTTCGCGGGCCGATACCGGATCGGACCTGCACAGGTAGCATCGATTGCGGTCCAGAACGGGTACCTCTCGGTGAGATCCACGCTGCAGGATTACTCGTCGCGGCTCACCCCGATCGGCGAAGACCGATTCGTCAGCGACGAGCTCGGTGCCCGGCTGCAATTCATTCGTGACCGGGACGGTGCCGTGATGCGTCTCGAGAGCATCGACGGGCAGGGGAGCCCCGCATGGCCCCGGCTGGCCGAATCCGAGATCACGGCAGTCGAGCACCTGGACGCCGGGCGCGTCGATGAAGGCCTCGCCCGCCTCCAGGCGACCGATGCACCGGAGGACGAGGTCAAC
>CBDTXM010000116.1:0-7927 GCA_965364445.1 uncultured bacterium | reverse complement strand
GCCTCGTGCTGTCCCTCCACGAAGTACTCCTCTTCGCCCGTGAGATTCTCGGGTACGAGCACGGCGAGTGTGAACGGGTCGGCTGCCTCGGCGGGGGTGCCGCGTCCGAACAGCCACCACGCGGCGACGGCCGCGAGAACGGCGATCGCGGCTCCGGCGAGGGGACGGGACCGGGCGCGCCGATGCCCGCGGGGCCGGATCCGTTCGGCCGCCGCCGGCGCTTCGAGCGCCTGCTCGAGCTCCCGCGCCGATTCGAAACGATCGGCGGGCAATGGGGCCATCGCCTTCGCGACGACGCCCTCCAGCTCGGGCGGAACGCTCTTTCGGAGGGTGCGGACGCCCGGCGTATCGTCGGCGACCTTGCGGGCGAGAATCGCGATCGGCGTCGGACCCTGGAACGGAGGCTCGCCTGTCAGCATCTCCCAGAGAACGCATCCAAGTGCATAGATGTCGGCCCGCCCGTCGACCTCGCTGCCGGAAGCCTGCTCGGGGCTCATGTACGCCGGCGTCCCGACGGCGAGCCCGGTCGCCGTCATACCGGCGCCTCCTTCCGGGTCGTCCGTGCCCCCACCCGCCGCATCGACCGCGCGGGCCACGCCGAAGTCGGCGATCACGGCGTGACCGGCCTCGAACAGGATGTTCGACGGCTTGATGTCGCGGTGGATCACGCCGCGATCGTGCGCGTACGCCACGGCATCGGCCACCTCGCGTGCGATCCGTACAGCCTGCTCGAGCGGAAGGGGTCCCTCGCGGGTGATCCGCTCCTTCAGCGTCTCGCCTTCGACGAACGGCATGACATAGAAGAGGAGCCCATCCGCTTCACCGGAATCGATCAGGGTGAGGATGCGGGGGTGGGTGAGGCCGGCGACGATCTCGATTTCGCGCAGGAAGCGCTCCGGGCCGACGCTTGCCGCGAGGTGGGGGTGCAGGACTTTGAGCGCCACTTTCCGCCGGTGCCTGAGGTCCGTAGCGAGGAAGACCGTTGCCATGCCGCCGCGGCCGATTTCCCCTTCGAGGGAATACCGGTCCTCCAGGGCCCGCTCGAGACGCTCGGCGACGTTCTCCATGGTGCTCTCCGTGCGACCGCTCAAATGTCTTGTATGAAAGGATAATAGGAGCTTTCCGGTGCGGGCGGCCAGCCTGAGGCCCGCCGGCGAGCGAGGTGCCCTTGTTCCTCTGCAGGGGCCTCTCTACCGTTCCCGGGTCTGGATCCGGCTTGGAATCCGCGCGTTCTGCGGGCGGGGGACGCGGCCGGCTGCCTGTCGCGCGAGATCAGTTACAGGGGGATTCGATGCATCCCACGGGCGGGGAAGAAAGCGGCAATCGCTCGGATCGAGCGACCGATCTCCTGTCGCGCCTGCGCTCGCCGCTCGCCGATCGGTACGAGCTGCAGTCGGTTCTCGGCCGCGGTCCGGTATCCTCGACCGTGCTCGCCCGAGACGCGAAACACGGCCGCCTCGTAGTGCTGAAAGTGCTGCATCCGGCGCTCTCCGCCGCCGTGGAAGGAAGGCGCTTTCTCAGGGAAATCGACACGATCGCCGGCCTGGGACACCCGCACATCCTCACCCTGATCGACTCGGGCGAGGCCGGGGGACTGGTCTACTACGTCGTGCCCCACGTGGAGGGAGAGTCGCTTCGCAAGACACTCGACCGTGAACGGCAACTCCCCGTGGATGCGGCCGTCACCATCGCGATCGACGTGGCGGACGGGCTCGACCACGCGCACCGGCGCGGGATCGTGCACCGCGACGTCACGCCGCGAACGATCATGGTTTCGGAGGGACATGCGACCATCGCCGACTTCGGCGTGGCGCGTGCGATCGACACGGCGGGAAGCGAGCGCCTGACGGCTATCGGGGTGAGCGTGGGGACGCCGGCCTACGCGAGTCCGGAGCAGCTGGCCGGCGATCCATCGCTGGACGCACGCGCCGATGTCTACTCGCTGGGCTGCGTGCTGTACGAAATGCTGACCGGTGATCCCCCGCTTGCGAACCTTCCGGTCGATCAGATGCTGCGACGCCGGCTCGCCGAGGATCCGCCCTCGGCGAGGGACGCGCGCAGCACGGTGCCGCCGAGGCTGGACGAGGCGATCCGCCGCGCCCTCCCCCGGCTGCCGGCCGACCGGTTCGCGACGGCCGCCGACTTCCGCGACGTCCTGCGTCGCACCCTGGCGGGACCGTCCGGCGTGAAGGCCGGGCCGGGCACACGCGCCTGGGAGGTGCAGGACGGTCGCCGGCTCGCGGCGATCGTCTGCATCGACGTGGCCGGGTATTCCCGTCTCGTCGAAGCCGACGAGCAGGGGACGCTCGCGCGGATGCGGCGGCTGCGGCAGGAAGTGATCGATCCGGGCGTCCGCGACCACTTCGGGCGCGTGGTGAAGGGCCTCGGCGACGGGTTCCTCGCGGAGTTCCCGAGCGCGGTGGACGCGGTCGCGTGCGCGGCAGCCATCCAGCGGACGATGGGGGATCGGGAATCGGATCTCCCCGACGGCCGGCGGATCCGCCTCCGGATCGGCGTCAACGTCGGCGACATCGTGGCAGAGGACGGGGACATTTTCGGCGACGGAGTGAACGTCGCCGCTCGGATCGAGGGCCTCGCCGAGCCCGGCGGCGTCGCCCTGTCGGGGAGCGCCTGGGACCAGGTTCACAACAAGCTGGATCTCGTGTTCGAGAGTCTCGGAACCCGCGACGTGAAGAACATTTCGCGGCCGATCCGCGTGTACCGGTTGCAGACCGGGGCGGCGGCGGTTCGAGCGGGTCCGGTGCCGGCAGACGTCAAGGATGGCACCCCGGGGCTGCGGAACCTGCTGGGTCGATTCCTGGGTTCGCGCGCCGGCGACTGATCGCTTTCCCTGCATCAGACCCGGTGGAGCCGACTCAGGGGTCCAGCGCCAGATCCTCCCGCACGAGAACGCTCTTTCCGTACCGGATCCCGTCGGGCAGCGACTGGAACGCGATGGTCGAGGTGAAGTCCGGACCGGAGAAGGCCTTCACCTCGATGCTGCCGCCGGGGCCGATCTCGATGATCGTGAAGCTCCTTGCCGACCGCTTCGTCTCCCCGATCAGTCGCCGCGGGCCCGATCCGAGCGCCCCCTGACTTACGTACCTTACGCCGCCGGAATAGCCGGGATAAAAGGCGTGGTGGTGGCCGCTGAGAAACAGGTCGACCTCCCGCTCTCCGAGCAGGGCCTCGAGCGGGGCGTCGGCGAGGATCTCCTTCTCCCGGCCCTGCGCGAAGGCGTGGATCGGCAGGTGTGCCGCAACGACCCGGACACGCGGGCCCGCCTCCGGGACGTCCAGGACGGCGCTGAGCCAATCGCGCTGGTCGGCACCCAGGGGTCCGACCGTCGTGGCATCGAGGATGGCGAACCGGACGTCCCCGAGGTCGAAGGCATACCGGAACGGGTAGTCGTGGTCCTCCTCACCGCCGACGAAGGCGACGCCCGGGCGATGCCTTTCCCACTGCTCCCGGAAGATCTGCCGTTCGAGGCCGAATCCCGGCGAGGCGGAGGCATCGTGGTTGCCGGGTGCAGGCACGAAGGGAATTCCGGCGGCCTCCAGCGGCGCGAGGACCTCCCGGTCGAAGGCGTTCCACATGGCCTCGAGTCGCTCCCGCTCGAGCTGCGGCCGGGTCTGCTGGCCGGCGATCAGGTCGCCCACACCGATGACCAGGTCCGGGTCGAGCTCGACGATCCGGCGCACGGCGGTGCCGACCTCGGGCCCGTATCCCACCGTCCCGTACGACGCGTTGATATCGCCGATCACCGCGATCCGCAGCGGCCGTTCTGGGGCCGTCGGGGTGGTGAGCGAAAGCGCCCCGGCCAGCCCCAGCGCAACGACGACGGGGAGGCGCCCCATCATGATTCCTCCTCATCGGGGAGGATCCGGAACGCACCGGTGGCCGAGAGTCCGTCTACATCGGTGGCCCGTATCTCGATTTCGTGCCGGGCGTCGAGGCCCGGGGGCGGGTCGGCGAAGAAGCGCAGCTCTCCCGGGTCGAAGGCCAGCCAGCGCGGAAGCGGCTGGCCGCCGTCCACGAACGCGGTGAGGGTCAGGATGTCGCCGGGATCTGCATCTACGAAGGCCTCCCTGGGCAGCACGTGGTGGCTCCTTCGTCCGGGCGCATAGCGGAAATCGGGAATGGTGCCCGCCAGGACGGGAGCGGTATCGGCGCTCTTCTCGGCCATGATGCGGCGGTAGGCTTTCGCGACGTTCCACGCCGTGAACAGCCAGATCGCCGCGAGACCGAAACTGAGGAATGCGAATTCGCGGGCTCTCCAGCCGTACACCTGTACACCTAGATAGACCGTGCCCGCCTGGATGAGATCTCCCAGTCGCCAGAAGAAGGTATCGATCGCCAGTTTTCCGTCGTATTTGGCGGCCCGCGAAGTGGGCAGGAAGAGCGCTTGCCGGGTCGTGCTCATCAGCGAGTAGTCCACCGAGTTCTCGAACACCTTGACCAGGAAGACGATCGAGAAGATCGGGACGAACCCGATCAGGCCGTAGCCGATCATCGCGATCACCGGCAGGACCATGACGGCGCCCGAGACGCCAATCCGGTCGAAGACCCGGGATACCAGGAACATCTGGATGCCGAGGCCGATGAGCGTGTACCAGAACATGTAGTTGGCGTATACGCCGGTGATGAATTCACCCCGGGCGGCCGGGTCGGCGATCGCGCCCAGGGTGGCTTCTGCGTGCTGCTGCACCATGTCGGCGAGGATGAACTCGCCCGTCGTGTTGACCCAGTTGAGCAGTACGATGAGCAGGGCGATCAGCAACAGGTACTGATCGCGAAGCACGACGGAGAATCCGCCGAACAGGCTGGGCGCCGGTTCGTCGCGGGTGGGCTGTGCCCGCGAGCTCGGCGGAGTGGCGCGCCGCGCGGGGCGTCCGAGGAACACCGTGAGGAAGAGGGCCGCCGTCCCGAGCAGCATGAGGCCGTGAAGCCCGTGGTGACGGACGGCCACCTCGGCCGCCTCGGCGCCCGCGAGTGCACCGAGGTTCGCGCCGATCATGATGACCGGGAACAGCCGGCGCCCGCTCAGCGTGTTGTAGGTATCGGCCGCGAAGGCCCAGAACTGCGACACGACGAGGAGTCCGAACAGGCCGACCCAGATGAAGAAGACGAACCCGAAATCCACGTCCCGCAGCCACAGCAGGTAGAAGACCGCGAGGTTGGCCACCAGGAAGAGCGAGATGGCCGGGACCAGGAGTTCCGGGTCGATCCTCCGCCGGAGGGCTCCGTACAGCGGGATCACGACCATCAGCACGACGGCCGCGATGGCCACCGCGTACGAACGGTCGGCGGCGGAGTGCTCCGCCAGGATGAAGCCTTCGCGCAGCGCACGGACGACGTAGAAGGCGAACAGGAGCAGGAATCCCTGCAGGAAGAACAGCCCGACGCTCCGACCCTCGCCCGGACGTACGCGGGTGAACAGCCGCAGCAGCCGCTCGAACCCCGTCAGCTCGGAGGACAGCACGACGGCCGCACCTGCGTTCTCCCGGCCCGGGGCCCGGGTCGGCGGGTTCGGGTCCGAGGGAGTGTTCACGTCGTCCGGACCCGTCGTATCCCCGGCTATGGGGCCTCACACGACAGATCGGCCTCCGGCGTCGTGCCGTCGACCAGGAACCGTTCCGGATCGAGGTCGAACCGCAGATCTCCGGACCGGCAGGTCTCACGAAGGGTTGCCGCTGCGTGCGCCGTGTGACGCACGATGGCGCCGAGCTGCGATGAGGTCAGCCCGAAGGTGTCACGCAGGTAAGCGTAGAGTGGACCGCCGGTAGCGAAGTCGTCGTCGAGGGCGATCAGCTTCCGGTAGGTGTCCGGGCTCATATGGCGGAGCTTCTCGACCATGTGCGTCTTTTCGGCGAAATCCGTGTAGGTGGTCCTGACGCCGGCGTCGTTGTCGTTGATCCAGGTGCGCTTCAGGAGGATCGGCGACGCGCCGGCGAGATCTGCCGGCGTCTCCCGGCCGCTCGCGTCCCGGCTTCGAACGCGACCGTCTTCCACCCAGGTCCAGGCCAGCGTGTAGTCGATGTTCCCGATCCGGTCCTGCTGGCTGAAGATGAAATCGAGCAGCACGATCTCGGTGAGCTCCTGCATCCAGAACACCATCTGCGCGTCCGATACGTCGGGCCCGAGATCGTGGTCCAGCTTCGGGTTCAGCCGCGCCTCCGCGAGACCCTCCTCGATCGCTGCCGCGAGGGGCTTCTCGCTCCGCAGTGCGAGGTACGCCGCCGTGTTCTGAAAATCGCGGTTCTGACCGGAGCCCCATCCCGATTCCCGGGTGCCGTTAATCTCCGACCCGTAGCGTTCGCCCGAGGTGAGAATCAGGATCCCGTAGATGCTCGAGCGGTCCGGGGTGAACAGCTCGTCGGTCGGTGAGTAGCTCTCGGGGTTTCGCTCGCCATCCCGCAGCGCCTGCCACCCGGCGTGGATCATCCGGAGCGACTTCTTGCCCGAGGTGAGTCGAAGCCCGGCCTCGGTGACGTGCTCGAGGTGCGCCTCCCGGTCGATCGAGCGGAAGACCGAAACCGGCACGTTGACCGTGGCGTCGAAGTAGCGGGACAGGTGGTAGTAGAGCAGGGAAGAGGTCGAGAAGGTGGCGCTGCTCTCGACCGTGTTGACGCTCTGCTTGTGCTTCGCCAGCTCCCCGGCCGAGCTTCGGATCGCGCGGCCACCGCGCGCACAGGCCTCGCGCTCGAAGGCGGCGCGATCATTCCCGAACTCTCCCGACGAGACATCGTAGACCAGCGTACCGGGGCTCGTGCTCCATGTCTTCGGGCACAGGGCCACGGAAGGGGCCCAGAGATCGATGGCGCACAGCCGAGCCTCCTCGGCTCGATCGCCGTCGGAGTACGCGCCGCCCGGAATCGGGGTCGCGGCGACGCATCGTTCTTCCACTCCGTTCGGTGACTCGTAGGTGGTCGCCGAGCCCAGTACCTGGGCCCGGGCCGGGCCGGCCGCGAGGCCGACCAATGCCGCCGCGAGCATGGCGGACTTCAAACCAGGATTCTTCGCGTGCGCACCCAACTTGCCGTCCCTTCCAATGAATCGAGCTCTCCAGCGGGCCATGCGAAGGCCCGATCGTGATCGCCAGAAATGGATGGTCCCGCGGCGGTCGCACAAGGGTCTCGACAGAGATCCGCCCGATTCTGTCCATCGATTCGTCGATATGTCCCGACTCGCGAAGACTGAACGGAATGCACGAACGGCTACTCTGATCACTCGTAGCACCCGGAGATCGTCATGCGAGCGACCGGGCGAATCGTCAGTCCGACCCCGGAAAAGCAGCCAAAGCGAACACAGGGCGACCCGAGGGTCACGCATCGAACGGATCTTGCAACGAACGGGCATAGCGCTCGGACGGGTATCGATACGCGAGATCTCGGTGAACCGGCTGCTGGGGCTGCTCGGAGGCTGCAAGGAGGCACGATGATCGACATCATCTTCGCGCTCGCATTCGCGGGTTGTGTATACGGGATCGCACGTGCGCTGGGGCGCTTCCCGAGCTACCGGCGCGTCGCATGGTGGACGGTCGCCGGGATGTTCACCATCGCCGCGTATGGAGAACTGTCGATGGTCCGATCCGGCGAAAGGGCGCCCGAGGTGGGCCACGTGCTGCCGCTCGTGATCCTCGGCGGCGTGCTGTACGTGGTCGGGCGCGGCATGGAGTGGTATGCGGATCGGACGACCGCCGATGGTCCCGAGCCGGAATATCAGGAGCCCGAAACCGACGTACCCGAGTTGACGATCGGCGTCAGCGCCTCTTTGACGGAAGCTCACCAGGCACGGGCTGCCGGTTAGACCCGGCGTCCGTCCCGGATCTTCGGGTTGAACCGGGTGTCGGCTCGGGCTGGAACTGAACCCTAATAGCGGGTCAGGCTGCCGACGAACGAGAAGGCGATACCGCTCTCGAGATTCG
>CBDTXM010000115.1:0-8038 GCA_965364445.1 uncultured bacterium | reverse complement strand
AGGTCGCAGAGTGGATCAGGGGTGGTCCGGCGCCGGGCGATTCGCGCGGAGGCAAGCTCGCCCACATCTGGCGCGGGGACGCCTCCACATTTGACTCCGTGGCCCCGGAAAGGCCCCTGGATGGAACCGGCCTGCGATCGAGCTTCACACGTCTGGAATACGAGTCCGCAGTCCGAAGCTCGATCGAAAAGATACGCGCCGGAGACATCTTCCAGGTCAACCTCTCGCAACGTTTTCGGGCGCCAGGGCCTTCGGACCCGGCAGACCTGTATTGCGAGCTGAGGAGGAGAGCCCCCGCGCCGTTCGGAGCCTGGTTCTCGGGCTCCTGCGGCTCGATCGCCAGTGCCTCTCCCGAGCGCTTCGTGCGGCTCTCGGCGGCGGGAGCCATGGAGGCCCGGCCCATCAAGGGCACTCGTCCCCGTGGGGCGACGCCGGAGAGCGATCGGCGACTGGCCGACGAGTTGCTGGCGAGCGACAAGGATCGGTCTGAGAATCTCATGATCGCCGACCTCATGCGGAATGATCTCTCTCGAATCGCGCGTCCGGGCACCGTTCGAGCCACCGAGCTCTTCAGGCTGGAGTCGTACGCGACCGTGCACCACCTCGTCTCGATCGTAAGAGGTGAGGCGAAGGCCGGGACCGGACCGGCGGATGTGCTCCGCGCCCTGTTCCCCTGCGGGTCCGTGACCGGTGCGCCGAAGATCCGGGCCATGGAGGTGATCGCCGACCTCGAGCCGGTAGCCCGGGGTCCCTGTTATGGTGCCATCGGCTGGATCGGCATCGACGGGCAGATGGATCTCAGTGTCGCGATCCGAACGATCGTGCTGGCGGGCGGAGAGGCGTTCTTCCATGCCGGGGGGGCGGTGGTCGCCGACTCCGATCCGGAGGACGAGTACCGCGAGACCCTGGACAAGGCGAGGGCGCTTGCCGGCGCTCTCTCGTTTGAGATCTGATCGTGATCGTCCTGATCGACAACTACGATTCGTTCGTCTTCAACCTGGCTCGGTACCTGGAAGAGCTGGGCGAGTCCACGATCGTCCTTCGAAATGATGCGGCCACCGTGCAGGACGTCCTGCAACTCGATCCGTCGCACCTCATCCTCTCGCCCGGGCCCTGTACACCGGCCGAGGCCGGGATCTGCGTCGACCTCGCCCGGATCGCGTCGGCAACGATACCGGTTCTCGGCGTGTGTCTCGGTCACCAGTGCCTGGCCGACGCCTTCGGGGCGCGCGTGGTGAGAGGCCAGCCCGTGCACGGCAAGGTCAGCGATGCCCGGCACGATGGTCGGGACCTGTTCGAGGGCCTTCCCGATCCGTTGCAGGTCACCCGGTATCATGCCCTCGTCGTGGACCCTGACTCGCTGACGGAGGAATTGACGCCGCTCGCCTGGACCGCGGACGGCACGATCATGGCAATGCGGCACCGGACTCGGCCTGCGTGGGGAGTGCAGTTTCATCCCGAAGCCTGCCTGACCGAAGCAGGTCATGCGCTTCTGGCCAATTATCTCGCCCTCGGTCGCGGCGAGCCGCCCGTCGGTCGCATCGGGGAGTCGCGGTCGTTGGAGCGCGCACCGATGGGCGTTCGCCCGCCCCGGGCCTGAGCGACGGCCGCCCGGATGAAGGCGAGAGAGGGCCTGTTCCTCTAAACCCCGCACTGCCGGAAATGAAGAGCTTCAGCGACGTGCTCGGATCGAACGATCTCGCAGCCGTCGAGATCGGCGATCGTGCGTGCCACCGAGAGAATCCGATCGCATCCCCTGGCGCTGAGACCGTATCGGCGGACGGATCGCCCGAGCAGAGACTCGCCGGACGCGTCCAGCCTGCAGAACCGGCGAATCTGAGCGGGAGAAAGGTCGGCATTGCAGCGGATCGGAACTCGGGCGGCGGGTACCCGCTCCAGGGCTCTCCCGGACGCAATGGCGCGTGCCTTCACTACGCGGGCCAGGCAGGCGGCGGTTCCCGACTCCGCATTCGCCTCGCCCCGGTAGGCCTCCCAATGAACGTCCGGCAGGGACACGCGCAAATCGAACCGGTCCAGCAGCGGGCCGCTGATCCGGGCAACGTAGCGTCGCACCATCCACGGTTCGCAGGTGCATCGCCCCGATTCGGATCCGTGCCGACCGCAGGGACATGGATTCATCGCCGCGACGAGCTGGAACCGGGCCGGATAGGTCACCGAGCGGCCGGAACGGGTGATGTGTACGACACCGCTCTCGATCGCCGCCCGCAGCGACTCCAGTACAGGGGCTCGGAATTCCGTCAGTTCATCCAGGAAGAGTGCGCCCCGGTGGGCCAGCGAGATCTCTCCGGGCCGGGGCTGCGATCCACCGCCGATCATTCCGCGCATCGTGACGGAGTGGTGGGGCGCTCTGAACGGACGTCTGGTGACGAGCGGGGCTCCGGCTCCGAGCAGCCCACCGATGCTGTGAATGGAGGAAACCTCGAGCGATTCCTCGGGATCGAGTGGAGGAAGGATGCCCGTGAGTCGGGCAGCCAGCATCGACTTCCCGACGCCCGGCTCGCCCGTCAGCAGCAGATTGTGTCCACCGGCCGCCGCGATTTCGAGCGCCCTTTTCCCTTCTGCCTGACCGCGAACATCCGACAGTTCGAGCACGGGTTCGGGGTCGCGGGCGGGAGGTGCGCCGGGCGACGGTAGGCTGCGGTCTCCCGCCAGGAAGGCCATGACCTCCGATACATGGCCCGCGCCGGCCACTGCGCACCCCGGCGCGCCTGAAACCTCCCCCAGGTTCGCCCTCGGTACGACGAGAAGACTCAGGTCCGCTTCGCCGCGCAGACGGAGCGCGATCGGCAGCACGCCGGGCACGGGACGGATGCTTCCGTCGAGGCCGAGCTCGCCGACGAATGCGGTTCGCGAGAGCGGATCGGCGGGCAGGACACCCGACCCTGCGAGAATGCCGACGAGAAGTGGAAGGTCGAACGAGGCTCCCGACTTCGGGAGATCGACCGGTGCGAGGTTGACGGTGATTCTGAGACCGGGGATCCGGAGTGCATGAGCCGCGGCCACGGCCCGGATCCGTTCGACGGCCTGCCGGGCCGCCGAAGATGGAAGTCCGCTGGTCCGGATGCCGGGCGCGCCGCGGCGTATGGTGACCTCGACCCTGACCCTGGCCGGAGTCGCGCCGACGAAAGCGAAGGTGTGAACGATGCGAAACACACCGACATGTGTCGTCGGACGATCAACTCCGACTCATCGTTGCCCCCCGTGCGCGGTCGTCTCTTTCACCGGAGACGCGGGCCCGTCCTCGCGGAAGGAAACGGGTGCTCGGTTTCCGGGTCCATCTGCCGGATCACCTTCGTCAGCAGACCCGGATGCGCCCGGAGCAGATACGTGGCCATGAGAAGCCCGGCCATCAGATTCGCCGCGGCTACCGCGACCCAGGACGGAGCGAGAGGACGATCCACGCTGTAGCCCAGAAACCCCGAGAGCGAGTAGAAGAACCCGGCGAGGCCGACGAACAGCATCAGCAGGAAGAAGCCCGGATTGGTCTCCGACCGGGACACCAGCCATGCCGCGATCACTCCAAACAGGAGAAACGCGAGCAGGTGGATGCCGTTGAAGGCGATCACCGAGCCCGCGGCCGCGCCCCCGGTCACCACCGACCCGTGAGACACGAGCGGGTCTCCAAGGACTGCGGCGGTGTGGAAGATCGACTGGCCGGTGACGAGATGGAGGACTCCGAAGAACAACGCGATCGAGGCGTATCCCAGAAGGCCGGCAATCAGCCCCTCGGACAGGGTCCTTGCGCGCTCCGGTGACATGGGACGCTCCCTGGCCATGATGGCCGAGATTTGTGCCTACCGGAGCAACGGGCGGGGGGGCGTGGAGAACACCTCGGCCCGGCTTGCACGTTCTGTCACAAGATAGTACCTGAGTACCCCTCACGCAATCCGCATCGGCGGAATCAACGGAAGTCCGCGATCTCCTCCAGTGGTTTTCGGATCAGGTCAGGGACCCGGGCTTCGTCCGCCGGATACCCCGTCACGAGCAGGAGAAAGGGCCGTTCGTTCTTCGGCCGACCGAGCACCGAATTCAGAAAACCCATCGGGCTGGGCGTATGCGTGAGCGTCACCAGTCCCGCGGAATGCAGCGCCGCGATCAGAAACCCGGTCGCGATTCCCACCGATTCCTGAACGTAGTAGTGCTTCTCACGGCTTCCATTCTCTTCCTCACCGTAGCGGCGGGCAAAGATCACGATCAGGCAGGCCGCAGTCTCGAGAAACGGCTTGCTGGCATCGGTGCCGAGGGGTTC
Organism: uncultured bacterium; assembly: GCA_965364445.1. Classification (GTDB taxonomy): domain Bacteria; phylum Gemmatimonadota; class Gemmatimonadetes; order Palauibacterales; family Palauibacteraceae; genus Carthagonibacter. The sequence goes on along the minus strand of CBDTXM010000115.1, from coordinate 3,768 downwards.
GAGGGCAGCGAGCCAGTCCTCCGGCGCCCGCCCGCCGTAGAATTCCCGCTCCTCCTTCTCCGCGGCGATCCGAATCTTCCGTTTGAGAGCCGGATCTCGGACGGCAACGAAGTACCAGGGCTGCTTGTGGGCTCCGCTCGGCGCGGTGCCGGCCGTCCGAATGCAGTCCTCCACCACCCCGTCGGGAATCGACCGGTCGGAAAACTCCCGGACTGTGCGCCTCGTGTCCATCAGTCCGTAAAAGTCGCGCGCGTGGCGCTGCATCTCCTCGGGAGGTCTCTCGGACCAGCCCTCGAGTCGTACGAACCTGTTCTCTTCCATTCCCCGTTCGCTCCCACGCTTGCGATCCGAATCCCGGACTACGCGTCGATAGTGCCCACAGAGCCACCGGCCACGACAGGATTCTCATTCGGGAGTGCGAGCGCCAGCCGCACCTCCTCCGGGGGGTTCGAGGGAGATGGCGGTTCCCTGTCCCGCACGGTCCGCTAGATTGTGACCCGTGGATCCGAATCCGAAGTCCCCGGCAAGCCTCGATCGGCTGAGCTGGACCGAGGCGGCAGACTGGCTCCGGCGCGACCCTCGCCTGCTGCTTCCCGTGGGGAGCTGCATTCAGCACGGGCCGCACCTTCCGCTCGGCACGGACATGGTGATCGTCGGGCGACTCGCGAGCGACATCGCCGTCCGCACCGGACTGCTTCTCGCTCCCATGGTCTCGTACGGCGTCGCATCGGACACCGATCGGGCCTATGCCGGGACCGCGTCTCTCGACCGCAAGACTCTCCACCGGGTATTGAATGAGCTCGTGGACTGCTGGGGCCACCAGGGACTGGAGGAAATCCTGCTCATCACGACCAACGGCTTCGCCAGGAACATTCAGGCGCTGGCCGCGGTCGTGGCAGACACGGTCCGGGTGCGTTCGATCGACACCCATGCTCTCGACCTGTCGGAGTTTCTCGCGCAGGGCAACGCACCGGAGCGGGGCGGCGAGCTGGAGACCTCGCTCATGCTGTACCTGGAGCCCGAGCTGGTACGGGAGGAATGGATTCTGGACTCTCCTGCGACCACGGGAGGGGGCGGCGATCTGACCGTCTCGGCTCCGATGCCCGGTTCGCCGGGCGTCGTCGGTCTCCCGTCACTCGCCTCCGCCGAGAAGGGACAGAGGATCTACGAGCACATGGTGGAGACGATCTCCACGAGACTGGAGGGCTGAAGCGGTGCCTCGAACCCGACTGGTCCTGTTCGCCCTGACCGCGGTCGGGTCGTCGATCGGCGTGGATCCGGCGAGGGCCCAGGATCCTTCGATGATCGACGAGGGGCGATTCGAGATCTTCGTAGGCGGCGCGTCGCGCGGTCAGGAGTCGTTCGCCATTCGCAGGCAGGGTGAAGAGTACATGGCGGTAGGGCGCTCGAGTCTCGAAGGCGAGGATCTCCTCGTGCAATCGGCCGAGATCGGGTTGCGAACGGATGGCCGCTTCGTGCCGGTCCGCTACGAGTTCCGGACCCTGCAGCGCCCGTCCTCGACCACGATCGCGGTACGAACGGGAAGCCGTATTCGCGTGACGACTTCGAATCGGGAAGGCGAGCGGATGACGGAGCTGCTCGCGGACCGGGAGATGGTCCTGGTTCAGACGGGCGTGGCGCACCACTACTGGTTCCTGATCCAGCGATTCGGCGATGCAGAGGCGGGCACGGGCGGAACGGTCGATGCGCTGGCACCGGGTGCGGTGAACCGGTCGGCGATTCGCCTGGAATCCGTGGAAGACGTGGAGCTATCACTTCCGGGGCAACCGGGAGTTCCGGCCAGACGGTATGACATCCTGATCGGGGAGACGAGGCACATTGTGTGGACGGGACGTCCATCCGGGCGGGTCCTGAGGGCCGAGATTCCCGAGCGATCCTGGACGGCCGTGCGGCTGCCGGGACCGGTGGACGGCCGTGCGGCACCGGACGAAGACATGGAAAGGGAGGATCAGCAGTGACGGAGACGAGAGGCCGGACTTCCGTGGATCACGTGGAGGCCATACCCCCACTCCCCTCCCTGCCGAAGAGGATCGTGCAGGTCTTCGTGGCGCCGGCGAAGCTCTTCGACGCGCTCGCCGTGACGCCGAAGTGGGTGGGCGCCGCCCTGGTCGTCATCGGCGCCGGTCTGATCGTGCAGGCCCTGATACCGGTGGAGCTGATACGCGAGATGGCCCTGTCCGGGCTGCCCCCGGATGCGACGCCGGAGCAGATCGCGGCCGTCGAGCAGTTCATGGGTGCCAGCAACGCCATTCGCTGGGTCGCGACCGTAATCGTCCCGATCCTCCTGATCCTGTTCGTTTCCGGTTTCATCCTGCTGGTCTGGAATGCGGTTCTCGGGGGAGAACAGAAGTTTTCCGCCGTTCTCGCCTGTACCGCACACTCGTACATCGTCTGGGCGTTCGGCGGTCTCGTCACGCTGCCGCTTCTCCTCGCGAGGCAGGATCTCCGCACCACGTTCTCACTGCATCTTCTGACCCCGTTTCTGGAATCGAGCAGTTACCTCTACCGATTCCTGGCCGGGTTGAACTTGTTCGGGATCTGGACGATGATCCTCCTGGGAATCGCCGTCAGCCGCCTGTATCCGAAAGTTTCGGCCGGTAGCGCCTGCACGGTGATGATCCTGGCGTACGTCGTGATGAAGGCGATCACCGCGATCTTCGCGCCCATGTGATCGCAGGGGTCTCCGATCGTCGCTGAACGGTGCGGACCTCCCGGGTGTTAGTCCCGGCGGAGGGTGGATCGGGCCGGCGCAGCTTCCGGTGCTCGCGAAACCGACCGTCGGCTGCCGTCGTAGAGGAGAGCGATCGCCGGTTCTGCGACGGCGCTCCCCGAATTTCTTAACCAGCGAAAGAGCCGAATGTCACGCGGAAAGAAGATCCTGATCGGCGTCGGTGTCGCCGCCGTCCTCGCCATCATGGCGATCGCCGCCCTGCGTAGCGGCCGGAGCGATGCCGTCGAAGTGCGCACCGAAGAGGTTGCGCGGAAGAACCTGGTCGCACGCGTGTCGGCGACCGGATACATCGAGCCCAAGCGCCTCGTGGACATCAGCGCCGACGTCTCGGGCCGGGTCGTTCAATTGAACGTCGAAGAGGGAGACGAGGTCGAGGAGGGAGACCTTCTCCTCGTCATCGACCCGGCGCGGTTCGAGGCTGCCGTCGATCGGGCCGAGGCGGGCCTCGCCGAAGCCTCGGCTCGCGAGGCGCAGGCACGTGGCAACTATCTGCAGGCCAATCGGGACTGGGAGCGAATCCGGGACCTCAAGGGCCGGCTGCCCGAGATGGTCACGGACAGCGAGTTCGAGACCATGCGAACGAATGCGGAGGTGCAGGAGGCGCTGTGGGAGTCGGGCAGGCACGCCGTGGAGATGGCCCGTGCCGGTCTCAAGGAGGCTCGTGACAACCTGGCGAAGACGGTCATCCGTGCTCCCATGAGCGGACGCGTCACCCGCCTCAACGTCGAGAAGGGCGAGACGGCAATCGTCGGAACGATGAACAACCCGGGTAGCCTGCTGATCACGGTCGCGGACCTCTCGGTAATGGAAGCGGTCATCGAGGTGGATGAGACCGACGTGCCCGACGTCGCGATCGGCGACTCCGTGTCGGTCACCGTGGATGCCTTCCCCAATCGCGAATTCGTGGGCCGGGTAACCAAAATCGGCAACAGCTCGATCCGGCCCCGTAGTCAGCAGGTCTCGAGCTCGGACCAGGCGATCGACTTCGAGATCCGGGTCACGCTGGAGGATGCCGA
>CBDTXM010000114.1:0-8126 GCA_965364445.1 uncultured bacterium | reverse complement strand
TCGGCCCAGCCGAACCCCTCGGCGAACACGATCCGGCCATCGATTCCGACCGCCGCCGACAGTCCCGGGACCCCCCGCTCGATCCGCATTACCTCGAGCATGGCCCGAGCGTAGTCGACGGCGGGACCCACGCCATCGTAGGTGGGGGTTACCGCGGGCGGGTGAAGGGCGGACTGGGCGAAGAGCGAACCGCCGAACAGGAACAACATGACAGCAGCAAACGGAGCACTCCAGGTGGACACAGACAGCGAACGCAGAAACGGATGCATCGGATCCTCCAGCTGGGATCAGATTCGATCAACTCTCAATTCAGACGTGCGGCGATTCGGGTGAGCCCGGCGGTCGCCGAATCCGCGAACACCTCGAGCTCGGGGACATCCGGCTGCCAGTAGCGGCGGAAGTATTCGTACGCCGCCCGAGCCTCGGAGTCCCGGCCGAGGGCCTCGTATGCACGGGCCCGGTCGAAGACGGCCAGCGGTTCGGGACCCAGGGGACCCAGAATCTCGAGAGCTTCGGCCGGGCGATCGAGGGCGATCAGGATGCGAGCCTTGATTCGGCGGAGATCAGCGGGAGGTTGGCTGGCGAACGGCAGGGTCTCGAAAATTCGAAGCGCCTCCTCTGCATCCCCCGAGGCAAAGGCCTGACCGACTTTGCCGATGGTCCGCCCGACCGCGAACTCCGATCCCACGCGTTCCCGCACGTCGGTCGGGAGCAGAAGCAGCGTGGAATCGACGAACACGGACCAGGTCTCGGCATCGGATTCCCGGTCGACCATGCGGGCCGCGAACTCGGCGCAGAGGCCCGCCCACGCTCGCGACACTTGCGCATTCGGGCCGCGTGCCGCCGATATTGCCTCCTCGACGACAACCGGGGACAGGTATCGCTCGTAGACCCGTTCCGGGAGAATCCCCACCGACATGCTTCGCTGAGCGGATTCGCAGATCCGGGTTCGCGGATCCTGAACCGACTCCAGTAGGGTGAGCGCCTCGTTCAGTCTGCCGCTCCCGGTTAGCGAGACCGAGCCGCCCCGGCGAAATCCTTCCTGATACTCGAGCGGAAAGTCGGGCCGCTTCATCGCGGCGTATGCCACTACGCCCGTCACGGAATCGTATGCGGGGTGCGAGAACCGGGGCATCAGGTAGAGGTGCTCCGCCAGTGGCAGACCGGGCAGCCGATCGAGTGCCGCTTCGCGCTCTGCAGCGGTCCCGTAGGCCAGATCGTAAGCGAGACGACCGAGGACCGCCTGCGGCGATGCCGGCGAAATGTTCTCGAGCCGCTCGACCCGCTCCCTGGCCAGCCCGCTGTCGGCGAACGTCTGGAATGCCAGGTCCACTGCGTGAATGTGGTACGGCACGAAGAGAGGTTGCAGGGCGATCGCCTGCTCGAAGGCGTCGTCCGATGCCTTCATCGAGTCCACATTCGCGGTGTGATACAGGCGTTCGCCGAGCTGGGCCCACGCTTCCGCATCGTCCGGGTGACGCCGTACGAACGCCTTGAGCGAATCGGCTCCAATCGAGTCGAGTCCCACGAGTCTTCCCTGGGCCCGGAGGAGCATGCGTTCCCGGGGAGACAATCGATCCGCGAGAGCTGCGGCCTTCTGGTACGCCTCCACTTCCGAAGCGGTGCCCGGCGTGTTTCTGCGCCACCCGCGCGACTGTGCGAGACGGAGCCAGGCGAGCGCAAAGGCCGAATCCAGCTCGATGGCGCGCAGGAACGACTCGTCCGCCTGGACGAATGCGCCGCGCCGGAAATCTCGCTCTCCCTCGACCCAGGCCTTCAGCGCCGCGGGCGACGAGCTGGCCACGCTCTCCAGCCCGACCCCCCCTTCGAGGCCACGTTCCGGAAGCACAGCCCGGAGAATCTCGACCGATAATCGGTCAATGAGCGGAACCAGGCTGTCCACCGTGCCCTCGACGCGGATCTGCTGGAGGACCTCGCCCGTGGGAACCGATCGGACCGTGGCATCGAGTCGCACCTCGTCGCCCGTCTCGATCATGCTGCCGCGGACCGCCCATTCTCCGCCGGCCGCGCGGGCCGCCTCGAGCGAGGTCTCGAGATCGGCGGTCGAACCCTCCGGCACGCGCTCCGCCCACCGGGCCAGCACCGTCCCGTAGTCGATGGTCCGCAATCCCTCGACCCCGTCCAGGTTCGCAGCGAGAGCCACGACCAGGCCCTCGTCCCATACAGCGAGCTCGGAGTCGGTGGCGCGGATGTCGAACGGGAGAACGGCGAGACCCGGCTCGGGCGCCTCGCCTGCGACCAGTTCGGGCACGGTCACGGGCACGGCATTCCGGTACTTCAGAAAGGCCACGAGGCCCGCCACACCGAACAGAAGCGAGAACGCCACCACTCCACCCAGAGCCGCTCGGGCCCACGTGAGATGCGGCAGTCCCCCGGCCCGGATCTCGTCGTCGATCCGGTCGAGGTCCAGCTCCCAGGCCCCCGGAACTTCTTCGGCATCGGCGCGTGAGCGGGAATCGGCGGCACCCTGCACGAAGGCCGTCGCCAGGACCACCACGAGCCCGATCGCGAGCAGAACCAGGGCGGCTGGACCGACCCATTCCGGCAGCGGGATGATCCCGTCCAGGACGTCGATGAGCTGGAGAACGACCCAGGCCGCTCCGGCATAGACCGCGAGAACTCCCGCCGTGCGGGAGCGTCGGAAGCGCTGCCAGATGCCGTCGTCAGCCATTCAGCCGTTCACTCGTGAATTGGGTGGATTCGCCCCATCTCGCTCCTGCAGTACGCAACTTCGCCCTGATTCGGTCCCGATGGAACCGGCGCGGCAGGTCAGGACTCGCAACTTGGACGGGCCATCGCAACGCGTGCAAGGCGGTGCGTGCTTCAGATGAAACGTGTCGGCCACACGCAGCGGGCCAGTCTCCATCCGAACGGGGCATCCCGGCTTGAATGGCCTCGTTCGACGGTCGGCTCACCAACCGGTCAAACACCCGGCGCTGGCGCTTCGTTTGCCTGTACGGGCTCGCCCTGCCGCCATAGGTTGGGCGCCCATCGTGCTCGAACGCGGCCGTCGGCCCTGAGGTCCGGTCGCGCGACCCGATTCACCGCAGCCCGCGAATACGACATGACTCGATATCCCGTGCGATCGCTCTCGATTCGCCGGATCTCTCCGGCTCTCTTCGCCATTCTCGCCGGGTGCGTTCCGGGGGTTGGCGGACCGGCGCTGGCGCAGGAAAGCGAGATCCCGGCTGCGGCCGGTGCGGCATCGATCTCCGACCGGGTGGAAATCCGCCGCACCTCCTTTGGAGTGCCCCACATCCTCGCGGAGGACCTCGAGGCCGCGTTCTACGGACTCGCGTGGGCGCACCTCGAGGACCATGGCGAGCGGGTGGTGCTGGGGCTCGTCCGGGCCCGCGGAGACCTGGCGAAGCACCTCGGCCGCGAGGAACTCGACGCCGCGTTCGCGTGGCGCCGCACCTGGAACCACGCGGTAGCGACATGGGAGCTCCAGGAGCCAGACACGAGGGCCATGTTCGAAGGCTACGCCGCGGCCGTGAATCGATACATCGAGCTGCATCCCGATGAATTCCCCGACTGGGTTCGACCCGACTTCACCGGCATCGACGTGTCGGCACGCTGGGCGGAGGAAGAGATCCAGCCGGCGGTGCGCCGATTCCTGGCCGCGCTTGAACGGCGTGAGTCGGCCGAGCGCGACTCCCTCGGCGGTGCGGAGGACGGCTCCAACGCCTGGGCCCTGGCACCGGAGCGAACGACCTCCGGCAACGCCATCCTCCTGCGCAATCCCCACCTGAACTGGCGCGCCGGTTACTACGAGGCGCACCTGCGCGTCCCCGGCACGTTCGACTTCTACGGTGACTTCCGGGTCGGATACCCGCTCTATTTCAACGGTGGGTTCAACGCGAATCTCGGCTGGGCGACGACGAACAACGGCCCCGACATCGAGGAGATGTACGTGGTGGCCGCGCAACCCGGTCAGCCAGAGAGCTACCGGTTCGATGGTGCCTTCCATCCGCTCGAGCGCGAGACCGTCACGGTCGAATTCCTGGATGACTCCGGCGCCATCGCGAGCGAGGACCGTGAGTATTTCTCGACGTCGATCGGCCCGGTGGTTCATCGCACCGACTCCCTGATCTATGTCGTCCGATCCGCCGAGCAGGGTCAGTACCGGTACGCCGAGCAGTTCCTGAAGATGATGCAGGCCAGGAACCTCGAGGAGTGGAAGGCGGCCATGCGGATCCGGGCGCAGGTCGTATCGAACTTCACCTATGCCGACCGTGACGGGAATATCTTCTACGTGTGGAACGCCACGATTCCGACCCGTCCCCTGCCCTCCGGCCACGACACCGTCGCGGTGAAGGCCGTCTCGTCGGCCGACGTGTGGAGTGAACTGGTTCCCTGGGACTCGCTGCCGCAGCTCCAGAATCCGGCCGGGGGCTACACGCACAACGAAAACGACCCGTTCCACTTCACGAACCTGAACGAGATCTTCGATCCGGCCGACTGGCCGGAGTATTTTCCCGCCCCTCGCATGCGTCTCCGCAGCCAGCTCGGGGCATCGCTGATCGATGGGGCGGACCGACTGAGCCTCGAGGAGGTCGTCAGGCGGAAGCACGACATGCGGATGCTGTTGGCCGATCGGGTCAAGGACGATCTGCTGACGGCGGTGCGCCATGCCGATCCGGCTGCCGTGTCCGCGGCCGCCCGGACGGGCGCGACCGATGCGGTGGACCAGATCCTCGCCCGGGGAGCGGAATCGGCGGATACGGTCAGAATATCCGCGGACGAGATCACGGCCGCCGCCGATCTGCTCAGCCGATGGGACAACACCACCGCCTCGGACAGCCGGGGCGGCGTACTGTTCAAGGTCTGGTACTACCGCTACTTCGATCTCGCGATACCGGAGGAGGACGAACGCCCGTTCAACGAACGGTTCAACGCCCTGTTTGCCGAACCGTGGTCGATGGACCGACCGACGTCGACGCCCCGCGGGCTCGCGAACCCGGAGGCCGCCGCGCTCGCCTTCGCCGGCGCGGTAGCCGAGACGAAGGGACTCTTCGGACGCTGGGATGTGACCTGGGGCGAGGCACACCGGTACCGGCTCGGGGAACTCGACCTTCCCGCCAACGGCTGCTCGGGTACCCTGGGCTGCTTCCGCGTCACGTACTACGACGAGGACGACGACGGAAAGCAGGTGGCCTACAGCGGCGATGGGTGGGTGCTGGCGGTAGAGTTCGGTGAGGTTCCGAGAGCCTACTCGGTGCTGGCCTACGGGCAGAGCTCGCGCCCCGACTCGCCCCACCTGACCGATCAGCTCGAGAGGTTCGCTCACGGCGAGATGAAGCGGGTGGCGTGGACCGAGGCGGACATCGAGAGGGACCTCGTACGATCCTACCGACCGGGCATCGAGCGCCGGGCGGGTGCAGCCGAGCCGGGCTCGTCCGAAGGCCGCGGGAACTGAGCCGATGACCGGACCCCTGATCCAGGACCCGATGGCCGTTCTCGCCTACCTGGCAGCGGTGCTGGCGACGATCTTCTGGCTCAGTGAGCGGCCGGGGCTCGAACCGGTGTTCCGATATCTGCCGCCGGTGATTTTCGCCTATTTCGTGCCGACGATCTCCACGACCCTCGGCATACTCCCGGCCACCTCGCCCGTCTACGACTGGATGACGCGGTACCTGCTGCCCATGGCACTGCTGCTCCTGATGATCACGGTCGACGTGCGCAGCATCCTGAAGCTCGGGAAGACGGCCGTGGCGATGGTGGTCGCAGGGTCTCTGGGGATCGTGCTGGGCGCACAGGTCTCGTACCTCGTGTTCGGCCGCTGGCTGCCGGAGGAAGCCTGGACGGGGTTCGCTGCACTGAGCGGCAGCTGGATCGGGGGCACCGCCAACATGGTGGCGATCGCCGAGAGCGTAGGCACGCCCGAGGAAATCTTCGCTCCGGTGATCGTCGTCGACACGGTCGTCGGCTACGGCTGGATGGGCGTGCTTCTGCTGTTCAGCGCCTTCCAGCCCAGATTCGACCGCTGGCTGAATGCGGATCGCTCTGCCATCGAGGACACGAACCGGCGTCTCGCCGAGGTCGAGGCGGTTCGTCACCCTTCGACGATCGCCGACCTGGCCGTGATTCTGGGTCTCGGACTGTCGGGCGCGATCCTCTCCGTGATCCTCGGCCAGAAGATGCCCACGCTCGGCGACCCGACGATCATCAGCCATACCACGTGGGCGGTGCTGATCGTGGTGACCGGCGGACTGCTGCTCAGCTTCACTCCGGTCCGCAGGCTCGAGGAAGTCGGCGCCTCGCGGATGGGATACGTCGCGCTCTATCTCATGCTGACCGGGATCGGGGCGCAGGGCGATCTGCGGGCCGTGCTGGACGCGCCGGCCTTCTTCCTGGCCGGCATGCTGTGGATCGCGATTCACGCGCTGGTGCTGATCGTGGCGGCACGGCTCCTCCGTGCACCCTCGTTCTTCATCGCGACCGGAAGCATGGCGAACATCGGCGGCGTCGGGACCGCCCCGATCGTGGCCGGTATCTACCACCCGGCGATGGCTCCCGTGGGCCTGCTCATGGCGGTGGCCGGGTACATCCTGGGGATCTATGCCGGACTCGCTTCGGCCTGGATGCTGGGCCTGCTGTCGGGGCTGTAGCCCGGCGGACGCAGCGGGACGCGCCCGGCCGGCCGCGCCGCGCTTCAGTCCGCCGTCGGGTCGTAGACGAGCCCCGTGAACAGGATCGTCCCCGACAGCCGTTCGCGGATCGCGAACAGGAACGGCCGGTCCGCGGTGAACCCGAGCGGCGCCGACGTCACCCCTACCGAAACGCTGGTGACGGCCGCCGCCTTCGTCCCCTTTTCGTCCACCTCCACGAACGCCTTCTGCTTGACCTCGCTGATATGCAGCTGCATCGCGAGCGCGTCGCGGTGCATGCGCGAGAAATCGGCGAGAAACGGGTCGAAAGCCGGCTCCATCCCGAGCGCCTTGAGCACCTCGTTGAGTTGCTTCTCGTACTTGAGCTTGAACTTCGGCAGCACCACCGGAGGTTCCCTCGGGGACAGAGACGCCAGAATATCGGCCCAGACTTCGGAATCGAGCCGTTCCACGAACTCCTCCAATGACGTCTCCCCGGGCGGCAATACCAGCGTCATCGCGAAGGCTTCCCCCCCGTACGGCAGCTCGACAGCGGTGTAGTCCGGGGTCAAGGCGAACGGAAACTCACCGTCCGACAGTCGCATGAACGGCGTCGTGACGACGGTGCCGTCCTCCCGCCGGAACTCGCCGGGCCGGGTGTCCGCCGGATCGAACTGGACCGTCCAGTCGCCCTGGAAGTAGATCGCGTTGATCAGGTAGGCGACGATCATCGGATCGATAGGGGGTGTCACGATCCCGTCGATCAGGCCGTCGGTCGCCTCGACTACCCAGGCGTTGATCGTGTCGGCCGCCGCGGGATCGCCGAAGTCGAGCGTTGCGACGCGCGCCGCGAAGTCCGTCTCGACCTCCTCCAGGTACGCCGCCTCCGCATCGAAACCGGTGCGAAGCCAGACCGAGTTGCCGATCTCCATCCGCACGCTCGGGTCGAGATCCGTGAGGAGCTCGATCAGGCTGCGGTAGGAATCGCCGATCTCCTCGCGTGACATCGACCCGAGACCCAGCGCGTCCCGCATCGCCGTGTAGGTCTCGTTCTCCGCCCCGGCGAGCGCCATGCCGAGCGCCATCGAAGCGCTCAGGGGCGAGACAAACAGGTTGCTGCCAGGATCTTCCGATGCGGCGATCTGCGCGAGAAACGAGAAGGCGAACGAGTCGCCTGCGTCGATCACTTCCCGTTCGGCGGGCGTCAGGTCACGTGGAAGCGCCTCGATCTTCGTCACCGGGTCAGGCCCGCCCGTGTCGCTGCAGGCGGACGCCCAGAGCGTGCCGAGGCCGGTGAGGAGAAGAAGGAGCGAGGGATGCGAGCCAACGTGGGCCCGTCGAGAGAAGAGCATCGTTCTCGTCCTGGCATGAGTACCGGGGGCAGCGGTTTCACTCGTATGCTTCAAGTACCCCCGGGCCATTCGATCGAGCCCGGGCGCCCACAGACCCGGCTCAGCCGCCTCCTCCGCGGGACCCGGTTCGCCTCCGTGTCCGGACATCATGGCGAGGCGGCGG
>CBDTXM010000113.1:0-8224 GCA_965364445.1 uncultured bacterium | reverse complement strand
ATGCGCCCGAAGGGATTCGAACCCCTAGCCTCCTGATCCGTAGTCAGGTGCTCTGTCCAGTTGAGCTACGGGCGCCTGTTCGACCCTGGCGGGTCGGTCCTGCGGATGCCCAGGAGAGGATTCGAACCTCCACGACCTTGCGGCCACCAGCCCCTCAAGCTGGCGCGTCTGCCAATTCCGCCACCTGGGCAGGTATGCTCGGGGGGGGAGTCGAACCCCCACGGGAAGTTACTCCCACAGGATCCTGAATCCTGCGCGTCTGCCAATTCCGCCACCCGAGCGTCACGCTGGCTCATCCGTCCGCCTGGAGGCTTCCGTCAACGCAGACCCCCGCTCTGACACGGGGGTTCGTTGGGCGGTCGGAGCCGCAGCATGAACTCCCCGCCTTCGCGGGGGCCGACAAAGATAACGGCTCAATCGGTGCGCGCAAGAACGGCACGAAGCGCCGGGATACGGAGTCTGGAGTGACGGCGACGGGCAGGAAGCGGTATCGTGTACCGGTATTCGAGAAGGACACTGCAGACCGACCTGTCGGTGCAGAAGGTCAACCAGGAGTCCGGGCGTGATTCGATCTTCCTCGCGCAAGGTGACCCCGCGCTTTACAGGCGCGATCCTGACGTCTCTGGCGATCGCCGGCGCAGCGGCTCTTCCCTCCGCACTCAACGCGCAGAGCGCCGTATCGATGTCGGTGGACGAGTTCAACGGCTTTCCCTGGGGAACGCCGGCATCGGAGCTGTACGCGAGGCTGGGCACCCCGGCACAGGCCGACACACTCGATGGGGGAATGATCGTCCTGGCCTACCAGGACTCCCTCGAGGGATCGGCTTCCGTCGCCATGTACGCGATCCTCGGCGAAGAAGGACTGGTCAAGGGGCAGCACTCGATTCCGTTCGACGAACTGGAGAGCGCCGGCGGCTGCGAGGCACAGTTCGTAAGGCTGCGGAAGTACCTGCTGCTCAAGTATCCGATGATCGTCCCGGAGGACAGGAGCCGAAACGACTCTCCGAAGGCGTTTTGCGAGGCAGTGCGGGACGGCGACGCCGCCTGGATCTCCACCTGGATCGATTCCGGAACCGGCGCCCGAGCGATGGTCGTCATCGATGCCGGCCAGCCTCGCCTCAGCGTCGTATTCGAATCGGCCCGATTCCTCGAGTGGGTGGCATCGAGGGAGTCCGTCTCGTCGCCGGGATCCTGAGCCCACAGCATGTTCGCCGTCGCCCCGACCACTCTCAGTCCCTGCAAGGAGTGACAATGGAAGCACGTCACGGTATGCGCACCGCCCGGAATCCGGCGAATGCCACTGCCTGCTCCGCCGCCGCGATCGTTGCGTTCGTGATCGCAGGTTGCGGCGGCCAACAACCCTACTCCTCGCCCGTATCGACCAGCGCGGCCACGACCTTCGACTGTGCCCGCGGTCAGCTCGTGCAGATGGGCTACTCCATCGACAGCGCGGACCGCGAGACCGGCATCGTGATCGGTTCGCGAGGACTCGCCGAGGCCGGAGCAGGCCGGAGCGCACTGATCCTCGAAGCCGAAGTCGACGCCATCGATGCTACCTCGAAGCTGTCGGTCAAGCCGTACCGGAGCACCGAATCCGCCAATGGTGACATCGACCGGAGTTCCGACTCGACCGCCGAAGCCGACGCCCGGCAACTGCTCGTTCGCTGCGGCGGACGCGTCGACCAGGGTGAGCCGGATCGACCGTACGGCGTGAGGCCGGAGATCACCACCACACCCTGAGGCCGACGATCGAAACGGGCGAAGAACGGACATCTGCTCCCACCCACCCGCCAACCTCCAAGCACCTCACGTCAAAAGGCCCGCCCCGCGATCGCGGGACGGGCCTTCTGATTCCTGCTACCGGACGAAGCCGGTCAGGTTACCGGATAATGTGGAACTCCACACGCCGGTTCCGCTGACGACCTTCGTCGGTGTCGTTGCTGGCGATCGGCTGCGTCTCACCGTACCCAACCACCGAGATACGATTCGACACGGCCCTCAGCGACGGCTCGACCTCGAGCATGTAGTCGAGGACCGACTGGGCCCGCTTCTCACTCAGCATCTGGTTGTACGACTCTGCGCCACGGGAGTCCGTGTGACCACGGAGCTCGAGCTTGGACGTGCCGCTCGGATCAACCTGGCTGGCGATCGCAATGGCCATGTCGCGAGTGTAGTTCTTCGCGGTCGGCGTCAGCTCGAAGCTGTCGAACTCGAATTCGACATCCGTCAGCTCGATCGAGATCAGGCAGCCGCGGTCATCGACGGTCGCGCCGGCAGGCGTGCCCGGGCACTGGTCGAGACCGTCGTAGATCCCGTCGCCGTCACTGTCCAGCGGGCAACCGGTCGCATCGACCGTGGCGCCACGCGGGGTGTTCGGGCACTGATCCACGCCGTCATAGACGCCGTCGCCATCGCTGTCGGTCGGGCAGCCTCGGCTGTCCACCGTCGCGCCGGCCGGCGTGTTCGGGCACTGATCGATGCCGTCGTAGACGCCGTCGCCGTCACTGTCCATCGGGCAGCCGGCCGCATCGACCGTCGCGCCCTGCGGCGTGTCGGGGCAGCTGTCCATGTAGTTCGGCACGCCGTCCATGTCGTCGTCGAACGGACAGCCGTTCTCGTCGACCATGACGCCTTCCGGAGTGTTCGGGCAAAGATCCCGATCGTCCGGCACGCCGTCGCCATCGGAGTCCTTCGGACCGCCGAGGAAGAACGAGAGTCCACCGGAGAACTCGGTGAAGTCGAGCGTCTTCTTCTCGAGGCCGGCTTCCTCAGCGCCTTCGCACTCGTAGTAGCCGTTGACCGTGCAGCGATAGCGCTCGAGGCCATCAGGCGAGATGTAGTTCCGCCAGTCCACCCGGATCGCGATGGAGCGAGCGAGGTAGAACTTCGCCGCGGCGCCGTAGTTCCACGTGAAGGCGCCTTCCCAGCCGGAGTCTACGAGGCCCGGGTTGTACGAACCGTTGTTCGGAATCCGGACGCTGTCGATCGTGAACGACGACCAGCCCGCACCACCGAGAATACCGATCTGGAACGCTTTCGCCGGCTGGAACCAGTAGGCGAGGTCACCGCCGAAGTTGACGCCTTCGGCCTTGACCGGGTTCTCCGGAGAGCCGTAGACGACGCCCGATTCATCCACGCTGTTTGCATTGCGAGGATTGCCCGTCCCTTTGAACGTGACGGTGGGCTTCGTGAGATAACCGAAGAAGCCCTCGATTCCGAACCCGCCGCCGAACACGTAGCCGAGTCGGCCGCCGAAGTAGTGGTTGTTGTCAATCTGGAACGGGGTCGGGTCCATCTCGGTCTCGTCACCGCCGAGTCCGTTCAATACCCCGTAGAACGCGTTGATCTCGAGTCCACGCTGACCCCACTTCTCCTGAGCCTGCATCGGCTGCGAGACAATGAGGAGCCCGGCGCAAAGCACGAGCAACGAACGAAGGTGTTTCATGTCCCCCTCCTGGATGATCGCTGGGACGGATGCGCAATATCCCCTGCTAACGGCAAGAGACGAAAATATACGGACCTGTACGAATTGCAACAACCCGCCTCGCAATACGATGGCCAGCGGCTATCTTGCCGCCTCGGTCGCAGCGCCCTTCGTCCATCGTCAGCGGGAGACCCGTGACGACTCGTGGCAGCCCAGAATCTGCTCGGACCCTGCTCCGAGCATTCGTTACGACAGGCCTCCTGTTCGGAGGGGCCGGCGCGTCCGGCGCCCAGGAGATCGAGGTTCAGCCACCCGCACCGACCATCGATCGAGTCGAGATCACGACCGAGAACGTCTTCACTGATGAGGAGGTCCGCAACAACTTCATATTCAGACTGCTGAACAAGATACGATTCGACACCAGCCCCAGGGTCGTCCGCAAGGAACTCCTGTTCGGACCCGGGTCGACGCTCGATTCCGCGCAGCTCGCGGAGACGGAGCGGAACCTGCGGCGTCTCGGAATCTTCCGCTCGGTCGAGGTGGACACCGCAACCCGCCGGGACAGCCTGATCGTAGATGTGACCACGCGGGACTCCTGGAGTACGCAGCCGATCTTCAGCTTCTCCTTCTCGGGGGGCACCCTCACGGGGCGGATCGGCCTCTCGGAGAAGAACCTGTTCGGATCCGGAAACCAGGCCCGGATCTCGTATCGAAAGGGCGTCGATCGCAACGCCCTCGAGCTCGACACGCGGTTCCGCAGGCTGCTCGGCAGCCAGATCGACGTGGCAGGCCTGTATTTCGGGTTGAGCGACGGAGACGTGGGGGAGTGGTACGTGGGAGATCCCTGGCGGTCGGCCGAAGACCGCCGGGAGATCGGCTACGGCGGTGACTATTCGAATCGGAGGATCCCCCAGTACCGGGTCTCCTCGGCGGCGGAAACGGACACGACGTTTTACCGGTACCGCGGCTTCGGGAATGGCCTGTCGCTGGGTGTCGCCACCGTCGCCCGCAGCGGTCGCTACGTCCGGCTCGGAGTTCAGGGTGCCGTGCGAAACGACCGGTATCTCTTCGAGGCAGATTCCGCGAGCGTTCTCGCGCCACCGGACTCGGTGAAGGGCTGGATCGGGGGATTCGTGGAGTCGCGGAGCGATCGCTTCGAGGTGTTCCAGTACCTGAACGGATTCAGTCGCGAGGACGTGAACCTGAGCCCGTATGTATCCGCCGGCATCCGCATCGCGCCTACCGGGTTCGGATATGACCGCGATGGTATCGGCCTGGCCGGCAGCGTCGGGACCGGGGCGCGGACCGGTCCCGTCTTCTTGAGACTGGACCTGCGTGCCAACGCCCTGTTCACGACCGTCGGCGTCGACTCGGGCCGGGTCGTCCTGAACCTCAGCGCTGCCGCCAAACCTGCGCGAAAACACGCGATACTCGTGGGTGGCTTCGCCGGCATCCTGGAAAATCCTCCGCCCGGAAGCGAGTTCGACCTCGGCTTCGACCGGGCACCGCGCAGCTTCGATCCTCACTCCTTCGTGGGCACCCGCGCCCTGTCGGGCACGGTCGAGTATCGTTGGTACATCTGGGACGCTCTGCTCGGCCTGTTCGGTCTCGGGGTCGCGGGCTTCGTGGACTACGCCGGGGCGTGGTATCCCGATCAGGACGCCCGCTACGGAGGCAACGTGGGCTTCGGACTCAGAACGGGTTCGGCACGTGGATCCGGTGCCAACACCGGTCGAATCGACATCGGTTACCGTTTCGGGCCGGACGCCGCCGACAGCGAGGGAGGACGATGGGCCCTGAGCCTCGGCACCGGCTTCAACTTCTTCTGAATGCGCTCGTGAACGAGATGTCCGCCCGCAGGAGCGGTCGTATCCGCCTTACGCTTCCGCTGATCGCAGTCGTCTTGCTCCCCGCCGCGGCAACGGCTCAGGAGACCGCGGGCGGCGAATCCACCGAGGGCTCGACGGGGGCGGCGATCGGCGGAGCCGTCCTTGGCGCGTACTCCGGTACGGTGCTTGCCACGATGGGATCTTTGATCCCGTGCACGCGCACGTACGAGGGACCGGCTTGTGTCCGCCCCGCCGCGATCGCCGGGGGGCTCATTGCGGGCATCAGTGGCGCCTCTCTCGGTGCCGCGGATGCCGGACGGGTGGAGGATTACTTCGTGGCCGGGGTGATCGGCGCCGGGGTGGGAGGCGCCGCGCTGCTGGCCGTGCAACCCTTCCTCGAGAGGTGGAGCTGGGCGGATGTCGGTGCCGGCGCCCTCGTGGGAGGCGCCATCGCAGCCTCCGGTACGGGGGCGGCAATCGGCTTCGGTGCAGGTGCGGTCATCGGTGTGGCTACCTGGCAGCTGGTCCCCGCGATGAAACTTCCTGACGCGGCTGCCGTAACATTGTTCGGGCTCGCTGCCGGGGGCATCGGCGGCTGGGTGCTTCGCGCGCTGGATGCGCACGACAGCGGAAATGGATCGGAGCCCGCTGTCCTGAGCTTTACGATTCGAACGAATTGAGTTTCCCTGTATATATGCGAGACAGAATGCGATATCTGACGGCGACGGCTCTCGCCGTGTCACTCTCTGCTTGTGCGGTCGGGCACGAGATGGACGTCCGCGCTCCGGCAGGTGCCTGCGCATCGGCGCCGAATGCCGATGTCGCCTGGGCGCGGCCGGACTCCGAGGGAGAACAATCGCGCCTCGACGACTGGTGCTCGGCGACCGGCGAACCAGTTGTCCGTCAGCTCGCTTCCGCCGAGGTGCCGGGCGAGATCCTGCGCGAAGCTTCGCTGGGCGGTGGCCCGGTTCCGGCTGCAGCGTTCCTGTCTCCCGCTGTCGATGCGGACGCCATCGAGTCTCTGATCGTCGCGACCTGGAACATCGAGGTGGGCGCCGGAGACCTCACCGGATTTCTGGAAGAGCAGATCGGCTATTCGTGCGAGTCGGCCCGGACCGCGAGAGAATCCCGGATTCCATTCGTTCTGCTCGTGCAGGAGGCGCACCGCGCTTCGAGCGAGATCCCTGACATCCCCGAGGGAGTCTCGCTTCCGAGCGCAATCGGGAAGTCGAATGCGCACGATTCGCGGACCGACATCGTCGAAATCGCAGAGCGATGCGACCTCTCGCTGTTCTACGCCCCTTCCATGCGCAACGGCGCGGAAGTCGAGGGAGAGATCCCGGAAGATCGGGGCAACGCGATTCTGGCCTCCATCCCCCTGTCCGAACACTCGGCGGTCGAGCTTCCTCTGGAAACGCAGAGGCGCGTGGCAGTGGCCGCGCTGGCCCACCCGCCGGGCCGTGAACCGATCCGCGTCGTCAGCTTTCACTTCGATGTGGCTGCGAACGTGTTGCGCGTCATCACGACAGGGAATTCCACGCGGCTGCGGCAGGGACTGGGTCTCGCGCGCGCTCTCGAGGAGCTGGACGAGGGCGATCGTCAGATCGCGACGATCATCGGCGGTGATGTGAACAGCTGGTCGGAAAAGGAGTCGGTGATCCGGCATCTTTCCGAGCGGTTTCCCGAGTCTCCGACGGCTACGGCAGAAGGCACCCGGGGCGGATATCCCACGGACCACATGTTTCTGCGGACCTTCGAGGGCTCGACGATCGTGCTCGACGAGGGCTCGTACCGGGTGGTCCCGGACGAGTATGGCTCCGACCACAGGGGCCGGGTTCTGACGCTGAGTTTCTCGGACGGTTAGAGCGGCCTCGGGTTTAGCGTCAGGCGCCGATCCTCCTCAGCTCGTCGTCTATGATGGCCGTGATCACCTCGTACGGCTGCGCTCCCGACAGAAATCGACCGTTGATGAACAGTGCGGGAGTTCCCGTGATTCCGAGCATCCGACCTGCCTCCAGATCGGCATCGACCGCTGCGGAATGCCGCCGTGCGTCAAAGCAGGACTCGAAATCGTCCATGTCCAGGCCGATGTCGGCGGCCGTCTGTCGCAGGCTCTCCCGATCCAATCCGCCCGGCGCGGCGAACAGGGCATCGTGATACTGCCAGAATCGGGACTGGTCGGCGGCACAGAGTGATGCTTCCGCCGCGCTCTGGGCGTTGGGGTGGATGTTGTTGAGTGGGAACTGGCGGAATACGAGCCGGACGTCGTCCCCGTAGTCCTCGAGAATGCGATCCAGCGTGGGGACCACGCGCAGGCAGAACGGGCATTCGAAGTCACTGAATTCGACGATCGTCACCTTTGGGGCATCCGCGCCTTTCGACGGGAATCCTTCCGAGACCACATCGAAGCGGAATGGCTCGAGAAAGCTCTCCGCCTCGTATTCTTCTTCCAACTGTGCGATCAGGGCCTCGAAACCCTCCTGGGCCTGCTGTGTGCGAAGAAACTGGCGGATGGGAGCGTCGAGCTGCTCACGTGTTCCCTGGACTCGCGCGCGGTTCCGCTGGTAGAACTCGTCCACCTCGGCGTCGCTGGGGTCGGACACCTTCGACTCGACCTCCAGGTTGATCAGCTCCTCTTCCGAGATGCCGCGTGAATCGGCTTCCAGTTCAACGAGACGCTCGCCGATCATCCGCTCGAGGCCCGCCTCGTAAAGGTCCTGGCGCTCTCGGTCGATCTGCAGGTGCGCGTCCGGCTGGGCGCTTCGCAGGTCCGCGAGCGTGATCTCGTCGCCGCCGATTCGAGCCACCACCTCGTCATCGTCGAGGGTCGCTGCGGACGTTCCCGCGATCGACCCGGTTCCTCCACGACCTCCCAGACCCGTCAGAAACAGAACGATCACCGCACCGGTGACCGAGCCGAGGAGGAAGGGAACGATTCGCTCTCTATTCGACATTCAGGCACTCCGTTGAT
>CBDTXM010000112.1:0-8237 GCA_965364445.1 uncultured bacterium | reverse complement strand
CCCCCGATCAGACCCGCAATCGACTCCGCCGCCTCGATCCCGCTCAGCCACGCACCCTCGAGACGATCGCCGACCGTCCAATCACCGGCGATCGCGATCCGAGCGTCGGCGTCGACTGCCGGGGCCACGGTGCGGGGTTCGGAGGACCGCGCGTACCGCCAGCGGTGCGCATCCAGGTGGACGGGACTCCGCGGCGCGATGTCCCCGAGCTCGAGGAACCGGTCCAGGAGCGCCTGCGCCACCCGGTCGGGCTCATCCTCGAGTCGAGCCGTCGACCACTCCGGCGTACCATGCAGTGTCCAGCACTCGGGTCGTGACACGCGTCCCGGCTTGCTCGACTCCCGCGACACCCAGGCGAGCGTCTCGTCCGTCACGAATGCCGCATCGAAGTCGAGATCGAGAGGTGACTCGAAGGCGACCATCGCCGCCCAGCAGGGGAGCATCTCGGCCGAGCGGCAGACGGCGGCGAGATCGGGAGATGCAGAATCGAGAAGGACAGCCGCTTGCGGGGCGGGACAGGTCACGATCACCGCTACGAAGGGGCCGTGTCGATCGCCTTCCGCGGACAGCAGCGACCAACCGGCGTCGCGCTCGCGGAGGATCGTCTCGATCCGGATGCCTCGAGTGACCGGAAGGTCTCCGGCCAGCGCGCGGCCCAGCGAGCTCATCCCGGGGACGCCCACGAACCGGTCGGCCTCGACTGCCGGTTCGCGCCTTCCGTCCGATGCGAGCCGGACGATTCGAGGCGACCAGGCCTCGACGAGTCCCCGTTCGATGAGTGGCCCGACCGCAGCTCGAAACTGCGGTGAGCGAGTCGTGAAGTACTGGGCACCGTGGTCGAACTGGAGGCCACCCGCTCGACGTGTCGCGGCCCGGCCGCCGAGTCCGCGGCTCTTCTCGAACACCTGGATAGCCAGTCCTCGGTCCGCCAGGGAGCGCGCAGCGGCAAGGCCTGCAACGCCGGCGCCGATGATGGCGACTTGCCGGCGCATGATTCCTCTACCTTTCCGAGAGACGGATGATTCCGCAGGCATCCCGGGCGCCTCCGGCGCAGCCAGGTGTCAGCTCGTCTTCCTGGTCGCAATAGGTGTCTTCGCCCGAGTGTACGATCACGGAACTTCCATCGGCGTCGAACAGGCTCATGCGGCCGTCGGTGAGCGTGAACCTGTTGGTCGTGGTCACCAGGCTGCCGGATCCGCCCCGTACTTCGAGGTTGAGCAGATCGCCTCCGTGGAACGGATGATTGAAGTCCGGCGCATCGGGTGCCGTCTCGCCGAAGGGACCCGGATCGTGGTGTCCCCCCGCTGCCGAACAGGGCTCGCACGCCGCCGTCTCATGCACGTGCACGGCGTGTCTGCCGTCGGACAGCCCCGAAACCTCCAGCGATACATCGACGAGCTTGATTCCCTCGGCCGAGGGCCTCTCCCGGAATACCGCCTCGCCGAGAACCGAACCGTCCTCACAGGACCGAATCTCCGCCCGCGCGACCGTCGCCGCCGTCGAAGGAGACGGTCCGTCCGACGCGCCGCACCCGGGAAGTGCGAGCGCGAGCCCGCTCGCGACTATCAGAGTCCAGCGAGGTCCATGATTCATTCCGGGAGCTCCCGTTGAGGAAATCGTCGTCCACTTCTGCGGCCTTCGCACAATATGGGAGGATCGGTCAATGGCAAGCGGAAAGGCCTGTCTAGGTATTGTTCGGGTAAAGGGCTTGACAAACATTAGACAACAATTGTACACTCCCGATGTGGGACATACGGCGATCGACCGCCGCAACCAGATTCCAGGGAGATAGGATCATGAAGACGACTCTGAAGACCTTCGGTATGATCGCGGCGATCGCGTTCACCGCGACAGCCTGCGACGACAGCGCCACAGGGCCGGAGACGACCGACCCGAACTTCGTGCGGGGCGGCCTGCCGCAGAACACGCTTCCGACGATCGTAGACATCGTCCAGGCGGATGATGGCGAGTTCGACGTGCTCGAGACGCTGGTCGTGCGGTCCGGGCTGGCCGGAGTGCTGTCGGGCAACCGGCCCTACACCGTATTCGCGCCGACGGACGCCTCGTTCGGCCGCCTGTTCGACCTTCTCGAGGTTCCCGGCATGACGCCGGAGGAGCAGGCCAATAACGCCTGTCCCGAGGCCACGGGTTGTCCCGACTTCGTGGTGGAGACCCTGCTGTATCACGTCGTGAACGGACGTCGCTACGCGAACAGCGTGCTGGGTGACCGCCAGATCCGTACCCAGCTCGGCGATTTCTTCGACATGGACGGCGCAACGATCATCACCACCTGCGAAGAGGATGGTAACTCGGACATCGTCGCTGCGGTTCCGGGCGAGACCTTCGACATTCCGGCCAAGAACGGAGTGATCCACGTGGTTACGGAAGTGCTGCTTCCGAAGCAGGTCTGTGACGTCGTGCTCTAAATGCCCGACCAGGGATGAGATCTGAATAGGCACGGACCGTCCCGACATACCACGAAACGCCGGGCGGTGGGAGCGACTTCCACCGCCCGGCGTTCTGCATCGCGCGACTGCCCGACCGCCGGCGACGCACCGGGCCGGCTCTAGACTCGAATCGGCTCGACGCTGCCCCGATACACCACTCCCCGATCTGCCAGGCCCGCCAGCATGAATTCCACGCAGGCAGGCTCCCGACCGACGAACTCCGGCGGCGAGATCCCCTTCCGGGCGTAGAGTCCCCCGGCGAGCATCCGGACCGCCATCGTCGCCGTGTAGCCCGTCGTCCGCGCCATCGAATGGGTTTCGGTGCGCCGGTCATAACGATCGAGGAGATCGTACCGGTGGCGGACGGCCCGGCCGTCCTTCTCGCCCTCGACGACCACCTGCATCACGGTCAGGTCTCCCTCGCCGGGCTTCAGCTTCCAACGCGGAAACAGAAGCCGCGCGGTGAAGTCGAGGGGTCGGATCCGGGTGCCACCGATCTCGATCTCCTCCGTGTCGAACAGCCCCGTGGCCCGGAACACAGCCATCTTCTCGATGTGGCCCGGATAGCGCAGCGTCTTCTCCTTCATGTCGGGCGCGTCGATCGTCACCGCCAGGGTTCGGAGTCCGTCGGTGTTGAACGCCTCCAGCGTACCCACGCCGTCGAAGTCCAGGAGTTCCGGATCCGACAGGGCCTCACGCACGACCGGGCGTCCGTTCTCCACGTAGCGGGCCGGGCGGGTGTATTCCTCGATCACGTCGATGGGCGAGAACACCGCGCGGTATTCGAACGGCCATTCGCGGACCTCGGGAAGACCTCCGACGTAGATCAGCACCCGCTCGGTCCGGTCGAGCTGAGCTTCGAGGTGCCCGACCAGCAGGTTGCTCATCCCCGGGGCCACACCGCAGTCGACGATCGCCGTCACGTCGTTCTCCCGGGCGAGTGCGTCCAGCTCGAACGGATCCTCGGGAAAGAACGCGATGTCGACCACGTCACGTCCGGTCTCGAGAATACGCTTCAGGGTCGCGAATCCCATGAACCCGGGCACTGCGTTCAGCACCAGGTCGCTCTGTTCGGCCAGTTCGCCGACCGCGCCGGGATCGGCCAGATCCACCGCGCGGACGTTCACGGGCAGGTCCGTGTCCGAGAGTCTCTGCAGCGCCGCGTCGTCGATATCGGCCACCGTCACCTCGAAGTCGCCGCCAGACGCGAGATCGACCGCCATCGGCCCCCCTACGAGCCCTGCACCCAGTACCGCGACTCTCATGCTGCCCCTCTCTATCCCCTACCTGTCGCACCTATCTCCGGCTGCGTGCCATTATGTCCCGAAACGGCAGCAGTTGACTCCCGGGACTAACGTACCACGGCCTCAGGGTCGGCCGGAATAGGTTCCGCTTCAGGCAGGCCGAGCCGAGGGCGGACCGGACTTCGAGAGTTTGCCCGGCGCATACCGGTACAGACCCGTAAACAGCAGCGAAACAATGCATTGCGATGCCGGTGGCCGTCCGCAATCCGTCATCGGATGCTGCGTCTGCCAGGGACCGGATAGTGGCCCGGAGCGGTGCGAGCGGGGGCGTGTCGCATTGACTCGTTTCACGTTTCCAGGTGGCAGGCTCCTTGCCCTCCCGGACTTCGATACGACCGCCGTCCCCGGAGACCCCCCGGCCGCAGTTCGTGAAGTCGGCCTCAGTCCGCGTCGGGAACGGTTGAACCAGGCCCTCGCCACCGCGGCCCGGTCTGTATTCGAGCGAGGGAGACAATTCTTACCTGCCGGTGGAGGCACAACATGCCAAGGGTACGACAGTTCCTTGTCGCGCTCGCCGCCGTGACGATCGCGACCGTCGGATGGACGAGCGATCTCGCGGCCCAGCAAACGACCGGGACGGTCAGGGGACGCGTCGCCGACGAGATGCTGATGACCGGGCTGGGTGATGCGACGATCAACGTCGCGGGCCAGACGGTCCTCAGCGCGGCTCAGGGGTTCTTCGTCGTCGAGGACGTCCCTGCGGGCGTCCACACGCTGACCGTGAACATCCTCGGATACCGCGAGTTCGAGACCGACGTCACCGTCACGGCGGGGCAGACGTCCGAAGTAACGGTCCTGATGGCGATCGCGCCGCTGCAGCTCGATCCGCTGGTCGCGGTCGGGTATGGTGAGCTCGAACGGACGACCAACACGGGTGTGGTGACCGAGGTCCCTGAAGAGGTCTTCAACACCGGGCGCGTGGTCGGCGCGGAGCAGCTGATCAAGGGTAAGGTCGCCGGCGTCCAGGTGACCGAGGCGAACGGTGGCGAGCCGGGTGGTGGAGTGTCCGTCCGGATTCGCGGTGGAACCTCGATCAACGCCAGCAACGAGCCTCTGTACGTCGTGGACGGCGTACCTCTCGAGGTGGGCGGCGGACTTTCGGCCGGCGGGAATCCGCTGAACTTCATCAACCCGGACGACATCACGTCGTTCACGGTGCTCAAGGACGCCTCGGCCACGGCGATCTACGGGTCGCGCGGCGCAAACGGCGTCGTGCTGATCGAGACGATGGGAGGCCGGGCGAGGGCTGATCGGCCCACTCTGTTCACCTACCGCGGCAACATCTCCGGCTCTCAGATCTACGAGAAGCCTGACATTCTCAACTACTTCCAGTTCCGGGATGCGGTCGCGGAACAGGCGCCCGAGAAGCTCGCGATCATCGGGAATGCGAACAACAACTGGTACGACCGGGTCACGCGCACCGGTTACGGTCAGGATCACTCCCTGTCGGTGACGGGTGGCGGCGAAAAGATGGACTTCCGGGTCTCGGTGGGATATCTGAACCAGGAGGGCACCGTCGAGCGCACCGGATTCGAGCGTGCTTCCTTCAATCTCGGATACAACCAGTTTCTGTTCGACGATCGCCTCAAGCTGCAGGCGACCTTCATCGGCTCGCGCACAGAAGACGAATTCACCGGTGCGCGGGTGCTCGGCTCAGCCACCAACATGGCCCCGTCGCAGCCGGAGCTCGATCCGGACAGCGAGTTCGGCGGCTATTTCGAATGGGACGACCCGCTCGGAACGAACAACCCGGTCGGCGAACTGAACCTCGTCACCGACATGGGCGTCACGTACCGCGGCGTCGGCAACGCCACCGGTGAGTACTTCATTCCGGGGGTCGAAGGTCTTTCGGCCACGGGCCGGTTCGGTTTCATCAGCACGAATTCGGAGCGGAAGTTCTTCGCTCCGTCCTTCTCGAAGTTCCAGACCGAGAACGGAGCGTTCGGCACGGTCTGGCGGAACAATCCCTCGGAGTTCAGCTGGCTGGGCGACGCGTTCCTCACCTATGCGCGCAACTGGACGAACAACGCGCTCAATCTCACAGGCGGCTACTCGTACCAGCAGTGGCAGTTCGACAATCCCTATCTCGAGGCCCAGCAGCTCAGTTCCGACCTGCTCGGCACGGAGGGGATTCCGGCCTCCGAATTTCAGCGGGTGACGTTGAACGTCGAGGAGAACAAGCTGGCCTCCTGGTTCGGACGCGCGAATTACACCTTCCTGGATCGCTACACGCTCACCGCGAGCATCCGGGCTGACGAATCCTCCCGGTTCGGTGAGGAGAACCGGTGGGGCTACTTCCCGTCCTTCGCGGGAGCGTGGCGGATCTCGGAAGAAGCCTTCATGGACGGAGACACCTTCTCCGACCTGCGGCTGCGGGCGTCCTGGGGTAAGAACGGCAACCAGGCGTTCCCGAATTACCAGCAGTACAAGACCTATGTCTTCGGCGAGAACACGGCCCAGTCGCAGTTCGGCGACGGGTTCGTACCGACGATCAGGCCGAGCGCGGTGGATCCGAACATCAAGTGGGAGGAAACGAGCTCCTGGAACATCGGACTCGACTTCGGATTCAACAACAATCGGTACTGGGGCTCGATCGAATACTACGACAAGACCACGGAAGACCTGATCTTCGACGTGATCGTGGCCGGTGGGACGAATCTCTCGAACGTCGTCACGACGAACGTCGGGGAGATGAAGAACAAGGGCTTCGAGCTCACGCTCAACGCTGGACTCGTGCAGGCTCCGCCCGACGGATTCTCGTGGGACGCGAACTTCAACTTCGCCTACAACGACAACGAGTTGATCAAGATCAACCCGTTCGCCGGTGGCAGCGAGCAGATTCTCGCCGGGGAAGCGATCTCGGGTGGTGTCGGCAGCTTCATTCAGGTGCTCGAGCCCGGGCAGGACGTCAACTCCTTCTTCGTGTACGAGCACATCATCGGACGCGATGGACTGCCGGTCTACGCGGACAGGAACGACGACGGGAGCATCAACGAGCAGGACCTGTACGTCGACCGCAACGGGGACGGCATCATCAACCAGGACGACCGGGCCGCCTACAAGAGCCCGGCGCCCGACTGGATCATGGGTCATACCTCCCTGATGCGCTGGGGCAGCTTCGACATGAGCTTCACCCTGCTGGCGAACCTCGGGAACTACGTCTACAACAACGTCGCATCGAGCACTGGCTTCTACGATCAGCTGCGAGACGCCGAGGCGCCGAACAATCTCCACACGTCCACGCTCACGACCGGATTCCAGACTCCCCAGTACTTCTCCGACTACTACGTCGAGAATGCCGGATTCCTGCGCATGCAGAATATCGAGCTGGGGTACACCTTCGGGAACTGGTTGAACGGGGTTCGCGTATATGGAGTCGTGCAGAACGCGTTCACGATCACGGGCTACAGCGGGGTCGATCCGACGGCATCGACAAACGGAATCGACAACAACCGTTACCCCCGGACGCGGACGTTCGTTGGTGGCCTCAGCGTGACCTTCTGACGAACGCACGGCGATGATCGAGGACACACAGAAAAACGGATGACGACATGACAACCAGAATCCGGAACTTGATGACCCTGTGCGGTGCCCTCGCCGTGCTCGGAGGTGTCGCTGCCTGCGACGTCACCACCGAGCCGAAGAGCACGGTCACCGACGCCAATATCTTCAACGACGCACAGTCCTACGAGGCCCTGCTGGCGAAGCTGTATGCCGGCCTGTCGGTCACGGGCCAGCAGGGACCGAGCGGCAACTCGGACTTTCAGCGCCTCGACGAGGGGTTCAGCCACTACGGCCGCCAGCTCTGGCAGCTGCAGGAGCTGCCGACCGACGAGGCCGTGATCGCGTGGAATGACGCGGGGCTCCCCGAGCTGAGCACGCAGGGCTGGGCGTCTTCCAACCAGTTCGTGCAGATGATGTATTCGAGGATCTACTACCAGGTCTCGCTGGCGAACGAGTTCCTTCGCGAGTCCACGCCCGAGAAGCTCACCGAGCGCGGGCAGGAAAGCATGATCGCGGAGGTCGAGCAATTCCGTGCGGAAGCCCGGTTCCTCAGGGCGCTCAGCTACTGGCACGGCATCGACCTGTTCGGGGACATTCCGCTCGTCGATGAGAGCTTCCCGCTCGGCTCGACGCCGCCGGAGCAGAGCACGCGGCAGGAGATCTACAACTTCGTCGTAAACGAGCTGAACGAAATCCGCAACGACCTGCCGCCTTCGGGGGCGGGCGAGTACGGCAGGGCGGACCAGGGCGCGGCTTCGATGCTGCTGGCGAAGCTGTACATGAACGCCGGCGTCTACGTCGGTTCCGATGCCTACGGGAGCGCGCTGCCCGAGATCGAGAACGTGATCGCCGGATATCAGCTCGAGCCTGACTTCTGGACGAACTTCCGGGCCGACAACGGCGTGTCGCGCGAGATCGTGTTCGCGGTCCCGCAGGACGGCGATAATACCCAGACGTGGGGCGGCACCACCTTCCTGGTGCA
>CBDTXM010000111.1:0-8308 GCA_965364445.1 uncultured bacterium | reverse complement strand
GTTCTCGTGAACTCGTGCGATCCGTCTGGCCGGGCAACGAAATAGAGGTACGGGACCTCTGCCGGCGAGAGTGAAGCATCCATGGCAGCTGCGCCGGGAGAGGCTATCGGACCGGGCGGAAGTCCCGGCTGCGTGTAGGTGTTGTAGGGATGTCCCGCCACCGAGTCGATGTCCGCATACAGCAACCGTTCCCTCGGCTCTCCCCCCAGTGCGTACTGCACCGTTGGGTCGGCCTGGAGCAGCATGCCGCGTTGCAGGCGATTCCAGTATACGCCGGCGATCACGGGTCGCTCTTCGCCGACCCGCGCTTCCTTCTCGACGATGCTGGCCAGCGTGACGAGCTCGCGCTCGGTGAGGCCCAGGGAGTCCAGTCTCACCCGTCGCTCGAGCGTCCAGAACTCATGGTAGCGGTCGACGAGTGCGAGGATGATGGAGCGGGCCGGCAAGTCATCGGCGAAACGGTAGGTGTCGGGAAACAGGTAACCCTCCAGGGTGGGACCGGGTACCTTCAGGCCGCTGACGAACGCCGAGTCACCCATCAGCTGACGGATCGAATCGGGGGAATCTCCCGTGAAGTCGGCGATCCGGGCTCCGATCTGCCGCAGGGTGAATCCCTCGGGGATGGTCAGGGCGACGGTCTCCACCGAGCCGCGCTCCAGCTGGTCGAGCATCGCGAACCACGACGCGTCCCGAGAGAACCGATATCTTCCCGCCTTGAGGCTCTCCTCCGCTCCCATCACGCGGGCCGTCAGCGCGAAGGCGCGAGGATAACGGACCAGGCCTGCCGACCGGAGTGCCTGCCCGACCTCCAGCGCGGTGGCTCCGGTCGGAATCAGGACTTCCGTTTCCTGTAGGGTCAGATCCGTCGCGGGTGCTCCGGAATCGCACCCCACCAACGTCACCAGCGCTGCGAGGAGGCCTGTGCAGACCGCCCTCGCTCGGCAATTCCGGCGTCCCCCACGGGTGATTCGCAACTCGGGCATTCAGTTCTCCGCCAGATAGTCCTCGAGGAGTACGGTCGCCGCCATCATGTCCCGCCGCCCCTTCTCCCGCCGCTTGCCTCGCGGCAACCCAGATTCCCTGAGCCTTCGATCCGCCTCCAGCGAGCTCAACCGTTCATCCCTCTCGGTCACGGGGATGTCCAGCTGCTTCCTGAGACCTTCGCCGAATCGTCGGGTCTCCGACGCCATCACTCCCTCGCTGCCGTCCATGTTCAAAGGAATGCCCAGAAGGATCTCAGCGGGACCGATCTCGCGCAGCAGCGCGATGAGCTCGGTCGGCGGAACGCCGCCGGCACCGCGATGCTCGATCACCGCATGTGGCGCCGCGAGGATCCGACCGGGATCGGACATGGCGACTCCGATCCGGCGGCGTCCGTAGTCGAGGGCCACCACGCGTCCGGTCCGCGGGGTCAGCTCGAGACTCCCTCGGTCAGCAAGCTCGCATCGACTCCAGACTCGTAGTCAGGTCCGATCTTCGCGATGAGTCGGGGCGAGCCGACGAGGAAGCGGATTGATGCAGCCGTCGGATCCTCTTCGGGGCCTTCGGAGATGCCTACCTGCTCCGCCGCCAGATCCGCGAGAATGCCCCGGAGCAGGTCCCGGACGGTTTCCCGGGAGACGGCGGACGACCCACGGTTCGAGATTCGAATCTCCAGCAGTCCCGCACCGGGTTCAACAACTTCGAGCTCACCGAGCCCCATTTCCCGCCAGGCCCGGGTCAGGGTCTCCCAGTCGGGGCCGTCCGGATGCAATCCCTGATTCATCGCTTCTCCATCCTCCATTGCGACGATTCGCCTCGAGCCCTGAGAAGGTAGCGGAAGGCGGTACGCCGGCAAGCTGGAAAGGAGTCACCGGCCACTCCGGCAGTTGGTTTCCATCGCCCGAGTCGCCAGATTACGGGTTGTGCGATGCCGGCACGGGTGGAGCGAGCTCCGGGACCGGTCGCATACCGACAATACCTGGGAGGTAAGAATGGGGAATTCGGAATACCGCGACGCTCTCAGCTTCATCGTGGGCATGACACTGGGAGCCCTCGTCGGAACCACGGCGGCCCTGCTGCTGGCGCCGCAGAGCGGCAAGCGCACCCGTCGGCAACTGGTCCGCAAGGCGGAGGAAATCGGAGACACGGCCACGGACGCCTTCGACGAAGCTCGTGAGGAGACGAAGCGCCTCGCCGATCGTACGGCGCGAGAGACCCGGCGCCTGGCGGAACGTGCTCGCACTCGCGCCGACCGGACGAGTGATCGGTTGGGCGAGGCCGTAGACAAGGGCCGGGAGCGACTGCGCCGCTGAACGGGATATGCGCCCGGCTGCGGTGATCGCAGCCAGGCGCGCCGGCAGAGAGCTCGAGCTGCAGGAGCTCTCTGCATTCGCCTCCTCCCGACTCAGAAGTCGAAGTCCTCCGATACCGGGGGAGGAAGCGAATCGGGCCGCTCGCCGGCCAACGGATCTGCCTGTGCCCACGGGTCGTGCGACTCGCAGATGCGTTGCGGTTCGGTCCCCTGCACGAAGTACTCGGTGTACGTCGACTCCTCAGGACACCACTCTCCCGCGAGCTGACCCGTCGTTCCGTCCACCCTCCGGGATACGATCCCGGCCGGCATCGGCCACGGGGGAGGAGCCGGGTGGCTGGAGTAATACGACTTCAGCACCCGGGCATTGATCGGTGCCGCGTCCTGTCCGCCCTGAGCATCCCGTCGGATCGGGGCCGGGAGGTCGAACCCCACCCAGGAGGCGGTGACCAGGTCGGGCGTGAAGCCGAGAAACCATGCGTTCGTAGCTTCGTTGGTCGTGCCCGTCTTCCCGGCCACCGGCACGTTCGAGGGTACACCGAGCGCCCGGACCCGAATGCCGGATCCTCGGTCCACCACGTCTCGCATCATCGAGACGAGAATCCAGGCGGTCTTCTCGTCGATCACTTCCTCGCGCTCGACCGGTGACTCCCACAATACGTCTCCGTCCGAGCTCTCCACCCTCAGGATCGGTCGCGGCGATACCCTCACGCCCAGGTTCGCGAAGGTCGTGTAGGCCTCGGCCATTTCGATGGGACGAACGGAAGCAGCCCCGATCGCGGTCGAGGGGACCCTCGGAATGTCGGTCGTGATCCCCATGCGACGCGCATACTGCGCAACCGACTCGATTCCCACCCTCTGTCCGAGCTTCACCGCGACCACGTTGACCGACCTGCGGAGAGCGTCGCGCAGGGCCAGGGGGCCGGCGAAGTCGTTCGTGAAGTTCTTGGGAGACCAGATCGTACCATCGGGCTGTGGAAACTCGACAGGAGTATCGAGAATCACCTCCGACGGCGGCATCCCCGCGGCGACGGCCGCGGTATAGACGAACGGCTTGAAACCGGACCCCGCCTGCCGTTGCGCCTGCGTCGCCCGGTTGAACTCCGAATCACCGAAGTCGCGCCCGCCGACGAGGGCGAGGACATCGCCGTTATCGGGGTCCATGGCGACGAACACACCCTGGATGTAAGGCATGTTCGCTTCCTCGAGGCGCTCGGGTGTCCAGTCCCGGGTCTCGGCGTAGGTCGGAGCGCGAAATCCCGGCTGTCTTTCGATCCACGCCAGCTGCTCCGATACCGCCGAGTCGGCGACGGCCTGCAGCGCGGGGTCCAGGCTCGTGTAGATGCGCAGCCCGTCCTCGTAGAGATCCGTGCCGTATCGCTCGATCAGGATCCGCCGGACCCACTCGACGAAATACGGTGCGGTAGTCCCGTCGTCGCCAGCGTCCCTCAGCAGCAAGGGGTAGGACTGGGCAGCCGCTGCCTCAGCCGGGGATATCCTGCCCTGGTTCTCCATCAGATCGAGCACGAGGTTCCTGCGGCTCACCGCCCGCTCGGGGTTGCGGATCGGGTTGTATCGGCGTGGCGCCACGGGCATCGCGGCCAGTGTCGCCGCTTCCGGCAGGTTCAGCTGCTGGACGTCCTTTCCGAAATAATGCCGCGAGGCGTTCTGGACGCCGTACACGCCGTCGAAGTTGATCTGGTTGAGATAGGCCTCGAGGATCTCCTGCTTGGTGAACGCCTGCTCCAGCGAGCGCGCCACCTTCATCTCGCGCAGCTTCCGATGGACCGAAATATCCCGACGGTCGACCACCTCGGCGAACATGTTGCCGGCGAGCTGCTGCGTGATCGTGCTGCCACCCGCCGCGTCATACCCGGCGAAGGCGAACTCTGCGACCGCCCGGGCGGTTCGCTGCATGTCCACGCCACGATGATCCCAGAATCGGCGGTCCTCCACCGCAATGAAGGCCTCGATGACGTGAGTCGGAATGCTGGCGTACGGGACTGCCGTCCTGCGCTCGACGGCGAATTCGTGCAGCAGGCTGCCGTCGGACGCATAGACTCGCGTCGCCTCCTTCGGCTCGAACGCATAGATCTGAGCGATCGATGGGCAGCCGTCACAGATGTGCGACCAGGTTCCCGCCGAGAGCCCCGCTCCGAATGCGAGGGCGCCCAGGACGCTCGATCCGAGAATCCAGCGGACCTTCGGATTTCGAAGTGACCTCACGAGGGCGCCCGGAACCGGGAACCGTTTCTTGCTTCCACTTGATGCCATCTCTATCCTTCGCGCTCTCTGACCGGCCCGGAGGCACGGTCGGGCGGTCCATCGACCGTCTCCGGACAATCAGCTACAAAGGTACAGATCGGCCGCCCCTAATGTTTCCCACGGCAACCGAACAACTCGAGCGGATCCGCCACGGCGTATCGGAGATCATTCCCGAAACCGAACTCCTGGGCAAGCTGGAGCGTTCGATCACGTCGGGCGAGCCCCTGATCGTCAAGCAGGGTTTCGATCCGACCCGACCGGACCTCCATCTCGGCCACGCCATCTCGATCCACAAGCTCCGGACCTTTCAGGAACTGGGCCACCGGGTCGTGTTCGTGATCGGCGACTTCACTGCCCTCGTCGGAGATCCATCGGGGCGCAGTGAGACACGGCCGATGCTCACGCGAGAGGAGATCGAGCACAATCTCCGTACCTACGAGGAGCAGGTGTTCCGGATCCTGGACCCCGAGTTGACCGAGATCCGCCGGAACAGCGAGT
Source organism: uncultured bacterium (assembly GCA_965364445.1). Classification (GTDB taxonomy): domain Bacteria; phylum Gemmatimonadota; class Gemmatimonadetes; order Palauibacterales; family Palauibacteraceae; genus Carthagonibacter. The sequence continues at coordinate 3,252 of CBDTXM010000111.1, read as the reverse complement.
GGCTTTCCCGCCTCGATCTCGAGGATGTGCTGCGACTGACGGCGGGATACACGGTTGCCCGGATGCTGGAGCGGGACGACTTCGCGGACCGGTTCGCCGCACAGAAGCCGATCACGCTGGTGGAGTTCCTCTACCCGATGATGCAGGCATACGATTCGATTGCCCTGGAAGCCGACGTCGAGCTCGGCGGAACCGACCAGAAGTTCAATCTTCTGCTCGGTCGCACGCTGCAGGAGCGGGCCGGACAGGAACCGCAGGTCTGCATCCTGCTCCCGCTGCTGCGGGGGACCGACGGAGATCGGAAGATGTCGAAGTCCTACGACAACACGGTCGGCCTCACCGACGAGCCAGCCGAGATGTTCGGGCGAACGATGTCGATTCCGGACTCGGTGCTGACCGAGTGGATCGAGCTCGTCTCCGGTGCGCCCCGGGTGGAGAGAGCCGAGCGGATCGCCCAGGTCGAGGCCGACCCGCTCTCGGCGAAACGCTGGCTCGCCGGTCAGATTGTCGGTCGCTACCACGATGAAGCAGCGATCGAACAGGCACGCGCTCAGTTCGACCGGTTGCACAGGACTCGAGGCGTGCCGGACGAGATCGACGTCGTCTCGCTGGATCCTCAGGAGGACGGCACGCTCTGGATCGCGCGCGCGCTCGTGGAGACGGGCCTGGCCCGTTCCACCTCCGAGGCCCGCCGATTGATCGATCAGGGAGGAATCCGGGTTGATGGCGAGCCGATCACAGACACCGGGTGTCACCTTCCCCGGGGGTCGTTCGTTGTCCAACGAGGAAAGCGGCGATTTGTCCGCGTTGAGATCGGCGATGATGGATCCGGGTCGACAGGGGACGGCCCGGCGCAGGATGCCGGTTGACAGACAGACCTGCGCTTGCGACTTTGTGTCCCGCTTCGCCTGGTAGCCGTAAACCGGGTCAAGAGCGGGAGTTCCGGGGTTGACCCGTGTCAGAGGAGGCTATTGACACTGAATCGAGGCCCCGGTAAGCTTCGCGGGTGATCGATCGTTGACTGCCGATCGATTGCGAATGCACGGCGGAGGGGGAACGCCACACCATGCCCGATGTCCCCCCTTCGAGCGGCCTGTCAGAGGCCCGCATGAGTTGAGGCTGTGTCGTGCGCCTGCTGCGGCGCACTGGACATAAATGCTGGAATCAGAGTTGATTTCGTCCTTCGGAGTTCGTTGCCAGGCCCGACGAATCCGGGCCCTCCGTAAATGAATTCCGCGTAGGATGATCGTGTGGCCCCGTAGGCGGGGCACCGCGTCCGGTTCCCCCGAACACGGGGAGGGCATTATCGACGGAATTTTCGTTCGTACCTCCGGAAGTCGTCCTTCGATTTCCGTCATGCGCCGTCTCTCGGTTTCTGTTGACCTGGCAGCCAGGTCGGAGCGCGGGCCCCTGCCCCATGTCGTGCTCCGGACATCTGGACCGGTGTCGACGATTCTCCGTACTGCCCGAGGAGGATTGATCCATGCTGCGTGATTTGTTGAGAGGGGCTCTCAGATCGGGCCTTACCGCAGCGGGACTCGCCATGTTTGTCGCGAGTCCGCTGTTCGCACAGACGTCCGGTAAGGTCCAGGGCCGTGTGACCGATGCCGCAACCGGGGCGCCCGTCGCGGGCGCCCAGGTCCGGGTGGCCAACTCGACCCTCGGTAACCTTACGAACGATCAGGGTTTCTACTTCATCAACGAGGTGCCGGCCGGCCTGCAGGACATCGAGGCCAGTTTCATCGGCTATCGCTCCGTTGTCGTTGAGGGAGAGCGGATCCTGGCCGGTCAGACTACAACCATCAACTTCGAGCTGGAACAGACTGCCGTCGAGCTCGAGGCGATCACGGTGGAAGGGGAGCGGAATCCTCTGGTTCCGCGTGACCAGACCGCCACCAAAGCGATCGTCCAGGGTGAAGCGGTGGACCAGCTGCCGCTCGACAACGCTTCGAGCGTCGTGTCATTTGCGCCCGGCGTCGTCCAGACCAACGACGGTCGGTCGATCCGGGGTGGTCGTCCGAACGAGGAAGCGGTGCTGATCGACGGCGTCCTGACCCGGCAGTTCGGTACCGGGACCGCCAACAACGTGGACGTTCCGACCAACGCTCTCGAGCAGGTCGACGTCACGGTCGGCGCCTTCTCGGCCGAGTTCGGCGAAGCGCAGTCCGGTATCGTCAACTACGTGACCCGAACCGGTGGAACGCGCTGGACGGGGTCGCTCGAATACCAGACCGACCAGCTGACTCCCAACGACAGCTGGCGCCGGAACTTCAACCGTCTCGAGGCGACGCTCGGCGGCCCGCTGTTCGGTCCGCTCAGCTTCTTCCTCGCGGGGACGCTCCAGGGCGCCGACCGGTTCCTGACCGAGAACGCTCCCGAGCGATACGTTGTGAACGGTGTCGAGGCCTGTCCCGCAGGCTCGCAGTATTCGACGCTCTGCACCGCGGGCGAGGCAGCCGAGTTCCAGCTGAATCGCGGTTCGGCGGCTTCGGGCGCGAGTGACTCCCTGATGCTCACGGCACCCAATTTCACGCCGTGGGACAACGGACGGACGGACCCGACCGGAAACAACCAGGTCGGCCTGTTCACGGGTAACCTGAACCTGCAGCTGCCGCGTGGTTCGCGGCTCAACTTCGCGTACACGCGGAATCGAACGCAGGGATACGGGCGTGACGGTTCGTTGAACTTCAACTCGATCTACAATCCCGACGACATCAGCGGGAACCTGACCGTAGAGCAGATCTTCAGCCTCAGCTGGTTCCAGACGCTCATCCAGAGCGCCGACCAGCAGCTGGCGCTCGACCTGAAGGCCAGCTACGGAATGGACCGCGATCAATTCGGTATCGCTGACTACGGATGGTACCAGGACAATCGCGACCCGTTCATGGGCTTCTCGCTGAGCAACGTCGAGTTCGCGCTCGAGAATGTCTACGGGAGTTCAAACCCGACGATCACCGGGTTCGACTGGTTCGACCCGTCCGAGGAGTTCATCCAGGCGTATCGCAGCAACGCGGTGCCGCGCGACAGCATGCTCGCGTTCCCGCAGCGGTCCGACATCGACTTCTCACAGGCGGTGGCCGGTCGTTCGGACAACCTGCGGTACAACCCGTACGGCTTCCGCACCTCATTCCCGGTCGCCGGTTGGGACAATGACGGTTGGCGACGGACGAACGAGGACAGGCTCGCGTTTCGGGGCACGCTCGACTGGCAGATCGGCCGGTTCAATCGCGTGAAGTTCGGCGGTGAGTACAC
>CBDTXM010000110.1:0-8329 GCA_965364445.1 uncultured bacterium | reverse complement strand
CCCGCCTCGATCTGCCGGTATTCGGCGAGGAGAAGGGCGAAGCGCTGCTCCAGATGGTCCGAAGATCGGTGATCGGCGAGGACGAGGCCGTCGTGGGACCGTTCGGGATTCGGAAGGTGATCTACGCGGACTACACGGCGTCGGGCCGCTCCCTGTCGGTGATCGAGGACTTCATTCGCGAAGCCGTCCTGCCGCTGTATGCCAACACGCATACCGAGAGCTCCGGAACCGGTCGGCAGACGACGCGGTTCAGAGAGGATGCCCGCCAGATCATCCGACGGGCCGTGGGAGCTGGTGATGAGCACGCCGTGATCTTCTGCGGATCGGGCTCCACGGGCGCAATCGATCGACTGATCGGCGTACTCAACCTGCGGATTCCCAACGATCTCGACCGGCAGTACGGCTTGACGGATCAGATTCCTGCCGATGAGCGACCCGTCGTCTTCATCGGGCCCTACGAGCACCACTCGAACGAACTGCCGTGGCGCGAGTCGATCTGCGACGTGGTGACGATCCACGAGGACCTGCACGGCGGCATCGACCTCGAAGACCTCGAACGGCGACTGGTCGAATACGACGCCCGTCCGCTCAAGATCGGGAGTTTTTCTGCGGCTTCGAACGTGACGGGAATCACCTCGCCGGTGCGTGATGTTTCGATCCTCCTGCACCGGCACGGCGCGCTGGCGCTCTGGGACTTCGCAGCTGCCGCTCCCTACGTCAGTATCGAGATGGGACCGCGCGGAGACGACGGCGATGACGCACTCGATTACAAGGACGCGATCTTCCTCTCTCCCCACAAGATGATCGGCGGACCCGGCACACCCGGTGTTCTGGTGGCCCGACGCGAGCTGTTTCGGAACACGGTGCCCGACGTGGTCGGAGGCGGGACCGTCTCCTACGTGAACCCGACGGAACACGTGTACTTCGCCGACCCGGAACTGCGCGAGGAGGGCGGAACTCCGGCGATCGTCGAATCGATCCGGGCCGGGCTCGTATTCCTGCTGAAATCGGCAGTCGGCGAAGAGTTGATCCGGGAGCGCGAGGAGAGCTTCATTCGGCGCGCGATCGATCGATGGTCGGCGAATCCGAATATCGACATTCTGGGGGACCTCGAGCACGAGCGCCTGAGCATCGTCTCGTTCGTCATCCGTTGCGAGGGCGGGCGGTACCTTCACCACAACTATGTCGTCGCCCTGCTGAACGATCTGTTCGGAATTCAGTCTCGCGGGGGATGTTCATGTGCGGGTCCGTACGGCCATCGGCTCCTGGGGATCGATCTCGAGCGAAGCCATGAGTTCGAACGCGAGATCGGCCGCGGGTGCGAGGGGATCAAGCCGGGCTGGGTGCGGGTCAATTTCAACTACTTCATCTCGGACCGCGTGTTCGAGTACATCCTCGATGCGGTCGAGCAGGTCGCCGACTCCGGTTGGGCGCTGCTCGACGAGTACTCGTTCGATCCGCGAACCGGGCTGTGGCGTCACGGTCGGGGGCCCGCGGCCCCGCCTCTGAGTCTCGGTCAGGTGACGTTCACGGGAGACGGAGCCGTCTGGCCCCGGCACCGGATCACCGAGCCCGAGTCGCGACTGGCGGACCATCTTTCCGAAGCTCGACGAATCCTCGTAGCCGCCGCCGATGGGAAGCGGGACTGCGAGGGACGTGTTGCAGACGGACTGACCGCAGACTTCGAACAGCTTCGCTGGTTTCCGCTTCCCGGCGAGATCATTTCCCGCTAGCCGCGCTCGCGTTCCGCGACCGCATTCGCTTGCTCGTTGGCTCGGACGACGTCCTCCCACATCTCGAGCGCCAGGAAGATGTGTGAGGTCATGTGCTGCGCGAGAGCCGGGACGGAGACACAAGCGAAGGCAAGAGCCAACGCTGCGATCGCGTTTGCTCGCCGCATGGAACGGTACGGCATGTCCGCTCCGTAGCTGTGTGGAGAGGTCGGGACGGGCGCCCGAAGATCGCCCGCCCCGGTCAGAACGTGAAGTCCGCTCGTTCGCTCAGGATGCTGAAGGGTCGTCCGCCTTGAATCCGATACGGTTGTGAGATCCGTCACACCACGGCTTGTTGTCCGAAGCGCCACAACGGCATAATGCGCACCCGCTTCCCGCGACCTGCCCCTCCGGTGCCGCCGGGCCAATTCGAAAGGGTCCCTCGAGGAGTAGAGGACCGTCAGGGCGTAGACGAATCCGGAGGGGGGCGGCAGCGGGGTCCTCTCGCGGTTTCGGCCGGCTCCCGCCGATCCCGGCGGTCGCTCTGAAACCGGCTTCCACATGACTTCCGTCACACCAGGGCTTGCTCCGGGAAGACCCGCACCGGCAGAGGGCCGCGCGCGTCTCTCGCGTGATCGGCTTGCGATCAGCGTCCAGCAGCTCGAGGTCGCCGGTGAGAAACAACGGACCGTCGGCCGATACCGTGATCTCGTTCTCCGCAGCCGGGACTTCCGGTTCGCCGCCATCCGTGCGCTCGTAGTGCAGTGCGCCGGTCGGACACCTCCGGATCACGGCTGCGATCTCATCCGGGCCGGCTCCGTCGGCGTCGATCCAGGGGCGTCGCGCCGTATCGAACACCGGAGGCAGACCCTTCACGCACTCGGCGGCGTGAATACACCTCCCGGCATCGTAGGTGATGCGGATCGCTGCGCCGTCGTATTCGTGCAGTTTGCTCATGTGTGCCCCCCACTCTCGAACTGGCCTCGTGCGGTCGCCGTACGAAACGGCGCGAGGCCCGATGTCCGCCGTGCCCCGCACGGCGCCAAACGCTATCGCACCGTAGCTGGCACCGGGGATCGGCGCCAGAATCGGAGCAGGTCGCTCGCACGATCTCGCCGCTGGCGTGCCGCCCACGTAGCTTCTGCCGGCGCACCCATCACTTCCCCGAACGGAGATTCAACCCTGCCGTGCGAGAGAGAATCAACGAGCTGTTCCGGTCCCATTTCGGATCCGATCCGGAAGCCGTGCTGGAGCTGGCGGGCGATGGGTCGTCGCGGCGATACACCCGGATCCGGGGACCCGATGGAGTAACGGCGATCGGCGGCATCGGCCCGGACCACGAAGAGAACCGGGCGTTCCTGTCCTACTCGGCCTCGCTTCGCGGAGTGGGCCTGCCGGTGCCGGAGATCTACGCGGCCGACGAGGATGCCGGCGTATGGATCGAGGAGGATCTCGGCGATACGACGCTGTTCGACGCGATCGAGGCGGCACGATCGGGCGGGTCCACAGAGGGATTCCCGGAACTGCTGATCCCCGCCTATGAGCGGGTTCTGGAGTGGCTTCCGCGATTCCAGCTGGAAGGCCACGAGGCCGTCGATTATTCGGTCGCTTATCCGCGCGCCGCCTTCGATCGGCAGTCGATTCAATGGGACCTCAATTACTTCAAGTACCACTTCCTGAAGCTGGCTCACATCGCCTTCAACGAGGAACGGCTCGAACGGGATTTCGAGACGCTGACGCGGTTCCTGCTTCAGTCCGACACCGACCACTTCCTGTATCGGGACTTCCAGTCACGCAACGTGATGCTGCGGGACGGCGAGCCCTGGTTCATCGACTACCAGGGGGGGCGACGGGGCGCCTTGCCCTACGATGTCGCATCGCTCCTGTACGATGCGAAGGCGAACCTGCCGGATCCGCTTCGGGAGAGACTCCTCGACCACTACCTCGATGCCCTGTCAGAACATCGTGCCGTGGATCGCCAGGAATTCGAAACGGCCTACCGCGGCTATGTGGTCGTGCGCATTCTTCAGGCCCTGGGCGCCTACGGCTATCGAGGTTTCTTCGAACGGAAGCCGCGATTCCTGCGCAGTGTGCCATATGCCGCCCGGAATCTGGGCGGGATCATGGATCGTGGCCTGCCGGCCGAGCTGCCCGAGCTCGCGTCGGTCTTCGGCCGCATCATTGACCGATACGCCGGGGAGATGTCCACCGGGGGCGCAGGTCCGGGGCTGACCGTCTTTCTCTACAGCTTCAGCTACCGGCGAGGATATCCGGAGGATGTCAGCGGTCACGGCGGAGGATACGTGTTCGACTGCAGGGCACTGCCCAACCCTGGAAGGCTGGACGAGTTCAAGGGCGTGACGGGTCTCGACCCGGGCGTCCGAGCGTTCCTGGAGGGGAGGGAAGAGACCTCCGCATTCTGGGAGCACGTGCGGAGCCTGGTCAGTTCGCAGATCGATACGTACGTCGGCCGCAATTTTTCGGCTCTGACCGTCTCCTTCGGCTGCACGGGTGGCCAGCACCGCTCGGTCTTCTTCGCGGAGCGGCTCGCGAGCTATCTGAGGGAGTCATTTCCGGCGGTCAGGGTCCAGCTGCACCATCGCGAAGAGCCGTACTGGCCGTGATCGACGCGCTCGTATTCGCCGCCGGTCTCGGCACCCGGCTCCGTCCGGTCACCGATGCGGTTCCAAAGGCACTGGTCACGGTCGGGGGCATCACGGTACTGGAGAGAGCGATCCGTCGGATCGTTGAGCTCGCCCCCGGGGTCATCGTGGTCAACGCCCACCACCACGCCGGCCAGGTCGAGGCGGAGGCAGGGCGGCTGAGTCGCCTGCTCGACGCCGAGGCCGACGCAGAGGGAGCGCCGACACCGCCTCGGATCGTGGTGTCCCTCGAATCCGAGCGTCCGCTCGAGACCGGTGGTGGGCTACGGCATGCGGCTCCTTTACTGGGCGCCGGGCGGTCCGTCCTGCTGCACAACGCGGACGTGGTGACGGAGCTGGACCTCTCCGCACTGGTCACCGCGCATGACGACGAACCGAGGGATGCACCACCTGGTGAGTCGCCCCGGCTGGCCACGCTCGCCGTGCAGGATCGCGCCTCGAGCAGGAAGCTCCTCTTCGACACGGACGGTCTGTACGGTCGTCTGCACGTCGGGTCGGGAAGGGAGGAGCGAGCCAGGGAGCCCCGTGGGCCCCGTCGTGCCCTGGCGTTCAGCGGGGTGCACGTGGTGTCACCGAGTCTGATCGCAGGCTTGCCCGACGAGCAGGTGTTCTCGATCACCGACCATTACCTCGACCTCGCGGCTTGCGGATCGCGGATCGAAGCGTTCGACATCGGTGCGGCGAACTGGTGGGAGATCGGCACTCCGGAGCGGCTCTCAAAGGCTCGAAAGGCCTTCTCGGCCGCTTCGGATCACGGCCGGAGTCCCGATCAATCTTCCGTCGGCGGCGCCGACTGAACCACGTTCGGCGTGAAGGCCACGCCGTCGGGCCCCAGGCCGGCCGGCAACACTCCCAGGATCTCACCGGATTCCACGTCGATCGCGAGCACCTCGCCCCGCGCGCTCAGAGACTGAAAGGCCGTTCGGCTGTCGGGCGTGACGATCACTCCCTGCGGAGCGCCGCCGGTGAGGTCGATCCGGTGCAGTTCGGCTCGCGTCGCGCGGTCCACGATTCGGAGTTGCTCCCCCCGGAGATCAGGAATCAGCGCCTTCGTGCCGTCCGGCGTGAAAGCGACGCGGTACGGCCAGCGAAATCCCTGCAGCGCAGGGGTTACGGCGCCGTCCATGGCGTCCACCACGCTCACCGTTCCAGCCGCATTGCTGCCGACCCAGACTTCGGCTCCGTCCGGCGGAATCCCGATCGCTTCCGGCTGGTCGGCCACGGGAATGATGCGGGAAGTGGTGCCCGATACAACGTCGATTTCCGAGATGGTGCCGTCGCTGATGTTGCTGGTCCAAACCTGTTTCGCATGGGCCGGAAGCGCGAGCATGTGGCTCCCTCCCTGGGACGTCGGAAGGGCGCCGGTTACCCGACCCGAGTTCACATCCACGACGACCACGGAGCCTGTGGACTCCGAAGTGACCAGGACCCGGTTCGAGTCCGGGAGGAAGGCGATTCCGTGGGGTCTTTCGTACGCACCCAGGTCGATGGTCCGGATCACTCTCAGGGAGGGTACGTCGACCACGGTCAGAGACTGACCGGCCGAGCGACCACCGTAGTCGGTCACGACGGCTGTCGTTCCGTCCGGCGACAGGGCCACCTCGTGCGGTCCGTCTCCGGTCGGAAGCGTGGCCAGGATCCGACCGGATTTCACGTCGACGATAGTGGCGGTTGCTGCACCCTTGTTGACGACCACCAGGGTGCCGTCGAGGTCCGGCACCTGCGCCTGCAGCTCGAGCCCCGAGACTCCGAGAAGCGCCGCGACCACCATTCCCATTCCACCCTGTCTGCTCAGCATCGTCCTCCGACCTCTCGTGCTGTTCCGGGTCAGGGGGTCGATCGCTCGATCGACGACACGTCCGCCCTGTCCACCGCCCTGTCTACCCGGCGCTTGTACTCGAGCAGCGCCTCCCGGTTCATCACGCGAATCCTGGTGTCGAGGAATTCCCGTTCGGGGCACTGGTCGAAGTCCGGACACGCATCATGCCACTTCCCGGTCTTCGCTTCCCGGTACTTCGCGCCTTCCCCGACCGAGAGTTCGAGCGGGACGCCCGCATACTCGAGCCGCAGCAGGGAGAGATCCCAGTGTTCGTTGGTGAGCTCCTTCAGGGGCTGGACGACATAGGGTGCGAGATCCGATTCGACACGGTCCAGGTCTTCTCCGTGCACGTAGAAGTCGAGGTCGACGAGCGGACGATTCGCTCCCCATGCCCGTGCGGCGAGACCGCCCGCCGCGGCGTATCTGACATCCCGATCGCGAAACAGATCGGCCAACCACTCGACGGCCGAGGCGGCTTGCTCTTCGGGAATGAACTCGATGTGTCTCTCGATCGGGGCCAGGCCGGCCTTGCGGGCGTGTGAACGACCCAGGAGGGTCGGGGCGAGTAGCAGGGTCAGCAGAACGAGCCACCAGAGCTGTCCCGTGCGTGGATCGTAGGCCGCGAACAGCGCCTCCCAGGAGTGCCCCATGGCGAAGTGGCCGAACGCGAATTCGAAGGCGACTGTCAGCGCGAGCCACAGCGCTCCGATCCCCCAGAGCTCCGCCGGACTCGCCGGAGGATCGAGCCGGGAAACGAATCGCTCGATGACCAGAACGAAGAGTCCGCAGACGAGCAACGTGCCGACCCTGTGCGCCCAGATTTCACCGAGCGCCGGTCGAAGGAAGGTCTCACGAAGCGCTCCGGCCAGGATCGCGATGATCGCCAGCAGGAGCCAGTACGCCAGCGCGCGGGCCAGGTGTCGGGACGACGCGGGCATCAGGTAGCCACCTGCATGGACGCCTCCATCCGACGGTACTCGTGGGCCGAGGAGCGACGGCCGGAGCCCGGAAGGTCGTCGCCCGTCGTCGGTTGCGGACAATCTGTGGTCGCCCTGAGCTCATCGACAACCCGGCCGGGAGTCCGTCGCGTCCGGACGCCGGGCTCCGAGCAGGAGGAGCCGGAGTGTGCTAGCTTGGCGCGCGGCCCGGTTCTGAACCCCATCCGGAGGCTGACATCGAGCCCCTGACATCGAAGCAGCGTGCCTTCCTCCGCAGCCAGGCCCACGGGCTGAAGCCGATTCTCCACATCGGGAAAGGCGGGGTTTCGGAAGCCGCGATCGCGGCTGTTTCCGATGCGCTCACGACGCGTGAGCTGATCAAGGTCAAGGTGCTGGATCTCGCGCCGGTCTCTGCAGGGGACGCCGCTGCGGCGCTCGCCGACGCGCTTTCAGAGGCCCAGGTCGTTCAGACGATCGGAGGGACGATCGTGTTGTATCAGCCGGATCCGGAGTCCCCCGAGATCGACCTTCCCACCTGACGAGGTGACGGTCAATCCGGGAGATACGCGTCCGGGATCGGTACGCTTTCGTCCTCGCTGGCCCAGATCGCTCCCGTGATCCACCAGCGCTGACCGTCATTGAACAGCTGGATGCTGTTGATTCCCCTGCCGCCTGCGGGTCCGTCCTCGGTCGTTCGCCACTCGTACGTGCTGAAGACGTCCGCGATCGGCCCGAACCTCCGTGTTACGCGGTGGATCTCCTGTTCGTAGAAGCCTCGCTCCAGGGACTCGTTCGATCCGGACGCCCAGGTTCCGTGATCGAAGTTCCGCGCCGTCAGCTCGCCGTCCGACGTACGCGACACGACCACGAATCGAACCCCGGGGAGGTAGAGAGTGCTGTCCCTCGCCCAATCGCGCTCCTGTCCCGCCGGACCGGAAACGACATCGTAGAATGCAGCGATGATCGAGTCGATCGAGTCCACGTCCCCGGGCGCCGCCGATCGGCTCGGTTGCCAGGCCTCCTGGGCCGCCGCCCGCTGCGGAGAGATCGAGAAGGCCGCCAGTGACATGACGAGCAGCGGTACGTGAAACGACCTCGACGCAGGTGTCCGCGACCTTCTTCTCATTCGTCTTCCTTCCCGTAATCGGTATCGTCATCGAGCGGTATGTACGGACCCGCATCGAATACGCTTCGGAT
>CBDTXM010000109.1:0-8557 GCA_965364445.1 uncultured bacterium | reverse complement strand
TTCCCCTGGTGGAACTGGCCGAGCACCGTATTGAGAAAGGCCAGCAGGAAGGTCAACCAGAACACGATTCCGAGTGAGGTCCGTCCGAGCTGGTAGCGGGTCCAGCGCTTGAGGATGATGAGCGAGGCGCCCAGCAGGCCGGCCTCCAGCACGACATACAGAATCGTATTCGCGCGCGGAGGCAGGTGCGACAGGGGAATGCCCAGCAGAGCGAAGAGCGGCGACTCGGAGAAGCCCCCGTGGCCGGTCCACTCAGGCGCATAGGTCCAGTCCAGACCCTTGAGGACGAACACCACGGCAACGAGAAGTCCGAGCACCAGGATTACGCGAGGGGTATAGCGGAGCCAGAACCCGACGCCATCGCGGAGCATCCGGGGACCGTCGATGGCCGCCCGAACCTTCGAGCCCTCGCTGTCCGTCCAGGCGACCGGAAGCTCCAGGATCTTCGACTGCAACGATTCGGCGCGGCAGATCATTTCCAGGTCGAACGACCAGCCGGCCTCGTCGAGGCGCTGGACCACCGATCTCGAGAATTCCGCGTTCCACGCCTTGAATCCGCACTGGGTATCGGTGAAGGAGGAACGGTGGAAGTGCGCCATGACGAAACTGAAGAGTCGCCCTGCGAGCCGACGGAGCGTTGGCTGCGGTCGAATCAGCCGGGACCAGGGCGTGTGTCTGCTTCCGATGACGAGATCCGCGCCATGCTCGGCGAACAGCCGGGGGAGTTCCTCGAGAGCAGGGAGCGGGGTCGCGAGATCGCAGTCCGTGAAGGCGCGCAGCGGGGCCAGAGCGATACCGTCGCCTGCCACGATCGCCGCGCCCTTTCCCTGGTTCGCACCGAGGGCGACGACCCGGGCGCACGGGTCACCGGCTGCATGCGCCTCGATCTGTGGCAGGGTATCATCGCTCGACCCGTCATCGACGAAGATCCACTCGATTCCACCTTCGAACGCCGTCGTCCGTGAGGTGAAATTGCGAATCGCGTCCAGCGTGTCGGCGAGGCGTTCCCCCTCGTTGTAACAGGGAATGATGACCGATAGATCGGGTGCCAACGAATCGTCACCTTTCGCGAGCGGGCTCCGGACGGCTCAGCGGGCGTCCTCGATGATCCAGACTGTGCCGGGCATGGCCTGACCGGCAATCCCACGAGAATGGATGGGTGCACGTCCCGCTCCAGCCGGGCCCGCGAGTCCTTGCATTCCCATGCGGTGGAAATGACCTTCCGGACCGGTATCGAATCCGGCCCGACGCGCCGCGATCTCCACGAACGCCTCCAGAGCGACGAAAGCCATGACCTCACGCGACGCCGCGTCCCCGAAGCCTCCTCCGCCACCCCTGTTTCGATGGATCGTGCTCGTCGTCATCAGCCTGGCGATGTTCGGCAACTACTACGTGTACGATGCGATCAGTCCGATCGCCGACCTGCTGCGAGACCAGCTGGGCTTCTCGGACAGCCAGATCGGGACGCTGAACGCGATCTACAGCTTCCCGAATATCATCATGGTGCTGATCGGTGGAATCATCATCGACCGGATCGGCGTCAAGAAGGCGACGTTGCTGTTCGGTACGCTGTGCTTCATCGGCGCGGGGATCACGGCGGCGACCGGCGAATTCGTCGTGATGGCGGCCGGTCGACTGGTGTTCGGCCTCGGTGCCGAGTCCCTGATCGTGTCGGTCACGGTCGGAATCGCCCGCTGGTTCCGCGGCCGGGAGCTGAGCTTCGCGTTCGGAATCAACCTGACGATCGCGCGGCTGGGCTCCTTTCTGGCGCTCAACTCGCCCACCTGGGCCAAGCCGGCGTACGAGAACTGGCAGTGGCCGCTGTTCATCACCGTCGGATTCGCCACTTTCTGCATCGTCGGTGCGCTGGTCTACTGGGTACTCGAGAACGGAGCCGAGCGGAAGTACGATCTCGGCGAGGCCGGGGAGACGGACCGGGTGGAATGGGGCGATCTGTTCAGCTTCCCGCGCTCGTACATCTGGGTTGTACTGCTCTGCGTGACCTTCTATTCGGCGATCTTCCCGTTCCAGACTTTCGCGATCAAGTTCTTCCAGGACACGCACGGGGTGAGCCGGGAGACGGCGGGATTCCTCTCGAGCATCATCACGCTGTTCTCGATGATCTTCACGCCGCTGTTCGGCCTGTGGGTGGACCGCGTCGGCAAGCGCTCGCTGTTCATGATGGTCGGTTCCCTGATGCTCGTTCCGGTCTACCTGGTGATGGCCTATTCCGACGTCGATCTCTGGATTCCAATGGCGACGATGGGGATCGCGTTCTCCCTCGTTCCCGCGGTGATGTGGCCCTCCGTGGCTTACCTGGTGGAGGAGGCGAAGCTCGGGACCGCCTATGGATTGATGACGATGATCCAGAACATCGGTCTGTTCGGGTTCAACTGGATGATCGGCTGGGCGAACGATTACTCCGGTGCGAGCGCCGCGAATCCGGGTGGCTACGCGCTCGGAATGTGGATCTTCTCGGTTCTCGGTTTCCTCGGGTTCTTCTTCGCCTGGATGCTCCGACGCGAGGAGATGGGACCTCACTCACACGGGCTCGAGACGATCACGGTTCAGTCGACGAAGCAGGCGGAGGCCGCCGGCCGGGCATAGCAGCCGGCGGTGCGCTCCGGGCCCCGAGAGCCCGGTCACGCCGTTGACAGAAATGGGCGGTCGGGGTGTTCTTGGGCGCGAGCGGCCCACGAGCGAGTTTGCCGATACCCGAACGGGAGAGAGACACGGATGTCCGAGCAGAACAAAGCGATCGTAAGCAGGTTCGTTTCCGAAATCTGGAACGCCGGAGACCTTTCATCGGCCGCGGAATACATCGCAGACGACTACCGTCACCATTCCAGTCAGATCGCTCCGATCGTGGGCCGCGAGGGGCTGGCTGCCATGGTCGCGGACCTTCGCAGCGGCTTTCCGGATGGTCAGTTCATCGTCGAGAAGGAGCTCGCCGAGGGCGACATGGTCGCGCACCGCTGGACCTTTCGCGGCACCCACAGTGCGGACTGGAACGGCATCCCGGCAACGGGCAGGCAGGTGGCGGTCCATGGAACGGCCATCAGCCACCTGAAGGACGGCAAGATCGTAGAGCACACGGCGGACTGGGACGCGATGGGGATGATGCAGCAGCTGGGTGTGATCGAAGGCTGAAGGAAATCTTGAAACCCTGCCCCGATGCGAAGAGCGCCCGGCCGGAACCGGGCGCTCTTCGTGCGTTCAAGTCGCGGCACTCAGGCCTTCCTCGCCTTTGCGCCTCCTGACCCGCCGCTATTTGAGGAACATTTTGTCGGCCAGGACCTCGAACGTGGTCGGTGACCAGGCCCAGGCGAAGTTCCAGTGCGCATGATAGCCTTCGCCCGTGTCGACGTCGTCCAGGAAAGCGTTGAACGTGAGCTTGGAATGCCCGGAGCTCCCATCGTCGCCGGCATGCACGTCCCCCGTCCACACGACGCTGGCCTCACCGATCGCCACCCACGGGACGTCCATCTTGTCGCAGGTGTCGTATGCGTCGAAGTCCGAGGCGTGCGCCGCGTAGGCCGGGACCTTCTTTCGCATCTGTACGATGTTGAATCCGTCATCGCGGACCGCCTGCTGGACCGAGCCGGGATAGGGCGTGCCGGCCCCACCGCAGGAAATCAGGTCGGCCACGTCCCCGATGCTGAACATCACGGACCAGTCCTCGCCATCCGGGGTCACGTCACCCGGAAACGTCCACCAGAACACCTGACCGTTCTCGTAACGGTATACGGTCGGCCCGGGTTGCTCGGGGCCGTTCATGTAATTGTAATTGGCGACGGGTTCGGTTGCTCCCGCCTGTTCCACAGGTTGGGTCGGCTTCTCTGTGCAGCCGTACCCGACGAGCGTCGCTGCAACTGTGAGTGCGAGTTTCCTGACCATTAGAACGCTCCTCTTCGTCGAGTAGATCCCCGTTCACGGACGCCTAATCGAGCTTCACCTGGCCGTTGTTGACCGGCCAAAAGAACCCGATCCGATCGAACGGGAACTGATCCACGCAGGTGAAGGGCAGGAAGAAGAAGACCGCGCTGATCATGTCGTCGTCGGTGTCGCCCCCGTCCCGGACCATCGCGTTTACGGTTCGCCCGACCAGTGACGGGTCGGTATGCCGGGTGACCGGACCGCTCACCCAAGCCGTGTTCCCGTCCACGTAGAGGCAATCGATCCTGGCATGCATTCCGACGCCGTTCCCGTACTGATCGCTCCACTGGCCGGTTACCGAACCGTTCGCCCGCTGCAGTGCGACGAGAGCGAAGTTCGCGTCGGATCCCGGAGGGCCGAAGGCCTCCGCGTCGGCGCCCCCGACGGTCAGCCGGTGGACGACCGGGTTGCCCCTCTGCACGTCGAACTGTGCCTCCATCAGCTGGGCATCCGCCGAAGTCGGTCGGGTGGGAGAGTCGTTGCACGAAACCGCGATTAGAGCGAGCAGGACTATGAGCCCGGTTCGTTTCAACATGGTGCACCTCCTGGCTGGAATGTCACAGGGACGAGGAAGGGACGGCCCAACCTTCGAGCCGCCCCCGGATCCGCGACGAGCCATACTGATTTGCGCGGATCCGCCTCGTTCGTCCTCGGCCGGCGAACTCCGGCCGAGCGGTAAGCAGGCGTCGAGGAGAACCCGGGCGGCAGCGGCCCCCACTTGCACACCCGGGCCTCCCGACGATCTATGGCGTCGGCATGACGCCGTTCTCGACCCAGTTCACCAGGTCGTCGAATGCCGGGCCGTACTCGTCGGCCGAACTGATGGCGCAGTGGCCGAATCGTTCGATCTGACGGCGAACGAGCAGATGCGATTTACCGGCCGCGGCGGCGCGCGCCGCGAATCGCTCGTCGAGGAAGGGGGACACGACCGGGTCACGCGACGTCCGGAGACTCAGTACCGGAGCGGTCAGGTCTCCGGTCGGTGTATACCAGTTCCGGAAGAAATTGTCCGCCGCGGGAGATGACTCGAACCGGTCGATTCCCGCATTCAGCGCGGCGTCATCGCTCGTGCCGCCGTAGACGGTCGTCGAGTTGTCGAACACTTCACTGGAGTGCGCCCGCTTCGCGAGGTCCGCGATCATCACTTCGTCGCCGAAAGAGGCGAGGACCGCGATGGTGATCGCGAGCTCGGTCAGGTCCGCATACGGCATCGGCACGGGAAGCGCCGCTGCCAGCTGCTCAGCCGGTACGGGATTCGCGAGCACCGCGCCGAATGCGGCTCCGAACAGGTCGCCGCCGTTCGCGCCCGGGGCCGGGTGAACGGCGTCGCCTGGAAGCACGTCGGGGTAGTAATAGTCGAACAGGGCGCGCGTATGGAACGCGCCGTTCCAGAACTCGCCGCCGCCATCAAGCGGACCGCAGACGGGAAGCGCGCCAGCATACATGCCCGGGTGTTCTTCGATCAGGCGCAGAATGATCACGCCACCCATCGAGGTGCTCGACAGATACACGCGATTCGGCTGCCCGACACGCGAGGTGAAGATCCCGCGCAGCTGGTGCGTGACCCGCACACCCTCCTGGACCGCGAATCCATTCGCCGGTCGCGCGGACGCGGCCCACGCGTAGCCCCTGGAAAGGAGCTCCGCGCGCTTGCCGGGTTCTATTCCCTCCGGATCGGCTTCATCTATGGGTACTCGCGGCGTGACGTATCCCGGCGCGAACAGCACCAGGTCTCCGTTCCAGTTTTCGGGAACCTCGATGTAGTACTTTGCGCCTCCCACCTGGCCGGTGAGGGAGCCTGCGCCCGCCAGCTTCGCGGCCTGCAGAGAGGTGCCGGACAGGTCGGCCGTGTCAGGAGAGGTTGGCATCGTACTGTCGCTGCATGCGGACAACACGAAAGTGCACAAGAGCGCCAGGGGGGTGAGCGTTCGGCGTAGCATGGTGTCCTCCTGTTGTTCGGTCCACGCGGTGGCTCGTCGCGACTGTGGACCAACATTGCCGGAAGACGGTTAAGCTCCCGTTATTCTTTCCTTATTCCGGGAGTCGGTGAGTTCGCAGGCCTCTCCGAGGTGCAGACTTACGCCGCTCTTCATATGTTTCTCACACAGCGCTGAACAAATCACGCTGCCGTGGCCCCCGGTGGCTCATCCCGAGGCGGCGCTGTCGGTTTCAGATGATCGAGATTCGAATTCTGGGCACGATCGAGCTGCTCGGGCCCGATGGAATGCACCTGCCATCGGTCGCATCGCGCAGCAAGGCACTGGGCCTGCTGGCTTACGTCGTCCTCTCCGACGGAGCGACGCGTCGTCGCGAGAACGTATGCGCGATGCTCTGGCCCGAGTCCGACGATCTCCATTCCCGCAATTCCCTCAACCAGACGGTCCACCTCCTCCGAAGTAGCCTCGGAAGAGACGTGATTATTGGTGGCAGAGAGACAGTGGGCGTGGACGCTGAACTCCTACGGTGTGACGCTGTCGAATTCCGCCGCGCGATCGAAGAGGAGCGCTGGGGCGACGCACTCGCGCTGTATGGGGGTGATCTACTGCCGGGTCTCCACCTCACCGGGACACTCGACTTCGAGCGGTGGTTGGACGAGGAGCGACGGGTCCTCAAGCGCGCCGCTTTCCTGGCTGCACGACGACTGGCTTCAGAATCTTCCGAGGGTGACAGGAACGCGATAAGAGCCCTTCGGCAGGCACGAAAGATCAGGCCCGATGATGACGAGACGGTTCGCGATCTGATGGCGGCCTGCCGCAGAAGGGGAAACGTGGCTGCGGCAATAGACGAATACGAGAAGTACCGCGCCTGGCTCGCAGAGAACTGCGGGCTCGAACCTCCTGAAGAGACCCGACGCCTGGCAGAGGAAATCCGCGTTTCGAACGGCAAGACTACCCGGCGCCCGCGAACTGATTCCTCGATTGAGTCCGAGATCGCCGGGGAGACCGACACGCATTCCCATCCATCCAGCCGGGCTTCGAAACCGGTTCGAGGCATGCGGCGAATCCTACAGTTTGCCGGAGTCTCGCTGTCGATCTTCCTGCTGCTTCTTGCCGCAGCCGTCTCGAGTCAGCGGCCGAAGGTGACGCATGGTGTCCGAAGGTTGGCAGTGCTGCCACTTCAGGATTTCAGCCCGGGGGGGAACAGGGAGTATTTCACGAACGCGATGACCGATGAGCTGATCACGGCGCTGGGCAGACTGGGTGACCCCGAAGTCGTGGGCCTTTCCTCGGTCCGGGCATACACGGAGGGGGCAGCCGGCATCCCGGCCATCGCTCGAGAGCTGAACGTGGATGCCGTGATCGAAGGATCCGTCACCTGGGAGGGATCCAATGTGAGAGTGAATCTCCAGCTCGTGCAGGCTCAACCCGAGAAGCACCTCTGGGCGCAGGTTTGGGACGGCCGTGATTCCGGCCTGCTGGAATTCCAGACCCGGATCGCTACCGACGTCGCGCGCAGGTTCGGAGCGGCACCAAGTGAGATTCAGGGCATCCGGCGTGCAGGAGGACTCGACAACGAGGTCGATCCCAAGGCGCTGGAGGCGTACTATCGAGGTCGCGCGTTGTGGAAGAGATATCGGCACCAGGAGTCCATGGATGCTTTTCTCGAAGCCATTTCCTATGAACCGGATTGGGCTCTGCCGTGGTCCGGACTGGCCGATGCCTACGTCCTGATCGCACACGCAATGGTTCCGCCCGCCGATGCGATGGTCCGAGCGCGCCGCCACATCGAGCGGGCACTGGAACTCGAACCGGACCTCGCGAGAACCCAGGTCACGCTCGGCCACTATCTGATGGAAGGACCCGTCGACTGGGAGGGGGCGGAGCGTGCCTTTGAACGTGCCGCACAGTTGAATCCGGGCTATCCGGATACGTATGTCTACTCAGGACAAATGTACATGGCATTGGGTCGCCACGAGGAAGCGCGCGCGGCCATGGAGAGAGCCTTCGCGCTGGATCCCCAGAACCCCGTCGCCTTCACGGATATGGGGAAGACGTACCTTGTCGAGGGGCGATATAGGGAGGCGATAGAGCATTTCCGCAAGGCGGTCGAGATCTATCCTGAACATCCGATCACGCGAGGGCAGCTGATCTATGCCTTGCTGGCAGCGAACGAGTGGACCGAGGCGATCGAACTCACGCGCGAGGCGATTGCGGACGGTCGCGGACTCAGCCTCTCCCTCGGGGGGCGTAATCCCTCGGTCGCGGGCTGGCTCGCATACGCACTCGCACGAGACGGTCAGATCGAAGCGGCCCGTACGATTGCAGACAGCCTGACCGACTTGGCGTCGCGCGAGTATGTACACCCTCTAGGTGTTGCGGCTGCGTACTCCGGGATCGGCGATCGTGCCGCCGCACTCGACTGGCTCGAGCGCATGGAGGACGAGAGATCGACACAGCGTGTGTGGCTGCTCACATACTCCGCTTTCGACGAACTGCGCGGTGATACGCGATTCGAGGCCATGGTGGACAGACTCCAACTGAGGTCGGGCCAGGGCGCCGGGTCCGACAAACAAGCGGTTGCCTATTACGGGTCTCCATGAAGAGGCAGCCGATCCGAATCTCCCATAAATAGAAAGGGCCGCTCCGAAACCGGAGCGGCCCTCTCAGGCTGGTCAGCCAGT
>CBDTXM010000108.1:0-8638 GCA_965364445.1 uncultured bacterium | reverse complement strand
GAGGAGGACGAGATGGCCTACCAGATCCGCCGCGTCGACTACTACTACACCAGCGCCGAAGACCGTCCGGGGGAGGCCTACAAGCTCCTCAACGTCCTCGCGCAGCAGGGCATCAACCTGCTTGCCTTCACTGCGGTCCCCACGGGTCCCTCGCGCACCCAGCTCGCGCTGTTTCCCGAACAGGGATCGAAGCTCGAGGCCGTGGCGGGCCGCGCCGGGATGCAGCTGGACGGTCCACACAGCGCTCTGCTCGTCCAGGGGGATGACCGGATGGGCGCGCTGGCCGAGATTCACGAGAAGCTGATGAAGGCCGGCGTCAACGTCTACGCCAGCACGGCGGTCTCGGACGGAAAGGGCTGCTTCGGCTACCTGGTGTACGTCCGACAGGACGAGATGGACCAGGCACTGGGAGCTCTCAAGAGCTGAGTCGGGCTGTCCGTCCGAGGGCCGGCCGGACGCACGCGACGGGAGTTCGGGACGAAACGGCCCCCTCGGCGGAGAGATTCGGGACAACTCTTCTTGCCCCGTTCTTCACGAAGCGAAGTATTGCCTGAAATACAGGGTTCACTGGGAATCGGACGCTTGGTCCCGGACTTGCTTCGTGATATGTTGTACGAGCCTGACCGTGCCCAAGCCCACGGAGTTCACGGTCGCATCGACGCGCGTCGTCCCCTCCTCGTCGCGATTCGCGCGTTCGCCTCCCGGGCCTGGCTGCGGATGCTGATCCCCCGCCCGGACGGAGTCCGAGCCGCACGCGGAGAGTGCCCGCTCTCCGGAAGGAGGATATGATGCCTGAGACCGTCACCGGTGCCCAGAAGGGCACGACGAAGGGAACCCCAGGAGAACATCCCATGGCCGACACCCTCACGATCATCGACAACCGTACCGAGAAGGAACTCGAGTACCCGATCATGTACGGCACGTATCCCGAGTACGGCGCCGCGATCGCGGCGAAGGACATCCGTGCGATCAAGGCCAGCGATACGGACTTCGGGATGCTCTGCTACGATCCGGGATTCACCAATACGGCCTCCTGCAAGAGCGCCATCACCTTCATCGATGGAGAGAAGGGAATCCTCCGGTATCGGGGCTACCCGATCGAGCAGCTGGCGGAGAAGAGCAACTACCTGGAAGTCGCCTACCTGACGCTGTTCGGCGAGCTGCCGACGAAGGATGAGCTGGATCGGTGGACGTACGACGTAACCCACCACACGTACCTCCACGAGAACATGAAGGAGCTGATGGCCGCGTTCCGCTACGACGCGCACCCGATGGGGATGTTCGTCAGTGCGATCGCCGCCCTCTCGACCTTCTACCCGGAGGCCCGGACGATCGACGATCCGGAGATCCGCCTGAAGCAGATTCAGCGGCTGGTGGCCAAGGTCGGAACCGTGGCGGCCTTCGCGTACCGGCACAGCCGTGGACTGCCGTACGTTTACCCGGACAACGAGCTCAGCTTCGCCGGGAACTTCCTCGCGATGATGTACAAGACGTCCGAGACGAAGTACGAGCCGAATCCGATCCTGGAGAAGGTGCTCGACGTCCTGTTCATCCTGCACGTGGATCACGAGCAGAACTGCAGCGCGAACGCGATGCGGGCGGTGGGAAGCTCGCATGCGGATCCGTACTGCTCGCTGTCGGCGGCCGCCGCCGCGCTGTACGGCCCGCTGCACGGAGGCGCCAACGAGATGGTGCTTCGCATGCTGCGCGAGATCGGCAAGGTCGAGAACATCCCCGGATACATCCAGCGGGTGAAAGCCGGCGACTTCCGTCTGATGGGCTTCGGCCATCGGGTGTACAAGAACTACGACCCGCGCGCCCGCATTCTCCGGGAGCTCGCACCACAGGTGTTCGAGGTCACGGGTACGAATCCGATGCTCGACATCGCGATCGAGCTGGAGAGGATCGCGCTCGAGGATGACTACTTCGTCTCGAGGAATCTCTACCCGAACGTCGACTTCTATTCGGGAATCATTTACCAGGCGCTCGGCTTCCCGGTCGCCATGTTCCCGGTC
Organism: uncultured bacterium; assembly: GCA_965364445.1. Classification (GTDB taxonomy): domain Bacteria; phylum Gemmatimonadota; class Gemmatimonadetes; order Palauibacterales; family Palauibacteraceae; genus Carthagonibacter. Next base: position 6,623 of record CBDTXM010000108.1, on the reverse strand, counting down.
CTGTTCGCGATTCCGCGCACCGCCGGCTGGCTCGCCCAGTGGCTGGAGATGCTGCAGGACAGCGATCAGCGGATCGCCCGTCCGCGCCAGGTCTACATCGGCTACGACGAGCGGAAGTTCGTTCCGATCGGCAAGCGCGGCTGAGTCCCTGCAGGAGGTCCGTGGCCCCGGCGCGCCCTTCGCGGCGTTCCGGGGCCGCGTGCATCCGGCTCCGATCCGTGCTCCCATTCCACTCCGATTGACGCCGTGGCCCGGGCGGTGTATTGAATCCATCAGGGACGGATTTAGGATACACTAAAAACGAGTGGATGTATGCGGGTCTTCGAACAGGCCGGCGCTCTCGCTCGCTCGAGCCTCCGCGCGCTGCTGGTCTCGATCGCCGTCACTTCGATCGGCCTGAGCGGTTGCGGAGGCGGGTCGGGTGAGGAGGCACCGGAGAACCGGAGTTCGATTCGGGCCGTTGCGACGACGGGCATGGTCGCCGACATGGTCTCCCGAATCGGCGGCGACGAAATCCGGGTGACCGGACTGATGGGTCCCGGCGTCGATCCGCACCTCTACAAGGCGAGCGCCGGAGATGTCCGGACCCTGGCGAGTGCCGACATCATTTTCTACAACGGGCTCCATCTCGAGGCCGCGATGGGCGAAGTCCTCGAAGAGATGACGGGTCGGACCGTCACTGTACCGGTAGCCGACGGGATTCCGGACAGCCGGCGACTCTCATCGGAATATTTCGCCGGCAGCTGGGACCCGCACGTGTGGTTCGACGTCGCGCTCTGGGCGACGGCGACCACCCGGGTGGAAGAGGCACTCGTCACCCTCGACCCGGACGGCGAGGCGGAGTACCGAGAGCGGGCCCGGGTCTTCCGTGACACGCTGGCCACCCTCGATGTCTGGGTCCGCGACCGCGTATCCGAGCTCCCCGCGGAGCGCCGGATCCTCGTCACGGCGCACGACGCGTTCGGCTACTTCGGGCGCGCCTACGGGTTCGAGGTCGTCGGGCTTCAGGGGATCAGCACGGTGTCGGAAGCGGGCACTTCGGACGTGCAGCGGATCGCGGACCTCGTCGTCGAGCGAGAGGTGCCGGCGATTTTCGTCGAGACTTCGGTGGCGCAGCGGACGATCGAAGCCGTGCAGGCGGCCGTGCGGAACCGGGGACACGAAGTCCGGATCGGCGGCTCCCTCTTCTCCGACGCGATGGGATCCGCCGGAACCCCCGAAGGCAGCTATCCCGGGATGGTCAGACACAACGTGAACACGATCGTGGACGCTCTGCTCGGTGAATCCGGGGAGGCGCAATGACCCGGGATCGGGAAGTCGCGATCCAGGTGGATGACCTGACCGTCGCCTACGACGAGCATCCCGTGTTGTGGGACGTGGACATGGAAGTCCCATCCGGCGTGCTGATGGCGATCGTAGGTCCGAACGGGGCGGGGAAGTCCACGCTCATCAAAGCGATCCTCGATCTCGTCACGCCGGCCGCAGGTCGAATCCTGGTGCACGGGCGCAGCTATTCGGAGGATCGCTCGGTCGTGGCCTACGTGCCCCAGCGGGGCTCGGTGGACTGGGACTTCCCGACCTCCGTGCTGGACGTCGTGATGATGGGCCGCTACGGAGACCTCGGGTGGTTCCGGCGGCCGGGATCCCGGGAGCGGCAGCTCGCGCTGGAAGCGCTGGAGAAGGTGGACATGACGCGGTTCGCCAAGCGTCAGATCAGTCAGCTCTCCGGCGGCCAGCAGCAGCGCGTGTTCCTGGCGCGAGCCCTCGTGCAGGATGCGCGGGTCTACCTGATGGACGAGCCGTTCCAGGGAGTGGACGCAACGACCGAGAAGGCGATCGTCCGGGTGCTCAAGGAGCTCCGGTCGCAGGGCGCGACCGTCGTCGCCGTTCATCACGCGCTGCAGACCGTGCCCGAGTACTTCGACCAGGTGATGATCCTGAACGTCCGACGGATCGCCTGCGGACCGGTGGATGAGGTGTTCACGGAGGACAACCTGCGGATCGCGTACGGGGGTGTGGTTCCCTTCCGGGCGGCGGCCGCGCCGGCTGCGGCGGCCACTCCACCTGCTTCCGCCGGCACAGTGACGCCCGAGGCGCCTGCGCCGCGCAGCGGTCCGTAGCTCCGGCTCTTCCATGGACCTGCTGCACGACCTCCTGTTCGACTACACGCTGCGCACGGTGGCCCTCGGGACCGCGGCGCTCGGTCTCACCTCGGGCGCGCTCGGCGCGTTCGCCGTCCTTCGTCGCCAGTCCTTGCTCGGCGATGCCGTGTCGCACGCGGCGCTGCCGGGCATCGTGCTCGCGTTTCTCCTGACGGGGAGCAAGGAGCTGCTGGTCCTGGTGGCCGGGGCCTTCGCCGCCGGCTGGCTGGGCTCCGTGCTGGTCTCGCAGATCCGGGAACGCAGCCGAGTTCCGGGCGACAGCGCGCTCGGCATCGTGCTCGCCGTTTTCTTCGGCTTCGGCCTGGTTCTGCTGACCTACGTGCAGGACCGGCCGGACGCCGCCCAGGCCGGTCTCGACAGGTTCCTGTTCGGGCAGGCGGCGACCCTGGTGGCCCGAGACGTGGTGGTGATCGCCGTACTCGGCGGCCTCGCGCTCGCGACCCTCGCGCTGCTCTGGAAGGAATTCAAACTCCTCACCTTCGACCCCGAGTTCGGAGCCTCACTGGGCTTTCCCGTCGGTCGGCTGGATCTCGCGCTGACCACCGTTCTCGTCCTCGCGATCGTGATCGGACTGCAGGCCGTGGGGGTGGTTTTGATGGCCGCGCTCGTCGTCGCGCCGGCCGCGGCCGCCCGACAGTGGACGGACGCGCTGGGCGTGATGGTGGTGCTGTCTGCCCTGTTCGGCGCGGTGTCCGGCGTGCTCGGCGCCCTGTGGAGCGGAGGAACGGCGGGGCTTCCCACCGGGCCTTCGATCGTGCTCGCGGCAACGGCGATCGTCGCCGTGTCGCTGCTCTTCGCTCCCCGACGCGGCCTCGTATGGGCGGCATGGCGACGCAGGAAGCAGCGGGGAAGGATTCGCGCCGATACGGTCCTCGCCGATCTGTACGCCCTGTACCGTCAGCACGGCTCCTTCGATCACGGGCACCCGGTCCCCGTACTCGATGCGATGAGCGACGGTCCCGGCGGGGCCGCGGGCGCCCTGCCCGGACTCGCCGAGGAGGGGTGGGCCCGCCGGCTGCCGGACGGGAGCTGGGCGATCACGGGCGAGGGACTCCGTCGAGTGGAGGATCTGCTCGCTCGCCTCGGTCAGGCGGAGGACGAATGACCCCGGTCGCGGCGGAGGGCCGATGAGCACGATCGAACTCGAGATCCAGCTGCTCGCGGTGGTCGTCGCCGTGGCCTGCGCCCTTCCGGGGGTATTCCTGGTGCTCCGCCGCACCGCCCTCCTCAGCGATGCGATCAGCCACACGGTCCTGCTCGGGATCGTGCTCGCCTTCTTCGCCATCGGCGACCTGACGTCGCCACTGCTGATCTTCGGAGCCGCGGCGATGGGCGTGCTCACCGTGGCTCTGGTGCAGGTGATCGAAGGCACGGGCCTCGTCCGCGAAGACGCGGCAATCGGGCTCGTATTCCCGGCGTTGTTCAGCATCGCCGTGATCCTGATTTCCCTGTATGCAGGCGACGTCCACCTCGACACGGACGCGGTGCTGCTCGGCGAGCTGGCTCTGGCTCCCTTCCGTCGCTTCATCGTCGGCGGACGAGACCTGGGCCCTCGTGGTCTGTGGATGATGGGCGGAATCCTCTTGCTCAACATCCTGTTCCTGATCGCGTTCTTCAAGGAGCTGAAGCTCTCCACGTTCGACCCGGCCCTCGCGGCCGCCCTGGGGCTGTCGCCCGTGCTGCTCCACTACGCGTACATGGCGGTCGTGTCGGTCACGGCGGTCGGGGCCTTCGACTCGGTGGGCTCGATCCTCGTGGTCGCATTCATGATCGCGCCCCCGGCCGCCGCTTACCTGCTGTCGGACCGGCTTCCGGTGGTCCTGCTTCTCAGCGCCCTGATCGGAGCACACTGCGCCGTCTCGGGCTACTGGCTGGCCCGCTGGATGGACGCCTCGATCGCCGGGGCGATGGCTACCATGGCCGGCGTGGACTTCCTGCTGGCGCTCCTGTTCGCCCCCGGACGCGGACTCGTGGCACAGGCCCGCAGGCATGCGCGCCAGAGAACCGAGTTCGCCGTTTCGATGCTCGCGATCCACCTCCTGAACCACGAGGGGATGCCCGAGGAGGAGACGGAGTGCCGGATCGGTCATCTGCCCGAGCACCTGCTGTGGAGCGAGGATCACGTAGATCGGATCGTTCGCGACGCCCGGAGTTCGGATCTGCTCGAGGTCGTTCCGGGCGGGACCCTGAAGCTCACCGAGAGCGGGCGCGAGCGCGCCCGGAAGGCAATGGCGATCTGACCCGTCCGGTCGGTTCCGTCGGGTCAACCTGTCTCTCAGAGCCGGGCTGGTCCATTCGTACCCCCGGCATGAAGATGGCATTTTCATGTTCCCCAACATCATTTGTTCCAGATAGTTAGCGAGTTCATCTCCTTTCCATAGCCGGGTTCGAGCTGCATTTCCGGACGGCGCAGCGAGGAATGCCGATTGCACCGACTGACGACGTCGGCCCCGCCCGGGACCGTCACGACGGCAACGAAACGGCGCAGGGAGGATGAACGCGATGGGTACCCGAGCCGAACGAATCCGGCATCTGCTTCTCGGCCTGGCTGCAACGCTCCTCTCGGCCGGCGCCCTCCCCGCTCACGACGGCGCGCCCGGTTCAGGCCCGACCTCGAACGGCGCCGCGGGTGCCGCCAGCGAGGCTCATTCGGGACGGATGTCCTTCTCCACCGGCGAGGTCGAAATACCCGCCTTCGCCCGCAAGTACGGGGTGAGCTGCAACCTCTGTCACATGCCGTTTCCGAAGCTGACCGAATTCGGCGAGGCCTTCGCCGGCAACGGTTTCCAGTTCGTGGTTGACGAGCCTCCCCGGGACACCATCGATACCGGTGATCCGCTGCTGCAGCTGGCGAAGGACCTCCCGCTGGCGGTGCGCTTCGACGCCTACGGACAGGGCGTGACGGGCTCGGACGGTGAAGAGGTGTCCAGCGACTTCGCCGTTCCCTGGGGTGTCAAGCTGCTCACGGGCGGGGTGCTGGCGAAGAACGTCAGCTGGTACATGTATTTCTACCTGAGCGAGAGGGGTGACGTCGCAGGCCTGGAGGACGCGTACGTCCAGTTCACCGACATGTGGGGCAGCGGCATCGCGCTGCTGGTCGGCCAGTTCCAGGTCTCCGATCCGCTGTTCAAGCGCGAGCTGAGGCTCGAGTTCGAGGACTACATGCCCTATCGGGTCCGGGTGGGCGACGCCCGGGCCGACCTGACCTACGACCGGGGACTGATGGCGATCTGGTCCCCGTGGGCCAACGGGGACCTCGCCGGCGGGATCGTGAACGGGCAGGGCCTGACCGAGGCGCGGGACGTGCGCCAGTACGACCGTGATGCCGGCAAGAACGTGTTCCTGCGCTACTCTCACTCGTTCGGGGCTCTCCGTCTCGGAGCGTTCGGCTTCTACGGAGACGAGAAGGCGAACGACGTGCGGAACAACACCTGGATCTTCGGGCCCGACGCGTCACTCGTGCTCGGCGATCTGTGGGAGGTCAACGGCCAGTACCTGTACCGGTCCGACGATCAGCCCTTCTTCGACAACGTCGGAGCGCCCACCGACACCGAGGTGCACTCGGTTCTGGGAGAGCTTCTCTGGTGGCCCTCCGGCCGCGCGGGCCGGTGGACTCTCACCGCGCTGTACAACTGGATCGACTCCGATCAACCGATCTTCACCCTGCGTGTCGGCGAGGGCACGCCCGAGAACCCGTTCATCCAGACCTACAGCTTCGGGGCACTGGGAGCGAACTGGCTGTTCTGGCGGAATCTCCGGCTGACCGGCGAACTGGGCTGGGACTTCGAGCGGGAATTCGCGCGGCTGGCACTGGGGTTCAACGCCGCGTTCTAGCGGGAACGGGGCGCGGTCCGACGGGCTGCTGCCGTCGGGATCGGGCGCGTGAGCGTCGCGCCCGCATCCGTCAGTCGCAGAGCCCCTTGTCGGCGACGGCGCGGACGATGTCGCTGGACGAGACGATCCCGATCAACGTGCCGTCGTCCACGACGAGCACCCGGTGGATTCCGTTGTCGAGCATCATCCGGGCCGCGTCACGAACCGGCGTCTTCGAGGCGAGGGACCAGACGGAGGGCGTCATCGCCTCCGCGACCGTCCGTTCGCCCAGGTGGTTCCACTCTGGGCCATCCGACGTCTCGATCCGTTCCAGCACGTCGGCCCCGGCGTCCGGCCAGAAGTCGGTGAAGTAGTAGGACGGGGGCGAGTCGTCGCCCTCCCACTCCTTGGCGTCCTCCACCTCTCCCCATTCGCTCTGCTCGGCCCGGTGTCGAGGGGAACCCGGGGTCGTCGACTCGAAGTCGAGAAGGTCGCTCGAGGAGATGACTCCGACGAGGTCCATGCCCGCCACCACCGGCGCCCCGCTGATCCTGCGGGACGCGAAGACCTCGGCGAGCTCGTGGAGGTTCATCTCCGGGCTCACGGTGACGAGGTCGGTCGTCATGATGTCGCGAAGCGTGAGCATGG
>CBDTXM010000107.1:0-8731 GCA_965364445.1 uncultured bacterium | reverse complement strand
ATCGCTCCTGCAGCGGCTCGGGACTCGGCGGGGCGGAGGCCCGCGGTGAGACCCAGGGCGAGCAGCGCCGTCGCAGCGGAACCGAACGACAGGGCGACGCGACGGCGGGCCTGCGCCGTCCGCACCGGGAGCAACTCCGCATCGGACACGCCTGCGAGTGCTTCCGCCACCCGCGCCCGTTGCAGCGCCGCCAACTGCGCCGAATCGGGTCCAGCCGGATCGGCGAGCTCCCGGGCTCCCGCCAGCTGTCCGGCACGGAGTCCGACCGCCCGGCCCGCCTCTTCGGCGAGGTCACGGGCGCGCAGGGACCCGGCTTCCCGCCGGGTTCGATACACCACAGCAGCCTGTGCTGCGAAGAGACAGATGAACAGCGCCAGCGGCACCAGGGAACCGGGTCGGTCCCACCAGGATTCAGGCAGCCACGCGAGCACCGCAGGCGCAGCCATGATGAGCGCCAGCCCGACGGCGATCGCCGCCAGAACCGCGCGGCCACGAAGCCGCTTCGCCATCCCGTCCACCCGGCCGAGCTGTCGCTCGGCATCCGCCCGCGTCACCTGCCGCTCCCCTCCTCCTCCCCTGCGGCCAGCGCGGCCGCGTAGGCTTCGTTCCGTCGCAGTCCGAATCTCTCCTGGAGCACCTCCGAAATCTCCCGTGCGCCCAGTCCCGCACGGGACAGATCCGACGCCGTCGCAGCGATCGCTTCAGGCTCCGGCCCGTCGTCTACGTCCCGCACATCTGCGGGCGGGGAGAGCACCAGCGTCACTTCCCCGCGCACTTCGTGCGATTCGTAATAGTCCACCAGGGATGCGACCGTTCCCCGTCGAACTTCTTCATGCAGCTTCGTGAGCTCGCGGCATACACAGCAATCCCGGTTGCCGAGCTCGGCGGCTGACCAGTCGCGCAGCAACCTCGCAACGCGACCGGGCGCTTCAAATGCGATCACCGTAACGGGAGACGTCGCACAGCGCCGAAGCCACTCGGTCCGGTCCTTGCCCTTTCGAGGCGCGAAACCCAGAAAAAGGAAGGCGTCAACGGGGAATCCCGACAGGCCGGCAGCGGCTGTGACCGCGGACGGCCCGGGCACAGTCAGCACGCGGTAACCCGCTTCACTGACCGAACGCACGAGTCGGGCTCCGGGATCTGACACACCGGGTGCTCCGGCATCCGTGACCAGCGCACACGACCCGCCGTCAGAGAGCAATTCGATCACTTCGAGCGAGCGGGACGCTTCGTTGTGCTGGTGCAGGGATCGCAGGGGCGTATCGATTCCGAACCTGCTGAACAGTCGAGACGTACGCCGCGTGTCCTCGGCGTACACCCGATCGACTCCTGCGAGCGTCGCTGCGGCCCGGGGCGACAGGTCGTCGAGGTTTCCGATCGGCGTACCGACGAGGTAGAGGGCGGATTCAGACATGCGAGCGAGCGCGCCCTCCGCGACTCGATGACGCGGAGGGCGCGTTCGGGGCTGCGCTCCGACCCCGGGTCCGAAGGGAGATCCTCAGACGTGCTCCAGGATCTTCTCTTCCAGGTACTTCTTCGGAAAGGCTCCGACTACCTGGTCCACGACCTGACCATCCTTGAAGTAGAGGATGCTCGGAATGGAGCGGATGTTGAAGCGACCCGCCGTGACCCGGTTCGAGTCCACGTCGAGCTTCCCCACCTTCACTTTGCCTTCATACTCCTCGGCGAGCTCCTCTACGATCGGCCCGACCATGCGGCACGGCCCGCACCACTCTGCCCAGAAGTCGACGATCGCCAGCCCTTCGCTGGATTCGATCTCGTCCGCGAAGTTCTCGTCCGTGATTTCACGGATATCTTTTCCCGCCACGTGTCACTCTCCGATTTCGTGTTGAACGACCGACTCACGGTCGCCTAGATTGCTCTCGCTCGCTGGCCGCGAATAGCAGCCGAGTTTGGACCGATCCGCTACCGGAGCGAGACAACGTGCATAAGATCGATCACATAGGAATCGCGGTCAAATCCCTTGCCGAGGCTGTCCCGGCATGGGAAGCACTGCTGGGAATAAACGCTTCGGGCATGGAAGAAGTTCCCTCCGAGCGCGTGCGTGTGGCGTTCTTCGGCGACGGGCCGGGCCGGGTCGAACTGCTCGAAGCCACGGAGCCGGATTCCCCCATCGCCAGCCACATCGAAAGACGCGGACCCGGCATGCATCACCTGTGCCTTCGCGTCACGGATCTCGAGGCGGCTCTGACCCGCGCAGAGGAGGCCGGCATGACGCCCATTCCCCCGGGAATCCGAGACGGTGCCGGCGGCCATCGAGTCGCGTTCCTTCACCCGCGGGATACGGGAGGCGTGCTACTGGAACTGTCGGAGGACCCGGCCGCCTGACCTGGCCCGTCCGTGTCCGAACGCCGAATCACAGGCCGGCCGCGAGAGCGTCCACGTTGAGCCGCTCGACGAACCAGCGGCCCGATTTGTCTGGCACGACGATCGTCGGAACCGTCACGTCTCCCTTTCGTGTCCCGGTCAACCGGACCTCGTAACGGATCCGATCCGGGCCCAGCATCGCGAGATTCACCTGGTTGAGAGTGTACGACTCGTGTTTCAGCAGCCTGGAGAGGAAGATCATCCGGGCCTCCACGTCGGCCACGCCGTACTCCTCCATGGCCGGCCCGTCCGCTGTGCCGAACAGGTTCGACATCGTCCCGAAATCCTCTACGTTCGCTGCATCCATGAATGTCCGCACCGCCATCTCGGACGTAGCCGCGCCCCAGGCGGCACCCGTGGTCGAGTTGATCTCGCTCCCGCCGGACGCACAGCCTGCAATCCCCATGTGAATCGCCGCCAGGAGGCCGAGGAATCGGACCGGGGGTCGAATGATCTGCATCAGGGGTGGCCTCCAGGTGAACGGCTGTTGCCCTCGATGGGCGCGAGCCGGACCCCCGGCGGAGATCCGGCCCGTGCTGCCTGTCGTGCAATCTGTCATCATCGCACCGGGGGTCAAGCCTCCACCTTCTCGAACGACAGTTCGCCCTCGGCGTCAACGTCCACCCGGATCGTGTCTCCGTCCGCATACCGGCCATCCAGAAACGCCATGGCGAGCGGATCGGACACCAGGTGCTGAATTGCCCGCTTCATCGGCCTGGCGCCGAAGGCGGGATCATATCCAACCTCCGCGATCCTGGCGCGTGCATCGGGTGTCACCTCCAGCCTGATCTCCCGCTCGGCGAGGAAGCCGGCCAGTCGGTCGAGCTGTAGCTTTACAATTTGCTCGAGGTGATCTCGGTCAAGAGGCTTGAATACAACAATTTCATCAATTCGATTGAGAAATTCCGGCTTGAAGCCCTGCTGCAGGGCCTCGCGGACCTTGACCTCCACCAGCTCCCAGTCTTCTCCACTGTGCTCGAGGATGTAGGAACTGCCGATGTTGCTGGTCAGGATGATCACCGTATTCCGAAAATCGACCGTCCGCCCCTGCCCGTCCGTCAGGCGTCCGTCGTCCAGGATCTGCAGCAGCACGTTGAACACATCCGGGTGCGCCTTCTCGATCTCGTCGAAAAGCACGACGCTGTAGGGACGTCTGCGCACAGCCTCCGTCAGCTGCCCGCCTTCCTCGTATCCCACGTATCCCGGCGGTGCCCCGATCAGTCGGGCCACCGCGTGCCGCTCCCCGTACTCGGACATGTCGAGACGAACTAGCGCATCTTCGTCATCGAAGAGGAACTCGGCGAGGGCCCGCGCGGTCTCCGTCTTCCCTACACCCGTCGGCCCCAGGAAAATGAAACTCCCCACCGGCCGATTCGGGTCCTGCAACCCGGCGCGACTGCGCCGCACTGCGTTCGAGACCGCCTGGACGGCCTCGTCCTGGCTGACGACCCGCTCGTGGAGATGCTCCTCCAGGCGGGTGAGGCGTTCCTTCTCGTCATCCAGCATCCGGGATACAGGGATTCCGGTCCAGTTCGCCACGACTTCGGCGATGTCTTCGGGGCCGACCTCCTCAGTGAGAAAGCTGCCGCCCTCCGCCTGCATGCGAGTCAGATCGGCCTCGGCAGATTCCAGCTCGGCCTGGGCCCGCGGAATCTCCCCGTAGGAAATCTCCGCTGCTCGCTGCAGATCGCCGCTTCGGGTCGCCTGTTCCGCCTGGATTCCCAGTTCCTCGATCCTCCGCTTCTGCTCTCTCACCCGCTCGATCGATTCCTTCTCCAGTGTCCAGCGGGCCTTCATCCCCGCGAGCTGTTCGCGGATCCCCGCCAGTTCCGCTTCGAGAGCCTCGAGCCTTTCTGCGCTCTTGGGATCGCTCTCCTCTTTGAGCGCCTCGCGTTCGACTTCGAGCTGGGTCTGGCGCCGCTCGAGCAGGTCGATTTCCTCGGGCATCGAGTCGATCTCGATGCGGAGCCGCGAAGCAGCCTCGTCCACCAGGTCGATCGCCTTGTCCGGCAGGAACCGGTCACCGATGTATCGATCGGAGAGTCGAGCGGCCGCGACGATCGCGGGATCCGTGATCCGGACTCCGTGGTGTACCTCGTATTTCTGCTTGAGCCCTCGCAGGATGGCAATCGTCTCCTCGACGGCAGGCTCGCCCACGAAGACCGGCTGGAATCTCCGTTCCAGGGCGGGGTCCTTCTCAATGTGCTTGCGATACTCATCGAGCGTAGTCGCGCCGACCATCCGAAGCTCACCGCGTGCGAGCGGAGGCTTGAGCATGTTGCCCGCATCCACCGCGCCCTCTGCGGCTCCGGCGCCGACGATCGTATGCAGCTCGTCCAGGAAGACGATGTACTTCCCCTTCGCCTCCGTAATCTCCTTCAGCGCCCCCTTGAGCCGCTCCTCGAATTCGCCCCGGAACTTCGCCCCAGCCAGCATCGCAGCGACGTCCAGCTGGATGAGCTTCTTGTCCTTCAGACTCTCGGGGACATCTCCTTCGACGATGCGCTGGGCAAGCCCTTCGACGATCGCCGTCTTGCCCACGCCGGGCTCTCCGATCAGAACCGGGTTGTTCTTCGTCCGCCGTGACAGGACCTGCATGACCCGACGGATTTCCGGATCGCGTCCGATCACCGGGTCCAGTTCGCCATTTCGGGCTCTCTCCGTCAGGTCCACGCCGAATCGTTCGAGGGCCCGGTACTTCCCTTCCGCTTCGGGATCGGTGACCTGGTGCGGCCCGCGCACTGCCGCGAGGGCTTCGCGGAGTGCCGCCTGGTCCGCGCCAGCGGCGGCGAGGATCTCGCGCGTGCTGCTCGCGGACTGCCCGGCCAGGGCAACCAGAAGGTGCTCTGTGGAGACGTACTGGTCCCCGAGCGAACGCGCTTCCGCATCTGCCTCGTCGAGCACCCGCACGAGTTCCCGGCTGGCGGCAGGCGCGGCCCCCGTCTGGGTCGGGAGCCGCTCAAGTCCCGATCGGACGCCTCCCGCAACCACCGCGGGGTCCGCACCCGCCTTCCGGAGAATGGGATCGACGATCCCCTCCTCCTGGTCCAGCAGCGCAGCGAGCAGATGAAGATCCTCCACCGCCGGATTCCCGTTCCGCCGCGCGAGTTCGGCCGCCGCCTGGAGCGATTCGGCGGCGCGTACCGTCAATCTATCGGCTGGTATCATGCGCTCTCAGCTCTCTTCGATTGTTGTCAGTCGATCGATACCTTGCGGCCTTCACCGCCGCCCCGTCGGGGCAGACGGATCTGAAGAATCCCATCTTCCAGCTTCGCCCGTATTCCCTCGGGATCCGCGTCGCCCGGTATCCTGAATGTTCGCTGGAATCGCCCGTAGGTGCGCTCGGTCCGCTGGACCACTGCCCCATCGGGATAGCCGGGGCGGGACCGACGTCCGCTGAGCCGGAGCTCATCGCCAACCGTATTCACTTCCAGTGATTCCTTCGTGACCCCGGGGAGGTCGAGCTGGATGTAGTACGCGTCGGATGACTCGGCCATCTCCATCCTGGGATGTCGGCCCGGAACGCCAGGTCCGAAGGTGCGGATATTCTCGAACATCTCCTCAACGAATCCCTGGATCTCGCCAAGCGGACCCCGGGCGTCCGAAGTTCCGGTCTCGTTGTTCTTCTCGTCGTTCATTGTCCGTCCTCTCCTGTTCGGGTGCGCACGGACTGGGGGCAAGAGACGTGCCCCTCGGAACCTGCCGATTCGGCAGGATTCCCGCCGTCAGGGCGGAATCAAGCCGTCCTGTCAGCCCATGTTCGGACCCAGCAGCAAGGCGTTCGTGAACAGCACGAATTGAGATGGCCACATCAGGCGGAACAGCGGATCATCGGCGAACAGGACGACCTGGCCCCTTCCCATCCGGACCGAGGCGAGCCAGGCGGTGCCGCCGAGTTCTTCCAGCTTCGACTCGCTGACCACGCCCGATACGTTTCTCACCCCGGGCTCCAGCGCCAGCACCGTCTCGAACCCCCCGGACGGCTCGAACAGGATGTCGGCCAGGTGCAGGACGAACAGGCGACGCTCCCGATTGCCGTGGCCCGCGCCCCACGCGAGCGGATGCGCGGAATCCAACCGAACCGGAAGGATGACGCCGTTCACCGATCGATCCCAGAGGTCCTCGCGTCGCTCCTCCCTCGTGCGCAGCGCGGCGGCGCGGCGCTCGTCCTCGCCCAGCGAATCGGGTTCGGCAGCGCGGAGGTCGATCTCGGCGAGCGACCGGCTCGCCCACCGGGCCGCGCCGGCGAAGGTCACGAGAGTCCCTCCGCTCTGCAGCCAGGACCGCAAGGCGGCTGTGGCGTCGTCGTCGACGATGCCGCCCGGCCGCCCGTCGGGCAGCACGAGCACGTCCCACTCCGCGAGGTCGAGCTGCGAGACCTGTCCAAGGTCGAGCGCATCGAAGGGAATCCCTGCCATCTGTTCCAGGAAATACCAGGCGGAGCCGAAGCTGGTCGCCCAGGTTCCCTCGCCCCGAAACACGCCGATCCGGGGAGCCCGCAGTCCCAACGACCGCGATGTCCCGAGGTCGCGTCCTTCCTCGGCCCAACCTGTCGTCACCGGCACGGCGAGCGGTGCGAGACCCGTGCTCGCGAGCCTCTCCGTCGCCTCTTCGTCTGCCTGAAGCAGCCGGGTACCGGCAGGCCAGCTCCGCCCGTCGAGTTCGAATTCGCCTTCGAGAGCTCGCACTCGACCACCCTGCTGCAACCAGGCCAGGAGAGGGCCCGTGCTCTGCCAGGTCGGAGCTACGAGCCAGCCGAGAGGGAGTGCTGTGGAAGACACGCTCGAAGCCGGCTCGAACGACAGGGTATCGACCGCCATGAACTCCGTGCCACCGACTCTCGCGGTGGCCGAGTGCGTCTCGATCCCGAATGCGTACGGCAGTGACCAGGCGGTGATGTCGTAGGTCCGACCCGGCCCTTCGGTCGGGTGCGGTATGTCGGCCTGCAGCAGCGTGCGCGCGAGGCGTCGCCGCTTCTGATCGGCCCGCACCCGGAGGGTGCCTTCGGGGAACTCCGACCTGCTCGAGAAGCCCGGGTACGGGTCGGTGCGCGCCTCGAAGGAACTATTCGCTCGCTCGACCTCGATTCCCTGTCGGACCAGAGATCTCGCGAGCTCCGAAATGACGACCTCGCCCTGGTCGGGAACGAGAAGGAGATCAGGTTCCTCAACCCCCCGGGCTGAATGGAATCGCGCGAAGTCCTCCAGAAGGCCGGTCTTGCCCGCGGCCGCCGTGCGCAGCGTCGTGAGCCCCGCAACCCGGTGTCGCTCGATCCGATCGGCGAGCGTCAGCAACTCGCCATCCCGCCTTCGAACCGCGAGTCCCGCTCGTCCACCACCCGCCTGCTCGTAGGTCATACCGATGGCGCCGACCAGGCTCGGCCAGCTGTCGCCGTATCCGGGGTAGAAGAGATCGAATTGTTCGGCCGTGAAGTACAACCACCGGCGCCTGTCGAATTCGGCGGCGTTCGCACGGCCGAATCGTTCGGCCCACCGGGCTGTCGATTCGGGATACAGCGGGCTGATCGGAGCGGCGGCCGGAAAGAAGAAGTAGCTGCTCTCGTGCCCCATCTCGTGCAAGTCCACGTGGACGGCCGGATACCACCTGTCGAATTCGGCGAGCCTGGCCCGCGTCTCGGGCTGGGAAGCCCAGGTCCAGTCCCTGTTCAGGTCGAACAGGTAGTGGTTGTACCGGCCTCCGGGCCACGGTTGCCGGTGCTCCGCCGAGGAGACCTCGGGATTCGGTTGCGCACCGCGGACCGATCGGTACCAGTTCACGTATCGATCTCTGCCGTCCGGGTTGGCGACGGGATCGATGATGACGATCAGGGAGTCGAGCACCTCATCCAGCCCCTCCCGGCCGGTGGCCAGATCCCAGGCCGTCCAGAGCGCGGCCTCGGAGGAAGAACTCTCGTCACCGTGGATCCCGTACGTGAGCCACACTACGGCCCGTGTATCCCGTGCGACGTCCGCGGCACGATTCTCATTCAGGGTTGGATCCGTGAGCCGCCGGAGATTCGAGAGATCCGGCGCGAAGTCCGCCGTGTCCGCTTGCTGTCCCACGATCAGCAGCAACAGCGGTCGACCCTCCGGTGTTACGCCGTACTGCCTCAGGTGCACCCGCGGTGAGCTGGCGGAGAGCGCACGGCCATACGACTCGATGTGGCTCACGTCCGTGAATCGCTCGCCGATCTCGTACCCCAGAAACTCTGCAGGCGAAGGCGGCGCCGACTGCGCCAGCGCGGTCGGGGGCGGGGGGGCCGTGAACGCCGCGGTGAAGAGCCCGAGTGCTACCAGAATGCGCGTCTGAATCCGCGACTTCTCGACTTGTCTGATCATCGGTT
>CBDTXM010000106.1:0-9040 GCA_965364445.1 uncultured bacterium | reverse complement strand
AAGGTCGCCCATTATAAGAGAGGCCCGGCGATTCGTGCGAGTCGCCGGGCCCCGGAACGACAGGTCCGTTCGATCCCTGGTGCTCTCGGACGTGGTTTCAGCCCCCGCCGGGCTGCCCGGTGATGCGCTCGGCGAGCGCCGCGAGCTCGTCCTTGCTGTGTCCCTCGAAGCGGCGGGCGCAAACGGCGCCGTATGCGACGCACAGGGAGTCGCAGCTGGACCCCCGAACCACGTGGTCGGCCATGTTGAACAGGACGTTGTCTTCCTTCATGATGTGCGCGCGGATCAGGTCCACGTACCCGCGTGCCGCGTTCGCCAGGCGGGCGCGGGCCTCCGTGTCTCCGCTGCGCGCGGGCTCCAGAGCCTCGGACATGAATCGCACGTACTGACGGCCCATCCTGTGCTCCTCGAGCATCACTGCGATCGGGCCCTGCTGCCGCGACATCCCGGCCTCCTCGAGCGCAGGAAACAGAAGGTCTTCCTCCTTGCCGTGGTGACAGGCGTCGGCGAACAGGCGGATGAACGTGATGCAATCGCCGAATGCATCGAAGTCCCAGCTCTCCTCCACGGCGTCCTCGACCAGCGCTTGCATCGCGTCGGCCACCTTCAGAATCAACTGGTGTTCCTCGCGCAGGCGCGAGGTGGCGCTCTCACCGCCAGGATGTCTCACCGCTCTCTCCTCGTCAGGGACAGGTCGAAGTCCAGGTCTCGTTCACGGCCAGCGCAGAGTCAGCTGTACGAAGCCCCACCAGGTCGTGTCATCGCCCTCGGCGAATGCCGGTAGCAGTTGTGTAATCAGGGGTTCGGGCATGAAGAGACCACCGCCCGCAGCGAGATTCGCCACCGGAAGGATATTCCAGGCACCCACGAGATCCAGCTCGGTACCGAGCTCGGTTTCGCCGAAGCGTTCTTCGGCGGTCCAGAACCGGTGAAGGTCGATCCGGATCGTCGTGTTCTTCGCCGCCCCCCAGGTCCCTCGCACGACCGCGTCCACGAGACCCGCCTGGTCGAGCTGCGACGGGATCGCGAGGAAGTAGTCCATGTAGCCGTAGAACTTGTGGTTGGTAGCGTACAGGGTATTGAATGCCCGGGTCTCGGAGTCGGTCGGGTCCGGATCGCCCGACAGATAGTCCAGCTGACCGGCCACGGAGAATCGATCGAATCCCCAGCCCAGTTTTCCGCTCGCGAACCACGCGTCCCGGTCGGGACCCGTCTGGTACGCTCCAGCCACATCGATCAGAAGTCCGCTCGGACCCCGGTGGATCCGCAGATTGGTGGTGTATGACTCCTCTGTAAGTGCCTTTCTGTCAACCAGAAACGTCAGCTCGGCGTTGAGTTCGCCGAGCCTGGTGGATCCGAATCCACCGATCAGCCAGCCGTCATCGTTCACGCCCTGATTGAGTTGCGGATTCAATCCCACCGCGAGCAGTGAGTCACGCTCACGGATGTTCATCCAGAATGCCGACCACCCGAAGCGTCCGGCCTCGCCGGACAGTCGGGCCCCGTCCAGCGAGCGCCCGGTGTTCGTCCAGTCCACCGCTCCGACGAGACGCTCGTCCGCGATCTTGACCTGCTGGCGTCCCAGCTTTGCCTTGAACCCCTTCCCGCTTCCGAGCGTTACGTAGCCCTCGTTCAAGTCGAGCTGGTCCGCGCTCGCGTCGGTCAGCGTGTTCAGGGCATCGCCCCACGCTCGTGAGTCCTGAATGCGTGCGTACACGTCGATCCAGTCGGCGAGAATCGCGCCGCCCCCGACCCGCACGCGAGACAGTACGGCGAAGTCCGGGTCTGAGCCGGCCGTGCGCCCGTCCGCCTCGAAGCGCAGTCGGAACTGGCCGTCCACGCGAAACTGAGGGTACTCCTTCTCTCCTGCATCACCCTCCTCCTGGGCCAGCACCGGGACCGGCAGACAGGCCAGCGCCAGCACCGCGAGCGTTGCGTGTAGCGAACAGGACAACGGGTTGAAGCGGCCGGACATAGCCCCTCCAGAAGCGGACGTTGCAGGCTTGACGACCATCGGATTGGGCAGATATTATCATGAACATATCGTTAATTGCAACCAGTGCTCGCCTGGAGAGTCTGATGACCCGCGATGACCACCGACCTCCCCCCCCTGCACCGGAGTCCGGGGACCTCAACGAGGAAGGCGATCCGGACCGCCGCGCGTTCCTGGAGAGGGCCTCGAAGACGGCGATGGTCGCCGGTCTCGTCGGCGGCTATGGCGGCTTCGCACTGATCGCGGGCCGGTACCTGTATCCCGCCTCGACGGGAGAGGTGATGTGGCAGTTCGTCACGGAGGCGGACGGGATCGAGGTCGGCGAGTCGATCCGCTACCGGGGACCGGCCGGAGAGACGATCAACATCGCTCGGATGGCCCGCGAGGGCACGGCCGAGGACTTCATCGCGCTGTCCAGCACCTGTCCCCACCTGGGCTGCCAGGTCCGCTGGGAGGGCCAGAACGACCGTTTCTTCTGCCCGTGCCACAACGGCGTGTTCGACCCGTCCGGGAAGGGAATCGGAGGTCCGCCCGGAGACGCTGGCCAGTCCCTGCCCCGCTATGCCCTGCGGGTGGAGGATGGCCTGCTCCACATCGCCGTGCCCCCGCCGAGATTCGCGGGCGCCGGCCCGGCGGGCATCGTGGCCGGGGGGCCCGGAATCGTCGGACCGGGGCATGACCCTTGTCTCGGCTGCGAAGACCCGCGCGCTTCCGATCCACAGAGCCGAGAGCCGGCCTGATGAGCGTCGCGAGCTGGTTCGGCGATCGCCTCCCGGTCTCGGGCCGCCAGTTCCGCGAGCTGACGAACGAGCCGGTCCCGTATCACCTGAAGCGCTGGTGGTTCGCGCTCGGCGGAACCCCGGCCTACCTGTTCATCGTCCAGATCATCACGGGTATCCTGCTCGCCTTCTATTACGAGTCTTCTCCGACCACGGCCTATGCGTCCGTCGAACACATCACGAACGAGGTTTCGTTCGGCTGGTACATCCGGTCGGTGCACAAGTGGGCCGCGACCCTGATGATCGTCTCGGTGATCCTGCACCAGATGCGCGTGTTCTTCACCGGCGCCTACCGCGACCCGCGCGAAATCAACTGGGTCGTCGGGATGTGCCTGCTGCTCTGCACGCTGCTCACCGGTTTCACCGGCTACAGCCTCGTCTACGAGCAGCTGAGCTTCTGGGGCGCGACGGTCGGAGCCAACATTTCGGATACGATTCCCGTTGTCGGCAGCTTCATCAAGAGAATGATGCTGGCGGGAGACGCCTACAATCAGTCCACGCTGTCCCGGTTCTTCGTGCTCCACGCGGCGATCCTGCCGGTGACCATCGTGTTCCTGATCGCTACCCACATCGCGGTGATCCGTCTGCAGGGGGTGACCGAGTTCCGTTTCGCCGACGAGGAGGAAGCTGGCGGGAAGACGTTCAACTTCTTCCCCGACCATCTCTACACCGAGTTGATCATCGGATTGGTGCTGATGATCGTGCTGAGCGCTCTGGCCACGATCCTCCCGGCCACGCTCGGGCCGGAGGCCAATCCGCTGCAGACGCCCGAGGTCATCAAGCCCGAGTGGTTCTTCTACGTGGCATTCCGTTGGCTCAAGCTGTTCACCGGCACGGCGGCCGTGCTCAGCATGGGCTTCATCGTTTTCGTGATGTTCGCCTGGCCCTGGATCGACGGCTGGATCCGGAAGAATACCCGGTTCCAGGAAGCCAGCGTGTGGATCGGAATCCTCGGGGTCCTGACCATCATCGGTCTGACCCTGTGGGAAGCCTTCGCCCGACACTGAGGACGTTCCATGACTCTCGACACCAAGCGCATCGTCATCGCCACCCTGGGTGGCCTGTTTCTGCTCTCCCTCGTTCTCGTCCAATGGATGGAGACCGCACGCAAGGCCGAAGAGGCCGGCATCCGACCGCCTCACGTGTCCGTTCCGGCGAATTCGCGTGAATGCGTCGAGTGCCACGCCGAGGAGAATCCGGGAATCGTGACGCACTGGGAGGGCAGCACGCACGCCGAAAAGGGCGTCGGATGCATGGAGTGCCACCAGGCCGCCATCGAGGAAGCGGACAGCTACCTGCATCACGGGGAGCAGATCGCGACCGTGGTCACACCCATGGACTGCGCCCGATGCCACGACGGGGAGGCGAAGGAATTCGCCGCCAGTCACCATTCGTCGGCGGGCAACATCCTGGCTTCGCTGGACAACTTCCTGGCCGAGACGGTGGAAGGATCCCGAGTCGACTTCAATCCGCACTCGCCGACACCCGGCAAGGCGGTGGACATGGTAAACGGACTCGCCAGCGCATACTCGGGGTGCCAGCAGTGTCATGGCGCGAAAGTCGCGCTCGAGAGCACGAACGGCAGTCGCATCACGGTGGACGACCTCGAGCCCGATGCCGATGGTATCCCGACCAACGCAGACGCATTCGCCCGCATCATGCGCGACGACAAGGGCAAGCCCGTCCTCTACGCGGGAACCTGGCCCAACACGGGTATCGGGCGACTCAATCTCGATGGCACCCGCGGTTCGTGCGCCGCCTGTCACAGCCGCCACGACTTCTCGCCGCGCAGGGCTCGGCAACCGGAGAATTGCGGGAAATGCCACCTCGGCCCCGACCACCCGCAGAAGGAGGTCTACGAGGAGTCGAAGCACGGCATCGCCTTCCGCGACCTCAAGGAAGACATGAACCTCGACGCCGAGAACTGGGTTCTGGGCGTGGACTACGCCGCGGCGCCGACCTGCGCCACGTGTCACATGTCCGGCAACATTCGCAACGGAGGGCGGATCACGCACGATCCCGGCGAGCGCATCTCGTGGACCAACCGGCCGCCGGTCAGCACCGTGATGGACACCGACGTCAACCACAAGATCGTCACGGAGACGGACCCGGAGCTTCGGCGCACGCTGATCCACGATTCGGCGAACCAGAAGCGCGACCGGATGAAGGATGTCTGCTCGCACTGCCATACCGACGACTACGTGAACTCCTTCTACAAGCAGTATGACGACCTGGTCATCCTCTACAACGAGAAATTCGCGAAACCGGGTCTGGCGATCATGGGAGCGCTGGTCGAGAACGGTCTGCGCACGGCGACCCAGTTCGACGAAGAAGTCGAGTGGACCTGGTTCTATCTGTGGCATCACGAAGGGCGGAGGGCGCGGCACGGCGCCTCCATGATGGCGCCCGACTACACCCACTGGCACGGCATGTACGAGGTGGCGGAACGGTTCTACATGGAGCTCGTCCCGCAGACCCGGGAGATCATCGAGCACGCGCGTGACGCAGGCATGAGCGCCCAGGCCACGGCCGTGGAGCGGATCCTCGACGAGATCCTCGCACGTCCCGAGCACATCTGGTTCGAGGAGGGCGCCGAAGAGGCCGCCGAGCGAATCCGACAGGAAATGGCCCGCCGCTACGGCGGCGAGGAACGGAACTAGAGGAGCGGCAGTCATGAAACGCAGACGTTTCCTCCACACCGTCGGCGCCGGCACGGCCGGCCTCGCGGCCTTCTCCTGTTCAGACCGGGAGAGGGCGGAACGACTCGCCGACAGTGACACCGGCGTGGAAGAGGCCGGGCTCACCTGGTCCAAGGCGCCCTGTCGTTACTGCGGAACGGGTTGTGGCGTCGAGGTCGGAGTCAAGGACGGCAGGGTGGTGACCGTGCGCGGAGATGTGAAAAGCCCGGTGAACCGCGGGCTTCTCTGCGTGAAGGGGTACCACCTCCCTGGAATGCTGTATGGCGAGGATCGGCTCCGCTACCCGATGCTGCGCGACGGGGACAGCTGGAATCGGATCTCGTGGGACGAGGCGCTCGATCTCATCGCGAAGAAGTATCGCGAGGCCCTGGACGAAGCCGGTCCCGACGCTGTGGCGATCTACGGGTCCGGCCAGTGGACCGTATTCGACGGCTATGCGGCCTCGAAGTGGTTCCGGGCAGGGATGAAATCGAACAATGTCGAGCCCAACGCCCGGCTGTGCATGGCGTCCGCGGTCACCGGATTCATGACGCAGTTTCAGAGCGACGAGCCGATGGGCTGCTACGAGGACTTCGAGGTCGGCGACGACTTCATCCTCTGGGGCAACAACATGGCCGAGATGCACCCGGTCCTGTTCTCCCGGATCCTCGCGAACAAGCGAGAGAACCCGGGCGTCAGGATCGTGGATATCGGAACGAGGCGGACACCGACCACGGACTACGCCGACATGTACGTGGAGTTCGTGCCGGGCAGCGACCTCGCGATCGCCAACGGAATCCTCCATTGCCTCGTCCGCGACGGGAAGATCAGCGAGTCGTTCATTCGCGAGAACGTCGTGTTCAAGCGCGGAATCGAGGACATCGAGCGGATCGGCTTCGGCAGTTGGGGCGAGGATGGGCTCGGACTCGGGCCGGCCGACGGACCGGCGGAGCACTATCGGTTCAAAGACCAGGGACGCGACGCATCGCTTACCGAGCTCGAGGAGTTTCTCGCCGACTACACGCCGGCGAAAGTAAGCGACATTTCCGGTGTACCGGTCGCCCAGATCGAGGCGTTGGGCAAGATCTACGGAGACCCGGGACGAGGCACCGTCAGTCTCTGGTGCATGGGGGTGAATCAGCACACCCGCGGCACCTGGATGAACAACCTGATCACCGACCTGCACCTGATCACCGGAAAGATCAGCCGGCCCGGCTCGAATCCCTTCAGCCTGACAGGCCAGCCGTCGGCCTGCGGTACGGTCAGGGAGGTCGGCACGCTGGCGCACCGCCTGCCGGCGGACATGGTCGTCACCAACGCCGACCACCGGGCGAAGGCCGAGGAGATCTGGGGCGTTCCGCCGGGCACGATCAACCCGAAGCCCGGTCTCCATACGATGGACATGTTCCGGGCCTTCATGAGGGGCGATGTGAAGGTGCTGTGGACGCAGACCACGAATCCCTGGGTCAGCATCCCGAACCTGAACCGGATCCGTCGCGAGCCGGGCGACGGTCGGTTTCTGATCGTGAGCGACATCTACCCGACGCCCAGCACGGAGGTGGCGGACCTGGTGCTTCCGTGCGCGGCATGGGTCGAACGCGAGGGCGTGTTCGGCAACTCCGAGCGCCGCACCCAGCACTGGCACAAGGCTGTGGATCCTCCCGGGGAAGCCACCGAGGACGCCTGGCAGATCATCGAGGTCGCGAAGCGCATGGGCATGGAACACCTGTTTCCCTGGCCCGAGGACGACTGGCACAGGCCCATGTACGAGGAGTACCGGAGTTTCACGCTGGGGCTGGGCAAGGACGTGGCCTCGTACGAGCAGCTGGAGCAGACTCGCGGTCTCCTCTGGCCGGTGGTGGACGGTGTGGAAACCCGGTACCGGTACGCAGCCGGGCACGACCCGTACGTGAAGAAGGACCGGGGCGTCCATTTCTACAAGGCGAAGGGCTACGGCGAGAAGGCGGCCTTCTGGATCCGCCCCTATCACAGGCCCGCCGAGATGCCCGACGACGAATACCCATACTGGCTGTGCACCGGCCGCGTGCTCGAGCACTGGCACACCGGCTCGATGACGCGTCGGGTCAAGCAGCTGCACCAGGCGGTCAGCGAGGGCTACGTAGAAATGAATCGGGTGGACGCCCGACGCCTGGGCATCGGTGCGGGCCAGATCGTTCGGGTCGTGAGTCGCCGCGGTAAGCTGGAGCTCCCCGCATCGGTGGGCGGCCGCGGCGAACCTCCGGCCGGAAGCGTGTTCATCCCGTTCTTCGACGAGGCGCGGTTGCCGAACCTGCTGACCCTCGACGCGATGGACAACATCTCGAAGGAGCCGGACTTCAAGAAGTGTGCTGTTCGGATCGAGAAGACCTGATGCGCCGCGTGGCAGGCCGATTCCTGGCCATCATCACTCTCGCGGCACTCGGGGGAACCTGTTCGTCACCCGACACGGTGGCGGTTCCCGGTCACGAAGGCGCGCGGAAATCGTCGGCTGAGATCCGCGCGGACCGGCGAGCGTACGACGGGGCTCCTCCCGTGATTCCACATCCCAGCTTCGGCGCGACATGCTCGAATTGCCACAATGAGCGCGGGCGTGCCGTGTCCGGCGTAGGGTTCGCACCCGCCTCTCCGCACGAGGACACGGGCTTTGCCGGGGGCACGATTCGCTGCGCGCAGTGTCACGTGTTTCGGGATTCGAGCGCCGAATTCGTGGCGAGCGGCTTCGACGGCCTCAGCCAGGCGATGGCGGCGGGCGATCGCGCCACGTCAGGCGCACCGCCGCGCATTCCTCACAGGATCCTGATGCGAGAGAATTGTCTGGCCTGTCACGACGGCCCCGGAGCGCGGGAGGCGATCCGGACGACGCACCCCGAGCGGATCCGTTGCCGGCAGTGTCACGTACCGGTCGAGAATCTTGGCAGCTTCCCGACGGTCACGGATCCGGTCGGAACGGACCTCGAATGAGAGACACTCCCGATACGGAGAGACACCGATGGTCGGACTGCCGGATGTAATCGAACTCGGACTCGCGGACGAGGCTCGACGCATGTGGGAAGGTTCGCTCCGGGCGCGGACCCAGGACACCGGCAATCTCGTCGGTCTGTTCGAGGCCCTCGATCTCGGGCTTCATGCGGCCGAGGTGATGGTGATCCAGCGGCTGCAGCCGGTTCGCGATCGGTTCCCGGCTACGATTGCCCTCCAGCTCGAGCTGCCCACCCCCGAAGTCGATCCCCATCGCGACGGAGTGACCAGCCCCCACACGCTGCAGTTCCACGACGTCGTGGACCTCCTGAGCGACGAGGAACTCGCGTGCGTGAGCCCCGGTATGCACAGAGGCTGGGAGGATCGTCGCTTCTCCTGCCGGCGGTCGCGCGCCACGGCGCGCGAGGCGATCGGCTTGAGCTTGAGCGAATCGGATCAGAACGATTTGCTGCTCCTCTCGGCCTATCGAAATCGGCTGTTCCGTTATCCGCCTCCGGTTCGCGTCGTACCTGGCGAGATCCTGGCAGCCTTCGAAGCGCTCGACCGGCTCGTTGACGGACTGGCGCCAACGGGCGATACCTGATCGGAGTCGACTTGCTCTCGAGAACGCA
>CBDTXM010000105.1:0-9073 GCA_965364445.1 uncultured bacterium | reverse complement strand
CCCCCCGGCTGGCCGAATCTAGGAGCCCGCCGCCTTTGGCGCCGCCCGGTTCCGCGAGTTATCGTCCCTCGCGTGAGCCACGAACGTGAACACCGTGCCCCCGATTCGGGTCGGATCGCCTCGCCCGATCCCATGCACGTCCACGACGCTACGGACGCCGTGGCCCGATATGGCGTTCGCCTCGCCGATCTCCGACGGCGGCTCGTTCCCGCCGTCGGGCGCCCGCGGATGCTGGAGATCCGGGCCCCGTTCACCGGTGAGGTACTGGCCCACGTTCCCGCGCTGGGCGTGGAAGACGTTGAGGCGGCTGTCGGACGGGCCCGTGAAGCCGCCGTGGCCTGGCGAGCGACACCGGCCCCGCGGCGGGCCAGGCTGCTGGAGCGCTTCCAGGACCTCGTGCTCCAGGGCCAGGACGAAATCCTCGATATCGTGCAGCTCGAAACGGGCAAGGCGCGGGCTCACGCCTTCGAGGAAGTCGCGGATGTCGCGATCACGGCCGCGTATTACGCCAAACAGGCCCCCGGACTGCTCAAGACGAGGCGTCGCCGCGGCGTCATTCCGGGCCTGACGCGGGTGGCCGAAAGGCGTACGCCTCGCGGAGTCGTGGGGATCATCGTTCCCTGGAATTATCCGCTGAGCCTCGGCGCGACGGAGGCGATCCCGGCCCTGCTCGCCGGAAACGCGGTGATCGTGAAGCCCGATCTGCAGACGACACACACGGCCCTGTGGATCGCCGAAAAGCTGTCGGCAGCCGGCCTGCCCGATGGCGTGTGCCAGGTCGCGTCGGGCGCGGGCGACGAGGCGGGAGCCGCACTGGTGCAGACGGCCGACTATCTGTCGTTCACGGGCAGCACGGCGACCGGGCGGATCGTGGCGGCGGCGGCGGGTGCGCGACTGACGGGTGCGAGCCTCGAGCTGGGCGGGAAGAATGCGATGATCGTGCGCGGGGACGCCGATCTCGAGAAGGCCGTCGAAGGCGCCTTGCAAGGCTGCTTCGCGAATGCCGGCCAGCTGTGCATCTCGATCGAGCGGATCTACGTGCACCGGTCGATTCACGATGTTTTTCTCGCCCGCTTCACGGAGCGGACCGCGGAGCTGCGGCTGGGCACGGGCCTCGATTGGGGCTACGACGTCGGGTCGCTTTCCACGTCGGCCCAGCTGGAAAAGGTGTCGCACCACGTCGAAGACGCGGTCGCCCGCGGTGTCACGGTTCGGACCGGTGGCCGTCCGCGACCCGACCTCGGTCCATGGTTCTTCGAGCCTACCGTGCTCACGGGTGTCACCCCGGAGATGCGCCTTCACAAGGAGGAAACCTTCGGTCCGGTGGTTGCGGTGCGGCCGTACGAGACGGACGACGAGGCCGTGGAGCTCGCGAACGACAGCGAGTACGGCTTGAACGCCAGCCTCTGGTCCCGGGACAGGCGATCCGTCTTCGCCATGGCGAGCCGGATCGAGGCGGGGACCGTGAACATCAACGAGGCGTATGCGGCCGCCTGGGGCTCGGTGGACGCGCCCATGGGCGGCATGAAGGACTCGGGCGTGGGACGGCGGCACGGAAGCGAAGGGCTGCTGAAGTACACGCAGTCGCAGACGATCGCGGAACAGCGCGGGGTCTCCATCTCGGAGGCGATCTCCTGGGCCCGGCGCCCCGGCGGACGTCGTATCACGACGATCCTCCTGAAGTCACTTCGCGGGTTCCCGGGCCCCCGATGAGCCGAATCTTCTTCACGGGTTACCCGGGCTTCCTGGGTTCCGAGCTTCTGCCACGCGTCCTTTCACGCTCGGACGGCGCAGCGGCCATCTGCCTGGTTCAATCCCAGTTCGCGGATCAGGCCCGACGACGAATCGAAGGACTCGAGCTCTCCGAACCGAAGCTGCGCGGCCGGGTGAGCATCGTGGAGGGCGACATCACGCGGGCCGATCTCGGTCTCGGCGCGTCGCTTCGCCGGGTGGCTTCGGATGTGACATCGATCTTTCACCTCGCGGCGGTCTACGACCTCGGCGTGCGGCGCGAGGTCGGGATGCGGGTCAACCTGTACGGGACGCGCCATCTGCTGGACTTTGCCGCTGCCTGTCCGGGCCTCGAACGTCTCCACTACGTCAGTACCTGCTACGTCAGCGGCCGGTACCCGGGGATCTTCGCCGAGGACGATCTCGACCGGGGCCAGGCATTCAACAACTACTACGAGGAGACGAAGTACCTGGCGGAAGTCGAGGTCCGGGCTGCCTCCGGGGGTGGAATGCCGATCACCACCTACCGCCCGGCAATCGTGGTCGGCGACAGCCGCACCGGCGAAACGCAGAAGTACGACGGACCGTACGCGATGATCCGCTGGATGATCAGAAACCGGCGCAGGGTGCTCATGCCGGAACTGAAGGGCGTGTCGGAGAGTCGCATCAACCTCGTGCCCCGGGACTTCGTGATCGATGCGATCACCTACCTGTCGTCGCTCCCTCACACGACCGGTCGGACCTACCAGCTGGCGGATCCCGATCCTCTGACCGTGTCGGAGGCGGTGGAGACCATCGCCGCGGCCACCGGCCGTGAGATCTTCCGGATTCCGGTCGGGAAGTCGCTCGGCCAGAGCGCGCTGCGCACCGTTCCGGGTCTCGCGCGCTTCACGGGGATTCGGCCCGAGTCACTGGACTACTTCGATCACCCGACCCACTACTCGGTCCAGCACACGACGACCGATCTGCAGGGCTCGGGGATCTCCGTTCCGCCGTTTCGCGACTACGTGGACCGGCTGGTCGCCTTCGTGCGGGCCCATCCCGAGGTGGATTCGGCGCCGATGGCGTGACCCGGGGACGGCGGACCACCCGCGTCCCCCCGATTCGGACCCGGGCGCTACTCGAGCGGCACCGGGGGGCCGACCGCCTGCCGCTCAACGCCCAGCTTCGAGAGCAGCACCCCTCCCACGATCGCGGCGGCTCCGACGAGCTGCAGCAGAGTCGGGGTCTCGCCGAGTGTCAGCCAGGCGACCACGATCGCCACGAGGGGCACCGTATTCGAGTAGACGGCGGTCCGGGAGCTGCCGAGGTGGCGCACGCCGTAATACCAGATCAGGTAGGCGAGCGCGATCGAGAGCGCACCGCTGAACACGAGTCCGGACCATGCAACCGGGCCCACGACCGACCAGTCCTGCGCGAGCAGGGAAGGGAGTGAGATCGCGACGAGCACCACGGTCCCGATCCACATGGTCCCCGCCGTGGTGCGCAGCGGCCCGTATCGTTTCACGAGCGGCGCCGCGCCGACGGTGTACGCCGACCAGGCGACGGCAGCGCCCAGCATGGTGAGATCGCCCCGAACCGTTTCCTGGCCGAACTGAACGGCGCGCGTGCCGCCCCACACGACGAGACCTATTCCTCCGACGGAAAGCGCCACACCGAGCCAGCCCGCGGGACCGATTCTCTCGTGTCCGAGCAGGGTGGAAAACAGCGAGACGAAGATCGGTACCGTGGCCAGCATGAGCGCTGCGTTCCCCGCCAGGGTCCAGTGGACTCCGAAGATGAACATCAGCTGGTAGAGGACGTTTCCGAGCAGGCCGAGTCCGACGAACTTGCGCAGGTCTCCGGGTTCGAGCCGGAAGGTGGAACGCGTCGGGCGCAGGACGAGCAGCAGGATCGTCGAGGCCAGTACGAAGCGGAGCGCGTTGAAGGCGAGGGGGCGGAATTCCTCGAGGGCGATCTTGACGATCGAGAAGTTCGCGCCCCAGATGAGGACCAGTACGAGAATCGCGAGGTCCGGAGAGATGGGAGGCTTCGTTGCCGCCTCGGGCCTGCCGGATCGGTCGCCTGGGGTCTGCGCCACGGAGCCTCGCTGCGGGGTACGGGATCGTCATCGCGGCCCGAAGCCGCGTGTCCCGGGGTTCTAGCCGTCGCTGCCGGGCCGGGCAAGGCCGGTGGGACACCTGACGAGGAGAAGACGTGGTGCGAATCGCGCTGATACAGAACCGGGTGGGACCGGACCGGGCCGAGAACCTCGAGAGGGCGCTGGGCTCGATGCGGGCGGCCCGGGAGGCGGGAGCGCAGCTCGTGACGTTTCCCGAGCTGGCGCTCGACCGGTTCTTTCCGCAGTACCGGACATGTGGATGGGCGGACGGAGTCGCGGAGCCGATTCCCGGCCCGACGACCGAGCGGGTCGCCGCCCTGGCCCGAGAACTCGGGCTGGTGACCGTTTTCAACCTGTACGAGAGGGACGCGGCGGGACGTCGGTTCGACAGCTCACCGGTGTTCGACGCGGACGGGTCGCTTCTCGGTGTGACGCGCATGGCGCATATCACCGACTACGAAGGCTTTCACGAGCAGGCCTGGTATCACCCCGGTGACACGGGGGCGCCGGTGTATCGTACGGCCGTCGGCCGGGTCGGCGTGGCGATCTGCTACGACCGCCACTATCCCGAGTACATGCGGGCTCTCGGTGCGGCCGGGGCGGAGCTCGTGTGCATTCCCCAGGCGGGGACGGCGGGCGAGTGGCCGGAGGGGATGTACGAGGCCGAGGTGAGGACCGCGGCATTCCAGAACGGCTACTTCGCGGCCCTGTGCAACCGTGTGGGAGAGGATGACGGGCTGGAGTTCGCCGGCGAGTCGTTCGTCTCCGATCCCGAGGGACGAATCGTTGCGCGCGCGGCCTCCGGCGAAGAGGATCTTCTCGTGTGTGACATCGACCTGGCCGCCTGCGCCGGATCCACGGCCCGCCGACTGTTCTGGCGCGATCGCAGGCCGGAGTTGTACGGAGCCGCCGAACTGCATTCGGAGGAGTGAGACAGCATGTATCGATCTTTGATCGCCCGCCGGATCCGCGACTCGATTCCTCTCGCCATGCTGGTGGTGGCCGTAGCGGCGTGCGGTCCGGGCGAGGACGACTACGGACTTCCGGCAGCCCGTCCGGAGAGCCCGCTTCCCGATCCCGACGGCTGGGGCACGCAGGTTCTGGCCGTGGGGGTCGCGCCGGACGGTGCCGTCTGGGTGGGGACCTATGGCGAGGGGATCTTCGTCAGCCGAAACGGAACGGGCGACGACTGGGAGCGAATCGTCGCATCGCGCGATGACTCGACGTCGATCAGCTGGAACTTCGTGAATTCGTTCGCGTTCGCCGGTGACGAGATCTGGTACGGCACGGTGGGGAACGGCTGGGGCCTCTCCCGGGACGGGGGCCGGACGTGGGACAACTGGACCTTCCGCAAGCTCGGTCCCCGTTGGCAGTACGTGGTTCCGGACGGAATCCGGGCGGTGGGCGACACGGTGTACGTGGCAACGGCGGACGGGCTTCGATTCACCGGAGATGACGGCAATAATTGGGTTGAGATCACAGAACATAACGGACTGTCAAATAAGTATCTGCTGGCTATCGAGACTCATGCTTCGAACGCCGGTGGCAGTACCCGGGTCGAGGTGGCGCACCTCGCAGGCACCTCTCTCAGCAGGGATGGGGGCACGACCTGGGAGGAGGGCTCCGCGCTGGGTGGAGAGGAGGTTCGCGCGCGGCTCGCCGGCAACCGCGATCGAGGCGGCCGCGATCTCTCTACCGGGATCTCCGACGAGACCTGCCGGCACAACGACCTGACCCGTCGGCTCTGCGACTGGACGGACGACTTCCGGCGCTATCCGGCAGCCGGCCCGGAGATCATCGAGCCGTCGGACCGGGCCCACTTCCGGTTCCGAAGGCCGGTTCTCCGCGCCGACAACCCGCACCTCGACCAGACCTATACGTACGGCTCGACCATGGGCGGCAACTTTCAGCAGCACCAGGGGGTCGAGTTCAACGTGCCCGAGGGAACGCCGATCCACGCGATCGGGGACGGCGAAGTCGCCTTCGCCGGCGAGGCCGAGGCGGGCGCTCTGACCGTGGTGATCCGGCACGACGAGCCGATCGAGGGGCAGACGGTCTGGTCCACCTACTTCCACAACTCCGAGCTTCTCGTCGAGACCGGGCAACGGGTCGCCGAGCGGGATCCGATCGCCCGTGCCGGAAACACGGGCCGCGCCACCAACGACCATCTGCACCTCGAGATCCACACCACGCCCGCGGACGCGGACCCGTCGGTGGTCGTGAGTCCGGAGGAGCGCTATCCGCCGTTCACACGAAATCCGCAGCTATGGATCGACCCGCTTCCGGGCACCGGCGTGATCGCCGGAAGGGTGTTCGACGGGTCGGGGAACCCGATGCCCGGGGCCCGCGTGTACGGTGTTACGAAGCCCGAGCCGACCGAGACTCCCTTCTCATTCGCCGAGACCTACGAGGACCGCGCCAACCCGGACCCGGTATTCGGCGAACACTTCGCGATCGGCGATGTGCCGGCGGGAATGTATGTGCTTGGTGTGCAGATCGATGGAGCGAAGGTGTGGCGTACGGTGCGGGTCGTGGAGGACAGGGTCACGGAGGTCGAGTTCCGGCCGTAGCGGGAGCGCCACAAGTCGCCGGTTCCGGGAGCCCGGATTGTGGTGCGGATGCCCGATTGACACGCGAGGGTGTTGCCCCGCATACATACAGTCGGCCCGCGTTGATTCACGCTCACTGCGTTCTCACCACGTCACTGCAGGAGGAGAAGACATGACGCCGAAGCGGTTCGCGATGCTAACGCTCGCTGCGGTAGTCCCATTTTCGTGGGGCTGCTCGGACGAGCTTACCTCACCGCCCGAGTCTCAGGACCCGGCGGGATTCACAGCCCAGCAGATCGCCCCGGATCTCTCCGAGGCTCCGGCCGCAAACCGCTACCTCGTCGGATTCAACGGTAAGGCCCCGAAGAAGCTGGCCAGTGAGGTCGCCGAGCTGGGCGGTACGGTGGACGCCGTGTACGAGAAGTTCGGCGTGGCGATCGTCTCGGATATCGAGGCGGACGGTGCGGACGCGCTCGGCAAGGTCAGTGGAGTCAAGTTCGTCGAGCTCGAGCCGATGTTCGAGATCGGACTGCCGACCGTCGGCGAGACGCAGGCAGCGGACGCCGGCGTGGCGAGTCCGTCGGACCCGACGGGGGCGTTCTTCTACCAGCTCGGCTGGCAGTGGCACATGACCGCCGCCAACGCGGAAGCCGCGTGGAGCGCCGGTCGTCTCGGAAGCCCTGACGTTACGGTCGCCGTGCTGGACGGCGGAATCGACTACACGCACCTCGATTTGCAGGGTCTCGTCGACATGGACCGCTCCGCGAACTTCATCGGAGACCCGGACGAATTCTATCGTCAGTTGTTCTACCCGACAGCGGAGCCGTTCGTGGATCTCCAGTACCACGGCACCCACGTCGCCGCGACGATCGCCAGCAATGCGGAAGTCGGTGCCGGCGTGACCTCGATGACGACGCTGATGGCGGTGAAGGTCTGCAATCTGTTCGGAAGTTGCCCGGGCGCCGCGATCTTCGAAGGGTTCGTGCACGCCGTCGACAACGGCGCCGATGTGATCAACATGAGCCTGGGCGGCGGCTTCTATAAGAAGGACTTCCCCGGCTACGTCAGCGTCGTGAACCGGTTGTTCAACTACGCCAAGACGAACGGTGTGACGGTCGTGGTGTCCGCGGGGAACGAGTCAATCGATCTGGATCACGAGGCGAATCTGTTCAAGACCTACTGTGACGCACCGCACGTGATCTGTGTGTCGGCGACCGGTCCGACCTCGTCGGATGACATCCGCTTCGGACCGTTCTACGAGATCGATGCCCCGGCTTTTTACACGAATTACGGGCGCTCGGCGATTTCGGTCGCAGCCCCCGGCGGCAATGCCGGCGGCTTCGTCTGGGAGGCGTGCAGTTCGTTCAGTCTGTTCTACTTCTGTGAGGGCGGCACCTACATTCTCGGCCTCGGCGGAACCAGCATGGCCTCGCCGCACGTGGCAGGACTCGCTGCGCTTCTCGTCGAGGAGTACGGCAGGAATCCCGGACGGATCAAGGCGGCGATCCAGAAGGGCGCCGATGATCTGGGTCAGCGCGGAACCGATCCGTACTACGGAAAGGGACGGATCAACATCGGGGACACCGTGTCCGACTGATCCACCGGTTCCGGCGTGAGTCGCCGGATGCCGGTCAATGCGTTGTTCGAGGGGTGCCGCGGACGTGGCACCCCTCGTGCATTCCGAGGTAGAAAGCACCGACGGCGCTCGAGGCTGCATGCAGGGCTCGAGCCGAAGCCGAGACACCGCTGGAGCGAGGAAACGAAGCGATGATGGGAATCAGGGCAAAATCGAACGCGGCGGTAATGGCGGCAGCTTTCGTGTTCACCGTCGCCGCCTGCTCGAGCGACGACCCGGTGAGTCCGGCTCCGGGAACGGGGACCGCCAGCGACGTTCCACCCAACGCACAGGTCGTGGCGTTCGATGTCGTGCAGGAGGTGACGACGCCGATCAGCGGGATCCGGGAGAGGCGCCGGGAAGTGATCGCAGATGCCGCCGAGTGGGCGGAATTGTGGGCCGAGATGCAGGCCATGGTCATGCCGAAGCCGCCCGTGCCGGAGATCGACTTCGGCAGCCGCATGGTTGTCTTCGCCTCGATGGGCGAGCGAACCTCAGGTGGCTACACGATCTCGGTGCTCGAAGCGGCGCAGCAGGATGGAGCGATGTACGTGGTGGTCGAGGAAGCGACGCCGGGCATCGAATGCATCACGACCGATGTCGTCACGACTCCGGCGGTCGCGGTCAGCGTGCCGAGCACGGCTTCGAGTGTGTTGTTCGTGGACCGCGAGATCGCCTATCCGTGCGCGCCGGGCTCGTGATTCAACCGAGAAGGTAGCCGCCGGCCAGCTCAGAATAGGCCTCCAGCTCGGACTCGACCCACGCCGCATCCCGTCCAAGCTCTTCGGCCATCAGGCGCGCCACCACGGGCGCGGCCGCAACGCTCGCTCGCGCGTCGAGGATCAGGGCCCGGGTGCGGCGGGCGAGCACGTCTTCCACCAGGCGGTGCACGACGTCGCCCGCTCGGTGATTTGGATGCGACAGGCCGGCAATTTTGCGAGCCCTTTCCATTGGGCAATTCGCTCAGCGATTCCACGAACGCGATCAGACGAGACGTTGTCACAGGCGAAAACGTCCGAGGGATCAACAACCACCTCGGTCACTTCCTGTTCGTCAGTCGCCTCCGTCACCGCGTGA
>CBDTXM010000104.1:0-9227 GCA_965364445.1 uncultured bacterium | reverse complement strand
GCTAGTCGACCCAGTTCTCGAGAAAGCCTCGATCGCCCTCTTCCGCTTCGTCGATCAGTGCCTGGAACAGCGCACGCATCTGAGCGTCCGGAAACGTCCCGATGACCATCCGGTTGTTGATGATCATCGTCGGCGTTGAACGAATGCCGTGCGCGTATTCGTCCGAAGTCCGGTCGTACTCCCGGCCCGTCTCGATCAGACGCTGGACGGCCGCAATGGTGACCGGATCGTTCACCGCGTCTTCCAGACCCAGCTCCTGTGCCAGGGCGTCGCGCCATGCAGGGTCCTTGGCTGCTTCGAAATTGTCGAATACGCGCTCGTGCACGACCGGGAACAGGTCGGGATCGTGCGCGGCCATGTACGACAGGTCGCAGGCTCCCGGGTGCTTGTCCTTCTGGACCACGTCGTTGCACTCGGCATCGAGCGGAAAGAACTGAAACGCGACGTTCAGCTTGCCCTCGAACTCGGGTTTCAGTCGCTTCAACTGTTCATGCAGGATCCGGCAATCGGAGCACAGGAGATCGGCGTACTCCACGATCTGGATCGGGGCCTCATAGAATCTCGTGGTCCCGCTGGCCGTGCGGAACGGCGAGATCGCGCTGGGCCACTCGACTTCCGGCAGTTCGAAGTACTGACGCACGAAGCGAGCGCTTGCCCCGCCCATCTGTGCGTCGCGGCGCACCTCGTGATACTCGGCAAAGCCCCAGGCCGTGGCGATCCCGAACAGCGCAAACGCGGCGAGATGGAGCAGCGACGGATGGAACCAGCGGACGATTCTGCTGCCCGGCCGCCACTCGCCTCGGCCCGGTGCGTATTTCCAGAACAACCAGAGGCTGATCAACGACGCCACGTAGTACCCCGTGCAGAGCAGACACAGGCTTCCGAGAACGAATACCGACAACAGGAAGAGGGCGACGACGCCGATCCCGTTCACCAGGGCAACGAATCGATTCGTCCGCTCGAACGCTTCGGAGGGGAAGACCGCCCCGAGCATGACGAGCGCTCCGATCACCAGGCCCGGCACGCCCAGCGGCACATCCATGAATACCGAGAGCGCGGAATAGGCCGAGCTGTTGCAGTTGAAGAAGGCGCTGATGTCGCAGAACGAGCCGGCATAGATGGAGTCCGGATAATTCGCCTCGAAGAAGTGCTGGATCGTGAGGAAGGAGAACCAGGCCATCCCCAGGCCGGCGGCGAAACTCGCGAGTCGCGGGACGGCTCGTCCTCCCGTGGTCAGTCCTCCTGAGGTCGTGGAGTCGTTCATCGAACCTCCAGGTACCGCTCACGAATCACGTTCAGATGGTGATCCGCGTGTCCCACCAGGATCCAGGCAATCGCCCGGACGGAGACCGGTGACCCGTTGGCGTTCCCGACGCGATGCCACGCCGGCTCGTCGAACGCTTCGAACATGCAGATCGTCGCGCCCCGCAACAGGTCGAACTCGCGGCCGAGCGCCGAAAGGGGCCGATCGTCCACCGCGGAAGCGTCAGCGTACGCGTTCTCATCGAACCCTGGAAGAGATGCGGTCTCCCCGCGGGCAATGCAGAGTCCGCGGGCGGCGAAGATCCTCTCGGTATCGCAGACGTGGTTCAGGACCTGCCGGGTCGTCCACTTCCCCGGGGCATAGCTGTGATCGGCCATCGCCGGATCCAGCTGCGCCAGGAAGTCGGCGATCTCGACCTGCTGTTCCTGCAGCGCTGTCAGAATGTCCGGCGCCACGATCCGGTCTATGTAGCGCCCGTAGTACGGATCGAACTCGACCGCGGTGGGCCGTCCGCGAACGCCTTCGTCCATCTCGCCTCCCGGCCGGGGGTGACTGCGCGCCGGGCGCTGGACGTCCGGCGACCTGGAAGATCTGCTGCGGCCGCGCCGAAGGCGCAACTCCGAACCTCCCTGACGCGACCGAGGAGTTGGCTCTCAGGCCGTGAATGCACGCTTGACCCGCTCCCAGAACCCCGGCTCTTCGACGTCCGGTTCGGGCGCAGGGCTCTCCACTGCCCGCAGTTTCTCGAACAGCTCGGTCTCTTCCTTCGACAGCTGGGTAGGAGTCCAGACGAGTATGCGTACGATCTGGTCGCCCCTGCCGTTTTCGCGCAGCCGGGGCATCCCTTTCCCGCGCAGCCGCAATGCCTGCCCGCTCTGGACACCCGCTGGAACCTTGAGTCGGGCCGTTCCGTCGATGATCGTCGGCACCTCGACTTCGTCGCCGAGCGCGGCCTGACTCATGGTCACGGCCAGGTTGGTCACCAGATCGTCACCGTGACGCTCGAATGCCGGATCGGTCTCGACGTCCACCAGGACGAGCATGTCTCCTCGGGGACCGCCAGAGGCACCGGCGTTGCCCTTTCCGCTCAGTTTCAGGTAGTCGTCCGTCGAAACGCCAGCCGGGATCTCGAGCTCGATCATTCGCTCGACCTTCCGCCGACCCTCCCCTCCGCACTGGCCGCACGGCGAAGAGATCGACTCCCCGGCGCCGTTGCAGGACGGACACGGGCGCACGCTGACGAATTGCCCGAGCATCGAGCGCTGGACCTGACGCACCTGGCCCGCGCCGCCGCAGGTCGTGCATCGCTCGGGACGGGTACCCGCCTCGGCGCCCGTACCGTCGCAGGCTTCGCACGGATCGAGGACCTTGACCCGCACACTTCGCTGCGCGCCGCGCGCCGCCTCCTCGAGTGAGACCGACAGCCGCATCCGCAGGTCGCTGCCTCGCCGGGGTCCCCGAGATGGCCTGGCCCGGCCGCCAAACAGGTCTCCGAGTCCTGACATGCCGCCGAATTCGCGCATGAAGACTTCGAAAGCGTCTGCGAAATCGAAGCCTCCGAAGCCGGGTCCGCCCCCAGCTCCCCGCTTGACGCCAGCCTCTCCGTACCGGTCGTAGAGGGCTCGCTTCTCCGGGTCCCTGAGGATCTCGTAGGCCTCGGTGACCTCCCTGAATCGATCCTCAGCGTCGGGGGAGCTGTTGCGATCCGGATGCGAGTCCATTGCGAGGCGCCGATACGCCTTCTTGATCTCGCTCATATCCGCGTCCCGGGACACCCCGAGACGCTCGTAATAGTCCGTCATCCGCTCTCTTCGTTGCAGGGCCGCATCCGGTTCCAGCCGCTCGGACCGGGCACAACAGTCATCGGTTCCCTCGCGCACACTGCCTTTGAGCTGCGTTCAATCCTCCAGCAGGCTCGAAACAAGCGACGAGGTCGTGTCCACCACGGCGACGATCTTCTCGTAGGGCATGCGAGTCGGCCCGATTACTCCGACCACGCCGGCCAGTTGCCCGACGGAGTACGAGGCTGTCACGATCGTGAGACCCGCCAGCTCCGGCGCACCATGTTCCGCGCCGATCGTGATCTGGGGTCCTTCAGCGGATCCCCGTTGATGCAACACGGAGGCCAGCAACTCACGCTTTTCCGCCAGCTCCATCAAGGCCCGCAGCCGGTCGCCGCTGTTGAACTCGGGCTGATCGGCCAGCACGGAAAGCGAGCCGAGGTGCACATCCTGGCCGCTGAGTGCCCATTCGAAGATCTCGGGACCGGATTGCACGAAGATGTTCACGAATTCACTGGCCGAGGCATCGGGCAACTGGATATCGCGCAGCCGCTCCGTCAGTGTGCCGTGAATCTCGCGCAGGGATCCACCCGCCAGCCGTTCGTTGAGGACCGCAGCGAGCGCGCTCAATGTTGCAGCGGGCAATGCCGTGGGCAGATCCACGTAGACCGTGCGTACGACACCGGACTCGAGGGTGAGCACCAGCAGCGCCTTCTCGGAGTGTACGGGCACGAGGTCCAGTCTCTGGAGGACCGCCTCGGCCAGCAGGGGACCCACCGAGAGACCCAGTTCTCCGGTCAGCAGCCCGAGCACCGTGGCCGCGCGCTGAACCAGCGACTGGAGTTCGTTGGGCGGCGAGCCGCCGACCAGCTCCTTCTCGAGACGGGCACGCTGGCCCGGCGTCAGATTCCGGGGGCCCATCAACTCATCCACGTAGTAGCGATATGCCAGGTCGGTCGGCATCCGACCGGCCGACGTGTGCGGATGGGTCAGGAAGCCCTTGGACTCGAGATCCGCCATCGTGTTACGCACCGTAGCCGGTGAGACCCCGAGTTCGAACTGGCGGACGATTCGTCGGGAACCGGCCGGCTGGGCAGAGTCGATGTACGCATCGACCACCGCCTGGAGCACCTGTTTCTCGCGCTCGCTCAGCGCCTCCCGATCGCCCGGGGTGACGCCACTTGTGCTGATCGGGCCGCTCACCGTGTCTCATCCTTTGTCGTTCGCGCCGCCAATTCGGCGACCAGTTCGTCCAGCAGCAGCCAGCCGCCGGGCGTGAGTCTGACTCGCGTCCCCTGTCTGCTCGCCCAACCCTCGGAGATCCACCCGTCGACGGTCGCCGACGGTATGCCGAACGCGTCGAGATCAATTCCCCGCCGCGTCCGCAGGCCCAGCCACAGCTCCTCCAGGCGCCGCTGCTCCGCCGACGGTCTCTCCCGGTCCTCGCGAACGGATTCGCCCGCGAGGACCGCCGACCGATACGCCTTCCAGTCCCGGACGTTCCAGATCCTCTGGCCCCGAATGTAGCTGTGGGCTGACGGACCGACGCCAAGGTACTCCGTCCCGATCCAGTAGTGCCAGTTGTGTCGGCACTCGTAACCGGATTGTGCGAAACTGGATACTTCATACTGGGTGAAGTGATTTGCCCCAAGTATATCTACTGCAGTGTGATACTCTCGCATGTACCTTTCCTGGTCAGCCAGGGCAACGCGGCCCCGTGCCACATTCCGGCCGAGTGGCGTGTGAGGCTCCGCCGTGAGCCCGTACGTGCTCAGGTGCGGGACACCCGACTCCACGGCGTGTTGCAGGTCCGTCTGCCAGGACCGCTCGATCTCTTCCGGCAGTCCGAAGATCAGATCGAGACTGAGATCGTCGAACCCCGCCTTGACCGCCCGCTCCAGAGCTTCCCGCGCCTCCCGACCATCGTGCAGGCGTCCGAGCCATTTCAGCGCCCTGTCGTCGAAGGACTGGACGCCGATGCTGAGCCGGTTCACGCCGATTGCACGCCACGCCAGCGCCGTCGCGGCCGTGAGTGAATTCGGGTTAGCCTCCGCGGTCCATTCGATCGCATCCGCGTCCCAGCGGAAATGCCCGGCCAGTATTTCACCGAGTCCCTCCATTCCCCGCCCTCCCAGCAGGGTAGGCGTGCCGCCTCCGACGAAGATCGTATCGAGCCAGGGCTGGTCCGCCCCCCCCGACTCCCGACGCCACTCCGAGAGATCCGCTTCGATCGAGACCAGCCACTCTTCGATCGGCGGCTCCTCGGCCCGGGTGACGGCGAAGTCGCAGTAATGGCACCTGCGGGCACAGAAGGGCACGTGCACGTAGAGCGCCAGAGCCGAGACAGCGTCCCGCGACTGCATCGGATCAGCCGGCCGATGCGTAGCGACCGCCCGGCAGGGCTCGCACACGGCCTTCCAGGCTGAGACGACCGAGCAGGGCCAGCGTCTGCGAGATTCCGAGTCCGGAGCGGGCCGAGATCGCATCGACGTGGAGGCCCTCGGGTCCGAGAAGGGAACACAGGACCGCCTCGGGTCCCTCGATTTCTCCGCCGGAACCTGGCAGCGCCGCACGCTGGGAACCGGTGTAGGCGCCGGTTTCCTCACCGAGCATGGACAGTACATCGGAGGCGTTGGTAGCCACTCCGGCGCCATCGCGGAGCAACTCGTTTACGCCCCTGCTCGCCGGAAGATCAACGGGGCCCGGAACCGCCAGGACCTCGACATCGATCTCCTGTGCCCGGGCCACCGTAATGAGAGCGCCGCTGCGCTCACCGGCCTGCACGACCACCACGGCCCGGGCCAGCCCGGCGAGGATTCGGTTGCGCCGCGGAAACAGACCCCTGGCGGGTCGAACGGAAGGTCGGTGCTCACTCAGCAGCAGGCCGCGGCGGGCCAGCTCGCGATAGAGATCGCGGTGTGCGGCCGGGTAAACGTGATCGAAGCCGCACCCCGGCACACCTACGGTCTCTCCCCCCGCCTCGAGCGCTCCCCTGTGCGCCGCGGCATCGATCCCCCTGGCGATGCCGCTGGCGACGCGCCAACCGGCATCCGCCAGTTCTCCGGCCAATCGATGCGCGGTTCGGCGACCGTACTCCGTCGCCGCACGCGTGCCGACGATCGTGATCGTTCGTGGCTGGTCGGGCTCGAGGGGACCGAGGACGAAGAGGGCGAGCGGTGGTCGCGCCAGACGCCTCAGTCCGGCCGGGTATCGTGACGAGCTGTACGGAACCACGGTACTGCCTTCCGGCAGGGCGAAGTCCTGAAGGACCGACTCTTCTCGGGCGGCCCGGATCAGAGCGGCCCGCAACTTCGGAGGCAGCTTCTCGGACAGGTCGTCGCGATTCGCCGCTTCCAGGACCGCCTTCGCCGTTCCGTGAGTTTCGATCAGGGTGAGGAAGGCACGGGGGCCCAGGCCCGGCACGGAATCCAGCACGATGGCGGAACGACTCTCATTGTCGAGCGAGGGAACTCGGGGCCGACGGCCGCCCGAGGTTCGGAGCCCGGACACCGAAGCGCGCGTCAGGGTCTCCACTCCTCCATCTCGGGAAAGGCGTCGAGGTCGCTCCCTCCCTCGCCGTCTCCGCCCGGGGATTCCATCGCCCTGACCCGTTCCACCTCTGTCCACAGACCCTCGACCAGCTCCGGAATTCCAGACCGCGACACCGAGGAGGCTACGTACACGCCCCAGGCATCGGGTGCCTCGATCGAAGGCGGGCGATCATCGGATGAAATCAGGTCGGACTTGGAAAGCATCACGGCATGCGGGATCCTCCCCAGGGTCGCGTCGTGTCCGGCCAGCTCGCCTCGCAGTAGATCGTAGGTCGCCTGCGGATCGGGTGCATCCAGCGGAACGAGCAGCAACAACGTGCGAGTCCGCTCGATGTGCCGGAGGAATTGGGTTCCGAGCCCCTTTCCCTCGGCGGCCCCCTCGATGATGCCCGGAATGTCGGCGATCACGAACGAGCGCCCCCCCGAGAGTCCGACGACGCCGAGATTCGGCTGCAGGGTCGTGAACGGGTAGTCGGCTACCTTCGGTCTGGCGGCCGAAACGGAGGCGAGAAGTGTGGATTTGCCGGCATTCGGCTCCCCGACCAGCCCCACATCCGCGATCAGCTTGAGCTCCAGCTCGATCCTGCGCTCCTCGCCCCACTCCCCGGGCTGCCACTCTCTGGGGGCCTGGTGCGTCGAGGTCGCATACGAGGCGTTTCCGCGCCCCCCCTTCCCTCCACGCGCCACCGTGATCTCCTGCCCGGCCTCGAGCAGTTCGCCGATCCGCTCGCCACTGTCCGCGTCCCGAACGATGGTACCGAGCGGGACCGGGAGCCTGAGATCGTCGCCGCTCTTGCCCGTGCGGTTGCTGCCCTCGCCATGTCCGGCCCGGCCCGCCGCGTAATTCTCGCGATAGCTGTAGTCGAGCAGCGTATCGAGCGAGGGATCGGCCACCAGGATCACATCCCCACCCCGTCCCCCGTTTCCCCCCGAGGGCCCTCCCTTGGGAACACCTGATTCCCTTCGGAAGGCGACGGCCCCAGCGCCTCCTGCTCCCCCCTTCACCCTGATCCTGGCCAGATCAACGAACATCCGGCACCTCGCTTCCGTGTGCGTGGGCGACCCTCCTCCATAGAGCCCGGGCCGCCGCAGCCTCCTCCTCCCCGGCGAATCGGAGGCCCGTTTCGAGGGCCGCCTCGACCTCCGGGGGTCGGGCTCCGGCGTGCAGAGCGCCACGCAGATGCGAATGGAGCTGCGGCTCCCACCCGGTGGCAGCCAGCATGGCGACGATGCAGAGTTCGCGAATCCGCAGGTCGAGCCCCGGCCGTCCGAGCACCTTGCCGTAGCCCTCCGTGATCATCCAGCGGTCCATTGCGGGGTGAATCCGCGCCACGTTGGCTCTCAGCTTCTCGTAGGCCCGGCCGTACACCCTCTCGCAGATCTTCTCTCCCCGGGACGTCCATGCATCCACACGCTCGGGACTGCCCAGGTCATCCAGGTCGGTAGCGGCGACCGCGGCAATCGAACGCCACCTGCCCAGCGCAGTCAGCGCCGCCGGGTACCCGAGGAACAGGTGGCTCTGCAGCAGCGCCTCCTCGACCTGCGACGGTTCGCACACCTTCTCCGCTCGCGTGAGCGCCGAGTCGAGAGCTTGCGTGTCGCGCGCTGCGAGACTCGCCGACATCTCGACGAGCAGGTCCAGCCCGGGCTCTCTGTGAAACGCGGGCTCCGGGCTCACGGCCCACCCTTCCCTTCCAGTTCAGTACGCCCCCGCTCCTGTCTCCTCGTGAGACCCTCGCTGGCGGTAACGCGAGCCCGGACGCGACCTACCTCGGCGCCAAGGGTGTTCCTGATCGGATAATCCTGCAGCGACTCCAGCGCACGTCGCTCGCCCCTCGTAATCATGTCGGCTTCCTCCAGGACCGCGACCACCGCGGGCCCGACGGCGCGCAGCCCGCCATCCTCGACCTTGACCGCCATGCCCCAGTCATCCTCGACCGAGGCGAGGCAGAGCACGCCCTCTGCGCCTTCCTTCGCCAGCAACCGCCCACCGGTGGCTTCCATCAGGACGAGTGGGGCCCGACCCGGAGACGAAGTGAGATCGGGCCGTTGCGTCATCGCTCTGACAACGGCTGCGGCGTCCGGCCGTCCGTCCCTTGCACTGCGAACCAGGCGTGCATAGGCCCTCGCCATCTCCCGCAGTGGAAGCCGGGGCGTGGGCACGCCGCAGCCATCGAGGGCCCATTCATGCGCCTCCGGATCGATGTCCATCCACGGCTCGAGCGCGATCCGGATCCGATCCTGCACCGGGTGATCGAGGTGCCAGTAGCCGTCGGCGTCCCAACCGTGGTGACGTGCCAGCGCCAGCATGCCCGCGTGCTTTCCCGAACAGTTGTTGTGGATCCGACCCGGCTCGCGACCGGCACAGCGAAGCCGGAACGCGGAATCGGGATCGAAAGGAGCGTGGGCGCCGCAGTGCAGTGCCTCGGCATCGACCTGCAGCGCCTCGAGCATCCGCCCGACGACCTCCACGTGGGCCTCGGTCCCTCCATGCGAGGCACAGGCGAGAGCGATCTCCTCGATACCGAATTCGAACGCGTCGACGACCCGATCTTCGATGAGCGGAAGCGTCTGGAACGGCTTCATCGCGGATCGCCAGAAGGTGAGAAGGACAGGATCCCCGACGCAGGA
>CBDTXM010000103.1:0-9275 GCA_965364445.1 uncultured bacterium | reverse complement strand
CGGCCTTGGCCTGGGCGATCTGCTTGTCCGCCTCGGCCTGGTCGATCTGCAGCTCCGCCCCGATGTTCTTCCCCACATCCACATCCGCGATGTCGATCGAGAGGATCTCGAACGCGGTCCCGCTGTCGAGACCCTTCGCCAGAACCGTCTTCGAGATCTTGTCGGGATTCTCGAGCACCGCCTTGTGGGAGTCTGCCGAGCCGATCGTGCTCACGATTCCCTCCCCGACCCGTGCGAGAATCGTCTCTTCGCCGGCCCCGCCGACCAGGCGGTTGATGTTCGCCCGCACCGTGACCCGCGCCACGGCGATCAGCTGGATGCCGTCCTTCGCCATGGCGGCGACCTTCGGCGTCTGAATCACTTTCGGGTTCACCGAGACCTGCACCGCTTCGAACACGTCTCTACCGGCCAGGTCGATCGCGGCCGCCTGTTCGAAGCCCAGGTCGATGTTCGCCTTGTCGGCCGAAATCAGCGCGTTGGCCACTCGGGCCACGTCGCCGCCGGCGAGGTAGTGTGCCTCCAGCTCGTTGACATCGAGAGTCAGCCCCGCTTTCGTCGCCGCGATCATCGGGCGCACGATGGCCGGCGGGCTCACCTTTCGAAGTCGCATTCCGATCAGGCTTCCGAGCCCGACGTGCACGCCGCTCGCCATGGCCTCGATCCACAGCCGGATCGGTACCGCCCAGCTGATCACGAGGAATCCGAGTATGACCGCTATCGCGATGAGAATCGCGCCGACTGCCGTTGCGTCGTTCATTTCGTCCGTTCCCCTTAAGCTTCTGCTGCGTCAGAGATCTCGCGCACGACGAGACCGGAGACTCCCGCCCGCACGACCTTGACCTTCGTACCCTCTTCGATCCACGGTCCTTCCGTCACGACGTCAACCCGGTCGTCCCCGAAGCGGGCCGTGCCCGAGGGCCGCAGGTCGGTGAGCGCCATGCCCGACGCTCCCACCATGCCCGACATGTCCGGCGCCGAGAGGTAGCCGGTCTCCCGGCTGGTCGAGCGCTTCAGAAAGATCCCGGACATGCCCCGGCTGTGCGGAATGTG
This sequence comes from uncultured bacterium, assembly GCA_965364445.1. Lineage (GTDB taxonomy): Bacteria > Gemmatimonadota > Gemmatimonadetes > Palauibacterales > Palauibacteraceae > Carthagonibacter. Next base: position 8,225 of record CBDTXM010000103.1, on the reverse strand, counting down.
CCGAAGGACGCCGAATGCGAGCAGCCCGAGGGCCAGGATGGAGACCGCGACGATTCCGAGTGCACCTATCACTTCATTCATCGTTGGATAGCTTCCGACCATGCTGAGGGTGACGCTCGCGAGGATCGCGAGACTACCGAGCACTCCCGCCACGCCTATGCCCGGGACGACGAGAATCTCGAGGGCCACCAGCACTACACCGGCGCCGAGCAGAAGTACCTCTTCCATCCCGGCGAGATTCACCAGCCAGCGTGCCCCGAAGAACGCGGCGAGACAGAGAATGCCCACGCCGCCGGCGAGACCGAACGTGGGCGTCTTGATCTCGACGAGCAGCCCGAGGAATCCCAGGCTGAGGAGCATCGGCGCCAGCACCGGGTGGGTAAGGAATCGGACCAGCTTCTCGGCCCAGTTCGATTGCACCTCGACGGTCCCGGCGCCCGGCGCCCCGGCGACGGAGAGCAGCTCCTCCCAGCTCTCCGCCGTTCCGTTCGCGACTCCGACCCGGACCGCTTCCTCCGTGGTCAGCGTGAGGAGCTTGCCTTCCTCCACGAGCCCATCGATCGCGATCGATTCGTCGACCATGGCCTCACCGATACGGGGATCGAGCTGCCGGTCCTCAGCGAGCGAACGGAACTCCGCGCGCATCGCGCTGACCATCTTTTCCGACGCCCTGTTCCCCTTCGAATCGACGGGGGTGGCCGCCCCGATGCTCGAACCGGGGCGCATGTAAAGCTCGTCCGCCGCGAGGGCGATCATCGCGCCGGCGGACAGGGCCCGGTGATTCACGTAGGCGGCGGTCGGTATGCCTGCCTCCCGCAGCGCGTCGACGATCTGCCAGGCGGCATCCACTCGCCCCCCCGGTGTGTCGATCTCCAGCACGGCGATCCGGGCACCGGCATCCTCGGCTTCACCCAGGGCGCGCTCCACGAACGGCGCCAGTCCGAGCTCGACCGCTCCCTGCACCGGAATCCGGTAGACGACCGGCGGGGATTGAAAGGCGCCGCTCAGTGCTCCGACGCCTGCCGAAAGACCTGCGCTGGCGAGTCCGGCCGCGACGAACAGAGAGGCGGCAACCCTTGAAGCTCTTTCCATGTGCGTATGATAGCCCCGTCGCACGACCTGCCCAAGAGTTTGCCCGGACTGTCATTCCCCGTTATCGGCCGCTAGCTTTTTTGGCTGCCGATTGAACGGACCCACCAGAGCGGGAGATGAGACGAAGATGGCCGACAAGCTGATACGGTACGAGGTGCAGGACGGCGTCGCGGTGATGACGATGGACGACCCGCCCGCGAACACGTACACGCACGAAATGATGCGCGACCTCGACGACGCGATCGTCAAGGCACGCTTCGACGAGGACGTGCACGTGATCGTGATCCGCGGCGAGGGCGAGAAGTTCTTCAGCGCGGGCGCGAACATCCGGATGCTCCAGACCTCGGACCCCTATTTCAAGTACTATTTCTGCCTGCACGCCAACGAGACGCTGACCCGGCTGGAGCAGACGCCGAAGCTGGTGATCGCGGCGCTCAACGGTCACACGGTCGGAGGCGGCCTCGAGATCGCACTCGCCTGTGACCTGCGGATCGCGAAGCAGGGCGGAGGGAAGATCGGTCTTCCGGAGGTCACGCTGGGCGTGCTCCCGGGGACCGGTGGAACCCAGCGGCTCGGACGGCTGCTCGGGAAGTCGAGAGCGATCGAGCTGATGGCCGAGGGCTCGACCTTCGAGTTCGAGGAGGCGCTCGGCCTGGGCCTCGTGAACAAGATCTACGAGTCGGAGGACTTCTTCGACCAGGTCATGGAATACGCAAAGCAGTTCGTTCCGCCGAACAAGGCGTCAGGCGCGGTGGGTCGGATCAAGCGCGCCGTATGCAGTGGCGTGGAGGTCCCGTTCAGCGAGGGTCTGGCCATCGAGCGCGAATTGCAGCAATTGCTTTTCCAGGGCTCCGACGCTCGCGAGGGCCTCGATGCGTACGTGGAGAAGAGAAAGCCGGAGTTCACCGGAAAGTAGCGACGCGAAGGGCGGACGGTCGCCCTGTGCGAATGACATTGGAAACCGGGACCGCGGCGACCGTCGCGGTCCCTCCCCTCCAGCCGGGAACCGACAGAAGATGAAGCTGCGCACGAAACTGTTGATCGACGGCGCGTGGACCGACGGCCACGATCGATTCGAGACGGTGAATCCCGCCACCGAGGAGGTGATCGCCGAGATCGAGGAAGCCGGCCCCGACGAGGTCGATGCCGCCGTTCGCTCGGCGCGCGAGGCCTTCGAGAATCCGAGCTGGCGCGACCTCGATGTACACCGCCGCGCCGAACTGCTCTGGAAGCTCGCCGACGCCGTCGAGGCGAACCTGCCCGCGATCGCGGAAGCCGAGACGCGAGACAACGGGAAGCCGCTGTTCGAATCTTCGAAGATCGACATCCCCTTCGTGGTGGCGAATCTCCGTTACTTCGCGGGTTGGGCCGACAAACTCGCCGGCGATGTCATCCCGGTATCGGGTCCGTTCCTCAACTACACACGCCGCGAGCCGCTGGGCGTGGTGGGGGCGATCGTACCGTGGAACTTCCCGCTGAACCTTGCCTCGTGGAAGGTCGCTCCGGCGCTCGCGTGCGGGAATGCCGTCATCCTGAAGCCCGCCGAAGAGACCCCGCTCACGGCTCTGCTGCTGGGAGAGCTGGCCCTGGAGGTCGGATTCCCCCCGGGCATCCTGAACGTGATCCCTGGCCGGGGAAGCGTAACCGGCCAGGCACTGGTCGAGCACCCCGGGGTCGACAAGATCGCCTTTACCGGCTCGACCGAGACGGGTCGCACGGTCATGGAGACGGCGGCCCGGACCCTCAAGAAGCTCTCCCTGGAACTGGGTGGCAAGTCGCCGCACGTGGTGTTCGCCGACGCAGATCTCGAGGCGGCCGTGCGCGGGGTTACGACCGGGATCTACTACGGGAAGGGAGAGGTGTGTGCCGCAGGGTCCCGCCTGTTCGTCGAAGCGCCGATCCGTGACGAATTCCTCGCGATGCTCGCCGAGCGGGCTGCTGCGACCACGGTCGGCGATCCGATGCTGCCGAAGACCCGGCTCGGGCCTCTCGTCTCGAAGGCGCAGCATGAGCGGGTGCTGGGATACATCGAGTCCGGCAAGGCGGAAGGCGCGGAGGTGCTCGCCGGAGGCAACGCCACCAGCGTGGACGGCCGTGGTTACTACGTCGAGGCGACGCTGTTCGCAGAGGTCACGCCCGAGATGAAGATCGCCCGGGAGGAAATCTTCGGACCGGTCCTCGCGGCCATGCCGTTCGAAGACCTGGACGACGCCATCACCCGGGCGAACCAGACCGATTACGGTCTGGCCGCGGGCGTCTGGACCCGCGACGTGGGCAAGGCGCACCGGTTCGCGGCCGGCGTGCGCGCGGGCACGGTCTGGGTGAACACGTACAACCGGTACGACCCGGGCTCGCCGTTCGGCGGCTTCAAGGCCTCCGGATTCGGCCGTGACCTCGGACGCCAGGCGCTCGAGGAGTACACGCAGACGAAGAGCATATGGGTGAGCCTGACGTGACGCGGTCCGATCGCGATCCCCTCATCTGTGCGGCGCTCCGCACCCCGGTCGGTCGGCACGGAGGTGCTCTGGCCACGATCCGCCCCGATGATCTGCTGGCAGGCGTGATCCGCGAGGTCGTGCAACGGACGGGCATCCCGGCCGACCGGATCGAAGACGTGGTCATGGGCTGCGCGAATCAGGCGGGCGAGGACAACCGCAACGTCGCGCGCATGGCGGCGCTTCTCGCGGGGCTTCCGGTGGAGGTGGCGGGTCTGACCGTCAATCGCCTGTGCGGCTCCGGGCTCGAGGCCGTGGTCACGGCCGCCCGGGCCATCCGCTGCGGCGAAGGCGACCTGTTCGTCGCGGGGGGCGTCGAAAGCATGTCGCGAGCTCCCTGGGTGATGCTCAAGCCCGCGAGCGGATTCCCGCGCAGCGCTCCCGAGACAGCTGACACCACCGTCGGCTGGCGGTTCACGAATTCCGCCATGAGCCCGGAGTGGACCGTGTCGCTCGGAGAGACGGCGGAACGCGTGGCGGCGATGGCCGGAGTCACGCGCGAGGAGCAGGATGCCTTCGCGGTGGAGAGCCAGCGGCGTGCTGCAGCCGCGATCGCCGCAGGCAGATTCGCCGACGAGATCGTGCCCGTACCGGTGCCGCAGCGGAAGGGAGAGCCGGTCATCGTCGACCGTGACGAGCACCCGAGATCCGGAGTCACAGCCGAGGCCCTGGCGCGCCTTCGCCCCGCATTCCGCACCGACGGTTCGGTCACGGCCGGAAACGCCTCGGGGATCAACGATGGTGCGGCCGCCCTGCTGCTGGCCAGTCGCGCCACCGCGACCGAGCTCGGTCTCGAGCCTCTTGCCAGGATCGGGGCCTCGGCCGTCGCCGGCGTGGAACCCGATCTCATGGGAATCGGCCCGGTTCCCGCCGTGCGAAAGGCGCTCGAGCGTGCCGCGCTCACCCTGGAGGAGATCGATCTCGTGGAACTCAACGAAGCCTTCGCGGCGCAGGCGATTCCGGTGATGCGGGAGCTCGGCATGGACCCGGCGAAGGTGAACGTGAACGGTGGTGCGATCGCCCTCGGGCATCCGCTCGGATGCACCGGCGCGAAGCTGCTCACGTCGCTGGTTCACGAGATGCGACGCCGCGATGCGCGCACCGGGCTGGTGGCGATGTGCATCGGCGTGGGACAGGGCATCGCCACGATCGTGCACTCGGAGGCCGGCGAATGAGCTCGGAGCCGCATGTCCTTTCGGATGTCTCGGGAGGCGTGGGAACGGTCACCCTGAATCGACCCGAGAAGATGAACGCTTTCTTCGGCTCGATGCGCGATGAAATCGCCGACGCCCTCGAGGAGATGGCGGCGCGCGATGAGGTCCGGGTCGTGATCGTGACCGGTCGGGGCCGCGCCTTCTGCACGGGTGCCGATGTGGGCTACATGTCAGGTCTTCTCGAGCGGGGCGAGTACGACGAGGCAAACGCGCTGGTCACGGCCGGGCGGCGGGTGATCGGTGCGGTCACGTCGATGGCCAAGCCGGTGATCGGATCGATCAACGGGCCGGCCGCGGGAGGGGGCGCGAATCTGGCTCTCGCGTGCGATCTCAGAATCGCTTCTGACAGGGCCTCGATCGGGCAGACCTTCAATCGAATCGGCCTGCACCCCGATTGGGGTGGGACATGGCTGCTCCCGCGTCTCGTGGGTCAGGCTCGCGCCGCGGAGCTCTTCTTCTTCGGGGAGATGATCGACGCGGAACACGCCGAGAAGATCGGTCTGTTCAATCGTGTCGTCGCGCACGATGACCTGCAGGATCTGACGCGGGACTGGGCGGAGCGGCTGGTCGCGAAGCCGGCGCTGCCTCTCGCCCTCGCCAAGCGTGCGATTCGGATCTCCGACCGTTCCACGATCGGGGAGATGCTGGACTACGAAGCCGACGCGCAGGACCGCTGTTTCCGATCCGATGACGCCCTTGAAGGCACCCGGGCCTTCGTCGAGAAGCGAGCACCGAACTTCGGAGCTGGACGATGAAACACGAGTGCACGGTCCGGAAGGCGACTCCGGACGACCTGGACGAGATCACGGCGATGTGGGCGCACTACATCCGCGGAAATCGCAACAATCCGGTCTATCGAAAGATCCCGCCGGACGCCATCGAGAAGCGTCGCGAGCTGTTCGAGCGACACGTGAGGGGACCGGATTCCTCAGTCTTCGTCGTCGATCGACCGGATGGCGGGCTCGACGGAATGATCTCCTGTTTCGTCGAGAAGAACGTGCCGTACTTCAATCCCCCCTCGTTCGGACGACTTCAGACACCGTACGTGAGACCGGAGGCGCGAGGACGTGGCCACCTTCGCCGGCTCCTGGACGCCGCCTACCGCTGGGCCCGGGAGATGGAACTCACGGAGGTCCGCCTGTTCACGAGCGCTCTCGAACCTCAGCCGAACCAGCTGGCCGAAGAACTCGGCTTCGAGGCGTTTGGCATCATCCGCCGCAAGCCGATCTCGTGGGACTACCCACCCGGTGATCCGTCGAGCGACCCGCCGGGGGACCTCCCGGGCTCCGATTGATGTCCTGCGATCCGGCCCCCGGGCCCATCGGTATCGTGGCCGTCCTCGGGGCGGGCACCATGGGGCACGGCATCGCGCAGGTCTGCGCGAGTGCGGGTCATGAGACCCGGCTGTTCGACATCGAGCCCGAGGCGATCGCCGCGGCGCTGGACCGGATCGCCGGAAACCTCCAGCGTGGTGTCGAGCTGGGCAAAGTGGATGCGGATGCCAGGGACGAGACGCTCGGGCGCCTCCGCGGCGTTTCAGAGCTGGACGATGCCGTGTCGGGCGCGGACATGGTCATCGAAGCGGCTCCCGAACGCCTCGAGCTGAAGCAGGCGCTGCTGGCTCGGGCCGCCGCGGGCATCGCTCCGCATGCGGTTCTTGCCTCGAATACGTCGTCCCTCTCGATCAGCTCCATCGCCGCCGCCCTTCCCGGACCGGAGCGGGTGGTGGGACTTCATTTCTTCAATCCGGTCCACATCATGTCGCTGATCGAGGTCGTACGGGGCGACCGTACCGCGGAGCGCGTCGTGGACAGAGCCCGCGCTTTCGCCGCAAACCTGGGCAAGCGACCGATCGTGGTGCGCGACAGTCCGGGGTTCGCATCGTCCCGGCTCGGTGTCGCGCTGGGTCTCGAGGCGATCCGCATGGTAGAGGAGGGTGTTGCCTCGGCCGAGGACATCGACCTCGCCATGGAGCTGGGGTACCGTCATCCGATGGGCCCGCTGCGTCTCACGGATCTGGTGGGCCTCGACGTTCGACTCGAGATCGCGCGCTACCTGCACGGGGAATTGAGCGGGGATCGCTTCCGCCCGCCCGAGCTGCTGGAACGCATGGTCGAGGAAGGAAAGCTCGGAAAGAAGTCCGGTGAGGGCTTCTACCGCTGGGACTGATCGCATCACAAGGAAGACGCCATGAGTGACGTATTGCTGACCGACAGGCTGGATGGAAGGATCGCGCTTCTCACGGTCAACAGGCCGGACAAGATGAACGCCTTGAACTCGGAGGTCCGAAAGGCTCTGTTCGCCGCGTTTCGGGAGCTCGCCGCGGATGATGAAGTTCGAGTCGTTGTGATCACGGGTGCCGGCGAGAGGGCGTTCATTGCAGGCGCCGACATCGCCGAGTTCAAGGATGCGCGAGCCGTGGAGCAGTACCGAGCGATGCAGGCCGGGGACATTTACTCGCTGATGGAGGATTTCCCCAAGCCGATCATCGCCATGATCAACGGATACTGTCTCGGAGGCGGCTGCGAGCTCGCGATGGCGTGCGACATGCGGATCGCATCTGAGAAGGCGAAGTTCGGCCAGCCGGAAGTGAACCTCGGGATCATACCCGGCGGCGGCGGAACGCAGCGGCTTCCTCGCCTCGTGGGAGAAGGGCACGCCAATCGACTGATCATGAGTGGAGACCTGATCGGAGCCGGCGAGGCTGCTCGTATCGGACTCGTCGAGCAGGTTTTCCCGCCCGAGGCGCTTCGGGAGGCGACTCTCGAGCTCGCGCGCGGAATCGCCGCCCGCTCACCGATCGCGCTCCAGGCAGCCAAGGAAACGGTGCTGGCGGCCCGGCGTATGCCGCTGGACGAGGGGCTCAAGTTCGAGAGGGCCTGGTTCGGATTGCTGTTCTCGACGGATGACAAGAACGAGGGAGTCGGAGCATTTCTCGAGAAACGAGATCCCGACTTCAAGGGCTCCTGAGTCGGATCCACCGGACGAACGCACGAAGGCCCCGGCCGATCACCAGATCGGTCCGGGGCCTTCTCAGGCGGTCCTGCCGCTCCGGCAGCCGCCTGCAGAGCCGCCCTCTGACCGCCGCGGGTTCAGGCGGTCAGCACGCTGACGATCTTCCGCCCGCCGCGCTGGTCGCTGAAGGTCACGACTCCATCTGAAAGCGCGAACAGCGTATCATCGTTCCCCCGCCCTACGTTCCGGCCCGGGTGAATGCGCGTGCCGCGCTGGCGTACGATGATGTTGCCGGCGATCACTCGCTCGCCACCGTACTTCTTCACACCGAGATACTTCGGGTTGCTGTCGCGCCCGTTTCGACTCGAGCCGACTCCCTTTTTGTGCGCCATGAATCAGCTTCCTTCCTGTTCCTTGATCGCCTTCTGAACGTCCGACTTCAGAATCCGACCTTCCTTACCCGTTCCCT
>CBDTXM010000102.1:0-9759 GCA_965364445.1 uncultured bacterium | reverse complement strand
GCCTCCATCAGGCGCGAGAACGAGACCATGTCCAGCGCGAAGATCGCGGCGAGTTTGCGTTCCATGCCCCTGCCTCTAGGGGGAGAAGCCGGACCCGGCATTCCGGGGCCGGCGGAATGGGCCGTTCGGGATTCTACGAAATGGCTCCCGCCCCCGCGACTCCCCCGGTTTTCCGCGGTGGAGCACCCGCCCGGGATTGGACATTCAGCGACGGGAATCCTAGGTTTCCGGAACGTTACACTCCCGGGGCGCAAGGATACGCAGATGAGACTCCCCTCGCAGCGATCCGTCGCCGATTCGTTCTCGTCCATCCCCCTGGATGAGGGAACGGATCTGACACTGCAGGACGGTTCCCGCGTCGCCGTGATCGGCGGCGGTCCGGCCGGTTCGTTCTTCGCCTACTTCCTGCTCAAGATGGCCGATGAGATCGATCTCGATCTCGAGGTGGACATCTTCGAGCCGCGTTTCTTCAGCCGAGGTGGGCCGTCCGGCTGTAATCATTGCGGCGGCATCGTTTCCGAGTCGCTCGTGCAGATCCTCGCCGCCGAGGGCATCAATCTCCCGGCCGAGGTCGTCCAGCGAGGCATCGAGTCGTACGTCGTCCACATGGACGTGGGGAGCGTGGCGATCCAGAGCCCGGCGAGGGAGTCCCGCATCGCAGCGCTGTACCGCGGAAACGGACCCCGTGGGGGCTGCGACCTGCAATGGGACAGCTTCGACGGGTACCTGCAGGAGATGGCAATCGAGCGCGGAGCACGGGTCCGCCCCAAGCTGATCACGGCCGTGGAATGGGAGAACGGACGTCCCCGGCTCACCGAGAACGACGGACATGCATCGGTCTACGACCTCGTCTGCGTCTCGGCGGGCGTGAACAGCAACTTCATCGGAATGCTCAAGGACTCTCCTTCCGGCGTCGCGCCGCCGAAGACCACCCGCACCTACATCTGCGAGTTCAAGGTGGGCCGCGAGGGCGTGCACGAGATCATGGGGAACGCGATGCACGTGTTCCTGCTCAGCATCCCGCGCCTCGAGTTCGCCGCCCTGATTCCGAAGGGCGAGTTCGTCACCATGGTGATGCTGGGCGACGAGCTCGATCAGGAGCTGGTGCACGCCTTCCTCGACGATCCCACGGTCCGCCGCTGCTTCCCGACCGACGAGAAGCCGGTGGTGTGCAGCTGCTCGCCCCTGATCAACATGGGAGCGACGAAACGGCCGTACGGCGATCGCGTGGTGATGATCGGTGACAGCGGTGTGACGCGCCTTTACAAGGACGGGATCGGTGCGGCCTATCGGACGGCGAAGGCGGCAGCCACGACGGCGGTGTTCCAGGGTGTGTCGGAAGAGTCGTTCGAGGAGAACTACTGGCCGGCCTGCAAGGCGATCTCCTCGGACAACGCGATCGGCAAAGTCATCTTCGGCGTGACGACCCTGTTCAAGCACTCGAAGATCTCGCGCCGGGCGATTCTCCGCATGACGACCCTCGAGCAGGAGCAGGAAAAAGCGCCTCACATGAGCTCTGTGCTCTGGAACATGTTTACGGGGAGCGCGCCGTACAAGGCGATCTTCGCCAGCACCCTGCACCCGGGGTTCATTGGCAGCCTGGTCTGGAACCTGGCGCACGGGATCCGGCCATCGGCCGGCAACGGAAAGGCGGCCTGATCATGCGCGAGGGAGTCCTCGGCACGAGCTACTACGGGGGCGAGACGATCATTCAGCAGGGTGAGACCGGGGACTGCATGTACGTAGTGCAATCCGGCCAGGTGGAAGTCGTCCAGAAGGTGAACGGGGGAGAGCAGCGACTCGCCGTTCTCGAGACAGGGGACTTCTTCGGAGAGATGGCCCTGTTCGAGCGCGAAGTACGCTCGGCGACCGTGCGGGCGCTCGTCGACGCACGAGTCCTCAAGATCGACAAGAAGACCCTGCTGCGCCGGATCAAGGAGGATCCGCTGCTGGCGGTGAATCTCCTTCAGACCATGTCGGGCCGGATTCGCGAGCTCAACACCGGGCTCGCGCACGCGGGATCGGAGTCGGAATGAGCGACAGCAAAGCCTCGCCGGGGGAGACGACGGGGATCGACGGACGGCGCCTGACCCCGGCCTACCGGCCGAGCCAGGTCGAGAAACAGGCCCCCTGCCAGGCCGGCTGCCCCAACTGCGGCGACATCCGCGGCTGGATCGGTACGGTGGCGCAGCGCGACAAGCTCGGTCTGACCAAGGAAGAGGCGTTCGAGCAGGCGTGGCGCATGATCACCGACGTGAACCCGTTTCCGAGCGTGCTCGGGCGCGTCTGCCCGCATCCCTGCGAGTCGCACTGCAACCGGGGCGAGCACGACGAACCGCTTGCCATCAACGCGATGGAGCGTTTCCTCGGCGACTGGGCGATCGAGGCGGACATCCCGCTTCCGACGATCGACGGCGAGGCCGGCCCCGAGTGGGTCGGGGTCGTGGGCGCCGGTCCGTCGGGCCTCTCGTTCGCCTACCAGATGGCGCGCCGCGGCTACCGGGTGACGGTGTACGAGGGCCGCGAGGCGGCCGGAGGCATGCTGCGTTTCGGCATCCCGGACTACCGACTGCCTCCCGCGATCCTGGATGCGGAGATCGAGAAGATCGAGCGGCTCGGCGTGGAAATCGAGCTCGAGACCGCCGTCGGCCGCGACGTGACTTTGCGGGAGCTCAAGCAGCGCCACGCGGCCCTGTACCTGGGAATCGGAGCACAGGCGGGACGAGGGCTCGGAATCCCGGGCGAGGACGGACCGGGTGTCTGGACCGGCACCGAGTTCCTCTCACTGGTGAACCGCGGCGAGCCCGTGCAGCTCGGGCCGCGCGTAGCGGTGATCGGTGGCGGAAACACGGCCATCGACGCTGCCCGCGCCGCGCGGCGGCTCGGCGCAGAAGTGACGATTCTCTACCGCCGCTCGCGCACCGAAATGCCGGCGATCGAGCACGAGATCGACGACGCGCTCGAGGAGGGAGTGGACCTCGTGCTGCTCGCGAGCCCGGTCCGGCTCGAGCGGCAGGACGGGGCGCTCGTGACCCTGGTCGCGCAGCGCATGGAGCTCGGTGAGCCGGACGACTCCGGACGTCGGCGCCCGGTCCCGATTCCGGGTTCGGAGTTCGAGCTCCCCGTGACCGCCGTGATCGCAGCAGTCTCCCAGGCGCCGGACATCCGGGGCTTCGAGGACCTGGACCAGGACGGCGGCTGGTTCCTGACCGGGAACGGCGGCGCGGTCGGCGACGGAGTCTGGGCCGGCGGTGATGCGCTCGGGCTCGGGATCGCCGGCATGGCGATCGTCCAGGGACGGCACGCCGCCGAGGCGCTGCATGCGCGGTTCCGCGGCCTCGCGCCGCCCGTGGCGCCGGAGAACGGCAAGCGGCTGGTGGGCGCCGACGAGATCATCATGGAGTTCCACGAGACCCGCGCACCGGTGCGGCCGGAGCGACTGACCCCGGAGGCGCGCCTCGCGGCCCCGATGGCCGAGGTCACCGGTCGGATCACGGAGGAGCAGTTCCTCGAGGAGACGAGCCGCTGCTTCTCCTGCGGCTCGTGCTTCGGATGCAGCCAGTGCGAGATGTTCTGCACGTCGGGCTGCTTCACGAAGCTCGAGGAGGTGGGCCCCGGGATCTACTTCACGCTCACGCTGGAGCAGTGCCAGGAGTGCGGGAAGTGCGTGGAGGTGTGTCCCTGCGGCTTCCTCGAGGTCAACTAGGCCGCCAGCCGGAACACCAGCCAGGCGACCCACACCAGTACCAGCCCGTGCAGGAGCTGGTCGAACCCGAGGGCCGTCCAGAAGGCCTGCCGGGTCGGATCGGACAGTTCCGGTCTCCGTGCCCCGAGTCTGCCCCTCACGACGTCGATGCCGAGGTGCGTCCAGAACACGATCGAGGCGGCGGCAGCCAGGACCATCAAGCCCGGCCGGGCGATTGCCAGGACCGCGACCGCCACCAGCAGCGCATGGATCAAGGCGTGCCCGGCGATCGGTGCGATCGGCCTGCCGCCGGACTTGGCGTCCTGCATCCGGGCCGTGGCCAGCGGCGTGTAGTCGCCGACGAAGTGAGCCACCAGCAGCGCGGCGAGGAGCCAGGCGGCCTGGCTGGTCACGGCGCGATCTCCAGAAGAGGATTCGGGTTTCTGTCGTCGGCGATCATGCGAGCCCCATCGGCCGGGTCAAGGGCGCGGACGGCGCGCCGGGCATGGGGCCCAACTTGCCTCATCCCGGTAGAATCGGAAAGCGCGTCGGACGACCCCTTGTCGCCCGACGCGCCCCTGCAGGAATGGCCCGGGGGCCGTCTGCGCCACCCCTACAGGGTGAAGTCCACTCCAGTCACGTTCTCGCCGTCGCCGACGACGACGGAGACCGGTGAGACGGGCGCCACGGGATACAGGGTCCCATCGATCGTCGCGCTCGCGCTCACGTCGTAGGTGCCGGGCGACAGGAAGTAGATCGTGTAGGTGCCGTCGGCCGGATCGGCGACCGCCGACGCGGTAGCCGTCTCCATCTCCTCGACCGGTACGGTGGAGCTCGTCAGCACCGCATCGATGTCGGCGTATTCGCCCGCCTCGTCCGGTGTAGCGCTCGCATAGGTGATGGTCCCGGAGATGCTGCCCGCCACGTCCATCAGGGTCGCGCGGAGCAGCGGCGTGAACTGGATGTCCGGCAGCATGGTCGGATCGGAGGCGTTGCCGGTGAACACGAAGTTCTGCTCGACGTCCATGTCCACTACGGCCAGGATCGTCTCGCCGGGCACGAGATCCACCCCGGCGCCGTCCTCGTTCCCGTCGGAGTTGCGCAAGTTGATCTTGATCCCGCTCTGCGCACCGCTGGGGATGAACAGATCCTGCGTATTCCCGCCGGAGGCGAACATGTACTCGGTGCCTTCTCCGTCGTCACCGAGCGTGACGTCCGCATCCACCACGTGGAGACGGAGCTGCAGAATCCGGATCGAAGCATCGAGCTCGGCGGAAGCGAGCTCGGCCATCACGCCGTCCTGCAGTTCGAGCAGATCGAAGGATCCGCCGTCGGCCGAAAGCTGGATCGGCGGGCCGCCGGCCTGGATCGCCCAGACTTCGTCGATCTGGACGTTCGCCGAGGCCAGGTACTCGGCCGGCCCGTCCGTCAGCATCACCTTGAAGGTGGCCGGTGCGTCGGGGGCCGTGCTGTCGCTGCAGCCGCCGACCGCCAGGCCGACGGAGAGCGCTGCAAATGCGGATATTCGGGTCCATCGGACCATGTGCATCATCCTCGTTCGGGTTCTGTGACAACCACTCGCATTCACCCGTGGGTCGCAAGTCCCGGTCCCGATTCCCTGAATCGGAAGGTCCGCCTGGCAATCGATCCACTGCGGCCGGTACTGGTTATTCTGCAATGGGTTAGAGAATGTCGAGGCGGATCGATCATCCCGTTCCCCGTTCGCGTGCATCGATTCACGATCGCGCACAGTCGGTAAAATCGTACCGACAACGCCAATGATTATCTCTTTCCGTGACGGTATGCCAAACCAGGCCTGTATCGTTACCGTAGATTCAACGCCGCGGGCTGCCAGCGTGCCCGTCTCTTCCTGCACCGTTTTCGAGGGAATCGCCGTGAACGGGACCAAGCCTGGATTCCACACTCCCGCAGCCGTGGTTGGCGGTCTTCCGACCCTCCTGACCGTCGCCTGTCTCGCAGCCTGCTCGGGAAGCGGAGACGACGCAGCGGGCCGGCACGACGATCTCGCGTCTCCGGAGGACGCCGTGGCCGCAGCGCTCTCGATCGCGGACGAATATGTCAGCGGGTACTACGACCAGTTCCCCGAAGAGGCTTACGAAACCGGCTATCCCGCGGCGCTCGATCGACTCGGGGATCGAAGCCGCGAGGCGCTGGCCGCGTGGGAGGAACGGGAGGACGCCTGGCTGGAGGCGCTCGATCGCATCAATCCGGCAGATCTCGACGGCACGCAGGCCGCCGTCCCGTGGGCCTTCGCCCGCGAGCGTCTCGCCGCGTCCGTCGCGCGGCGCGTGTGTCGCACCGAGCTGTGGAACGTGAGTCCGACCTGGACCGGATGGCAGAACTTCTTCCCGAACGTCTTCGCCCAGCAGCCGGTCGGCACCGAGCTCGCCCGGTCGAACGCACTCGCCCGCGCGCGGGATGTGCCCCGATACATCGACACCGAGATCGAGAACTTCCGCCGCGGCGTCGAGGCGGGGTTCACGGCGCCGAAGTCGAACGTCGAGGCGGTGATCCGTCAGCTCGACGCCCTGCTGGCCGCGCCGCCGGAGGACACCCCGTGGTTCGATCCGGGTCGGCGGGATGCGGAGGCCGAATTCCGGGCCGAGCTCGAGTCCGTCATTGCCGACGAGATCGTTCCGGCAACACGGCGAATGCGCGAATACCTCGAGGCCGAGTACCTGCCGGCGGCACGCTCAGGGATCGGGGTCACGACGGACCCGGGCGGCCGGGACTGTTACCTCGCATCCGTCCGATTTCACGTCACCCTTCCCCTCACGGCCGAGGAGATCCACGAGAACGGGCTCCGCCAGATGGAGAGGATCCAGACCGAGATGCGGGAAATCGGCCGCCGGAGCTTCGGAACCGAAGACACGCGGGAGCTGTTGCGACTCGTGCGGGAGGATCCGGGCTTCGCCTTCGAGAGCCGGGAAGAGATCGTGGCCTTTGCGCAGGCCGCCGTGGATCGCGCGCGGGAGGCCGTGCCGGAGTGGTTCGGCTTCGTGCCGCGGGCCGAGGTCGAGCTGCGACCGTATCCCGACTACATGGGGATCACGGGGGGCGGCTTCTACTCGGCGGGATCGCAGGACGGTAGCCGGCCCGGCACGTACGAGTTTGGAACGCACGAGCCGGCGGAGCTCAACCGGGCCGGGGGCTTCGAGGCGACGACCTTTCACGAGACCTACCCCGGACATCACATGCAGGTCTACGTGGCGCTCGAGGGAGCGGGCGTTCACCCCGTACTCCAGTTCTTCTTCAGTTCAGGCCTGGGCGAGGGCTGGGCGCTCTACACGGAACGCCTGGCCGACGAGATGGGCGTGTATTCGGATGACGTAGACCGGTTGGGAATGCTCTCCAACGAAGCGTTCCGCGCAGCCCGCCTCGTAGTGGATCCGGGCATGCACGCCCTCGGCTGGACGCGGCAGGAGGCGATCGATTACATGGTCGTGCATACTGCCGAGTCCATGGACGGGATCGCGTCGGAGGTCGATCGCTACATCGCGGTTCCCGGCCAGGCGACCTCGTATCTGACCGGCAGTCTGGTCATCCAGGAACTGCGCCGCCGGGCCGAAGAGGAACTCGGAGATCGGTTCGACATCCGGGAATTCCACGACCTGGTAATCGGAGACGGGACGATCACGCTCGGGATGCTCGAGAAGAAGATCGAGCGCTGGATCGCGGACTCCGCCTGACGGCTGCTTGAGAGCCCGAGGCGAGGTCGATATGCTCCGCCCCATGCGATCGATCATGCGCTGCCTCGTGCTGTTGGCGCTCGGGCTCTGGGCAGCCGTTCCTGCCGCGGCCCAGGACACCCCCGAAGGCACGATTCTCGGCGTCGTCACCGGCCCGAACGGCGAGCCGGTGGCGCGGGCCCTCATCGAGATTCTCGACACCGACCTGTCCTCCGTGAGCGACGACGGAGGCCGCTTCGCGATTCGCGAGATACCGACCGGCGTCTACAGTCTGCGCGCCGGGGCGCTCGGCTACCGCCCGGTGCTACTCTCCAACCAGATCGTGGGCTCGGGAAAGCCACTCACCGTACGGATCGAGCTTCCGGCCCAGCCGTTCGAGCTCGAAACGATCGAGGTCGCTCCGTCCTTCTTCGCCGAGGAGCGGCAGGAGCGGCCGGCAAACACGCGGAGACTCGACGCCGTGGACACGCGTCGCACGCCGGGCGTGATCGAGGACGTGGTCCGGTCCGTCTCCCTCCTCCCGGGCGTGGCGGTCCCCTCTCCGGGTCGGAACGATCTCGCCGTCCGGGGCGGCGCGCCGTACGAAAGCCTGTTCATCGTGGACGGCGTCGAGGTGCCGAACATCAACCACTTCGGCTCGCAGGGGTCTACGGGTGGTCCACTGTCTCTGATCAATATCGAGTTCGTGCGCGAGACGGAATTCGCCAGCGGCGGAATGGGCGTTCGATTCGGCGACCGGACCGCGTCGGTGACGGACATCCGGCTCCGCGAAGGAAGCACCGATGGCCTGGCTGGGACTCTGAATCTCTCCGCCACCGGGGCCGGGGCGATTCTCGAGGGACCGATCGGCTCAGGCGGCAGCTTTCTGTTCAGCGCTCGGCGCAGCTACCTCGACCTGTTGTTCAACGCGGCGGGATTCAGCTTCGTTCCCTCCTACTGGGACTTCCAGCTCAAGACGAATCATCGGCTGAGTGACCGCGACCAGCTGTCCTTCCTGTTCGTCGGAGCACTCGACGACATCACCTTCAACACCGAGGACGAAGAGGACGCCTACGACAACAGCCGGACGATCGCGCCGAACGTCCAGCAATACTTCGCCGGAGTCACCTGGGACCGGCTGTTCGGAGCGAGCCGGCTCGAGGTCACGCTGGGCCGCACGTTCACGAGCTTCGAGACCACGCAGACGATTCTCGGCGACCCTCCGCAGGAGATCCTCCGAAACTTCTCCGACGAGGGGGAGAACGGCCTGCGGGTGGAATGGGCCTCGGATCCCTCACGGACACTCTCGTGGACGCTCGGCAACAGCCTCAAGTACGCGAGCGATCTCAGCTACGACGTCCAGCTGGCCGGAGACGTGCGAACCGATTCCGCCGGTACCCCGCGCCCGCTGGCCGTGGACACGTCGTTCACGGCCTTCCGCAACGCCACGTACGCCGAGGCGGCGGTGCGGGCGACCGACCGGATTCGCGTCACGGGAGGCCTGCGCGCGGACTGGTATGACTTCGTGGATGATGGATTCCGACTCTCGCCACGACTCGGCGCGACCTGGCAGGTAGGTGCGGCGACCTCACTGCGCGGGAGCCTCGGGCGCTACGTCCAGCCGCCATCCTACATCTGGCTGATCGGCGATCCGTTGAATCCGGAGACCCTGACGCCGATCGTCTCCGACCAGGCGACTCTGGGCATCGAGCGGCTGCTGCGGCCCGATCTGCGACTGCAGGTCGAGGGGTACTACAAGCGCTACGAAGACTACCCGGCTCGCGTCTTCCGCCCGCAGGCGGTGCTCTCGCCCTCCGGATTCGAAGATGCGACCAACGACATTCCCTTCGGACTGGAGCCGCTGCTCAGTGATGGGACGGGTCGTTCCTACGGTGCCGAGATCTTCCTGCAGAAGCGGCTCAGCGAGATCCCCATCTTCGGCCTCCTCAGCCTCAGCCTCGGGCGCGCGGAGTACGCCTCACTCGAGGGCGTGGACCGTCCCGGCACGTACGACACGCGCTTCATCGGGTCCATCTCGACCGGCTGGCGCATCAATCCGAAGTGGGAAGTGAGCGGGAAGTTCAGACTCGCCACGGGACTTCCGACGACGCCGTTCATCACCAGCGGGCCGGATACCGGGCAGCGTGACTGGGCCCAGTACAACCAGGGCGAGCGATTCCCCACCTTCCACGCTCTCGACCTGAGGGTGGACCGACGGTTCAGCTTCCGCAGCTGGCAGCTGGAGGTCTACCTGGACGTTCAGAACGTCTACGGCCGGAACAACATCAGTGCCGTCCGCTGGGACCCGCGCACCAACGAGCCCGAGTTCAACGAGTCGCTCGGCGTGCTCCCGACGATCGGGATCAACGTCGAGTTCTGACCGAA
>CBDTXM010000101.1:0-9816 GCA_965364445.1 uncultured bacterium | reverse complement strand
TGCCGTCCCTCAGTACCGCACGAAGCGAGTCCGTAAATCGTTCGAATGCGCGTGCCGCTTCCATGCCGCCGACCTCACCCCGCATGTGGCTGTCCCGTCCTGGTCCCTGGCGGTGAGAAGCTACGGCAAGTGGGGAGGAGGATGCGATGGGGAAGGCGTCAGCGGTGCGACTCGCGTATCCGGGCCGAGAATCCGTCCGCGAAGACTTTCGTTGCCTCGGTCAGCGCCTCGGCCAGGAGCAGCTCCAGGTCTTCGACGCGAGACGCAGACTCGATCTCGTCCTCCAGACGATTCGCGATCGCATCCAGGCGCACGCCTACGTCCCGCTGGATCGCCTCGCGCAGCGCTGCGCTCGCTGCCGGATCGTTCAAATGAACCACGCCTCGGCGTCGATCTCGACCGTCGGTCCTGACGTCGACGCCTCCGTGGCCCCGAGCCCGGAGAAGAGAATCGCGGCGACGCCTGCCGTCATCGCGATAGCCAGGATGGGAATGCTTCGGAACATGCTGCACCTCCTGATCCGTTGCGGCGCTTCTGCCGTATCCGGCCGTAGAGGTACGCAAATTCGATGCGCAACCCGCGATGTTCGTTTAACCTATTCTTAAATAGAGTCTTACGGGTGTCGAGTCGATCGAGGGCGGAGGAACGCGTGTTGCCCTGACTCCACAACCACAACGCACGTTGGAATGCGAAGATACGAGAATGGCTCTCGGCTCAGCTCGAACGGTCGTCTGCCTCGATTCGCACGATCGACACGGAGTCGGCAAGGAGACTCGAGACCGGTTGCACCCTGGCGTCGCCGTAGATTCGTCCGTCGAGCGACCGCCATTCGATGCGCAGCGTCCCCGCGGGGGCCTCGAGATCGACCCGATACGACTCTCCCGGCTCGAGCGTGTCCAGCACCACGGGAGCGGCCCCGGCAGAAGCTCGTACGACAAAGGTCTCGGACTCCCGATTCGCGATCCGGACAGGGTGTCGCTCGACGTCGCCTGCCGCGTTGGGATCGGGGGGAAGCGGGAAGTTCCGGAACGGGGAAGCGTCCCGCTCCTCCTCGGTCGGAAGATCACGCTCGAGGCTCGCGTCGGACATGGTGCCGGCCGTCCCGGTCTCGACATCAGCCTCGAGATCCGGCGCCTCATCGACGGCGCAGGAAGCGCTCGCACCTGCAATGAGAATCGAGACGGCGAGACCATGGAGACGCGATCGAATTCTCATGGTGGACACGGAAGTCATGGGACCAGCACCAGTTTGCCGAACACTTCACCTCCCTCCAGTGCCTCGTGCGCCGCCCGGATTTCCTCCAGGGGACGGACGGAATCCACCACCGGCTGGAGCGTGCCGTCCACGACCCGGCCCATGACCTGCTCGAACTCCGCCCTCGAGGCCATCGTCGAACCGATGATCTGCAGCTGCTTCCAGAACAGGTGCGCGAGATTCAGATTCACTACCGGCCCGGTGGTCGCACCGTAGACGACGAGGCGGCCATTCGGCCCCAGGCAACGCATGCAGTCGCTCCACAGGGCTTCTCCGACGGAATCCAGGACCACGTCGGCACCTGCTCCCTCCGTCATTCTGCGGACCTCGCCGGTGAATTCCCCGGCGAGACGATCGAAGGCCCGGTCCGCGCCCAGTGCCTCGCAGCGTGAGACGTTTTCCGGACCCGAGGTAAGGACCAGCACCCGCGCTCCGAGATGCTTGCCGATCTGGATCGCCGCGGTCGACACGCCCCCGGATCCGCCGGTCACGAGCAGCGTTTCCCCTTCCGCCAGCCGGCCGCGGCTGGTCAGAGCACGCCATGCTGTCTGGTACGCGAGAGGTGCTGCAGCCGCACTCTCGAATGACAGGGCATCGGGAATGCGATAGAGATTTGCGGCTGGCACACGGAGGCGCTCGGCCGTGCCGCCGCGGACGTGCTCGCCCACGATCCGATAGCTCCGGCAGAGCGACTCTTCGCCCCGTTCGCAGAAGGTGCATTCCCCGCACCAGAGACTCGGGTTCACGATTACTCGATCACCCGCGGACCACCCCGCCACTTCAGGACCCACCTCCTCGACGACGCCTGCCACGTCGGACCCGCCGATATGCGGAAGCTCGAGCTCGAGACCGGGAATTCCTCTTCGAACCCAGATATCGAGGTGGTTCAGAGCGACGGCGCGGACCCCGACGATCACCGTGCCGGCCGCAACGACCGGCTCGGGCGCCTCGCCGATCTCCAGCACATCCGGTCCACCGTGCCTGCGGAAGAATGCGGCCTTCATCTTCCATTTCCTCAGTGCTTTGTGGAACTCGTCGCAAGCCGCGATCGATCGGGCCGACGACGCCTGCCGT
The DNA here is from genome assembly GCA_965364445.1 of uncultured bacterium. Lineage (GTDB taxonomy): Bacteria > Gemmatimonadota > Gemmatimonadetes > Palauibacterales > Palauibacteraceae > Carthagonibacter. Next base: position 7,488 of record CBDTXM010000101.1, on the reverse strand, counting down.
CAGAGCCGGAACAAAGTAGAGGGACCGGGTGTCCATCGCAGCACGCAGAAACGAGACGGTACTTGAAACTCGTTCTCAACTGGCGTACGTTGATCGCCCTTGTCGAGAATCGTTCTTGATTGGTCGGTCCTTGCCTGGACCGGGCGAAGAACCCACAGGAGCATGAGCGGAATGGCAGATAAGCTTCTCGAGATCCGGAACCTCCACGCTCGCGTCGAGGATGGCGGTACGGAGATCCTGCGCGGAGTGGACCTCGAGATCCGGCCCGGTGAGATGCACGCCCTGATGGGCCCCAATGGATCGGGAAAGAGCACCCTTGCGAAGGTCGTGGCCGGGCATCCGGGCTACGAGGTAACCGAGGGCGACGTCCTGCTCGACGGAGAGAGCATCCTCGAACTCGAACCCGACGAGCGAAGCAGGGCCGGACTCTTCCTCGCCTTCCAGTATCCGGCCGAGATCCCGGGGGTATCGATTGCCAACTTCCTCCGCACCTCGCTGAATGCCCGCAGGAGCGAAGATGAGGGCGACATGGACGTGTTCGCCTTCCAGAAGCTCCTCAACGAGAAGCTCGAACTGCTCAAGGTGCAGCCGACCTTCGCGGCACGATACGTCAATGACGGATTCAGCGGCGGCGAGAAGAAGCGCAACGAGATCCTGCAGATGGCGGTACTCCAGCCCTCCCTGGCGCTGATGGACGAGACCGACAGCGGTCTCGACATCGACGCGCTGCGGATCGTATCGGAGGGCGTGAACAAGCTCCGCGAGCAGGACGACGGCATGGGCGTGCTCCTGATCACACACTACAAGCGAATTCTCGGCTACCTGCAGCCGGACCACGTGCACGTGATGCTGAACGGGCGGATTGCCCATTCGGGGGGCCCGGAGCTGGCGGACCAGCTGGAAGAGATGGGATACGACTGGCTGCACGAGCCGGAGCCGCAGCCCGCAGGATGACCGGTACCGGTCGGCCGCACCGCGGCGGCCCGGTACGCGCACGAAGCCGAAACGCGCGGTAAAGGGAGATCAGATACGATGCCGGAGAACGAGACCGTACAGGATCTTGGGCTCGACGAATACAAGTACGACTTCGTCACCGACGAGAAGCCGCTGTTCAAGGCGGAGAAGGGTCTGTCGGAGGAGATCGTGCGGCAGATCTCGGCGCACAAGGAGGAACCCGAGTGGATGCTCGAGTTCCGGCTCAAGGCGCTCGATACCTACTACTCCAAGCCGATGCCGGAGTGGGGCGGGGATCTGACCACGCTGAATCTGGACGAGATCTACTTCTACCTGAAGCCGCAGGACCGGATGGAGCGGTCCTGGGACGACGTCCCGGAGAACATCAAGGAGACCTTCGAGCGGCTGGGAATTCCCGAAGCCGAGCGGAAGATCCTGGCCGGCGTCGGGGCGCAGTTCGAGTCCGAGATGGTCTACCACTCGCTGAAGGAGGAGTGGGAGGAGCAGGGCATCATCTTCGAGTCGATCGAGGATGGGCTTCGGAAGTATCCCGAGATCTTTCGCGAGTATTTCGCGACCGTCGTACCGCCGCAGGACAACAAGTTCGCCGCGTTGAACTCGGCCGTCTGGTCGGGCGGGTCGTTCGTCTACATCCCGGCCGGCGTCAATGTCGAGATTCCTCTTCAGGCCTACTTCCGTGTGAACGCCGAGCAGATGGGGCAGTTCGAGCGGACGCTGATCATCTGCGAGGAGGGCTCGCAGGCCCACTACATCGAGGGCTGCACCGCGCCGATGTACTCCACGGAGTCCTTCCACTCCGGGGTCATCGAAATCGTCGTCAAGAAGGATGCGCGCTTTCGCTACACGACCATTCAGAACTGGTCCACCAACATGTACAACCTGGTGACCCAGCGGGCGCTGGTGCACGAGAACGCGAACATGGAGTGGGTGGACGGTAACCTGGGGTCGAAGCTCACAATGAAGTACCCCTCCTGCTACCTGGTGGGCGAGGGGGCACACGGCGAAATCCTCTCGATCGCCTATGCCGCCGATGGCCAGCACCAGGACACGGGCGGGAAGGTCGTGCACGCGGCGCCCCGCACCACGTCTCAGATCGTGTCCAAGTCGATCTCGAAGGGCACCGGCCGTTCGTCGTACCGTGGGCTGTGCAAGGTCTACGAGGGGGCGATCGATGCGAAGTCGAATGTCGAATGCGACGCTCTGCTTCTGAACGATACGTCGCGCACCGACACCTATCCGTACATCGAGATCGACGAGAACCGGTCGACGATCGGGCACGAGGCCTCGGTCTCCAAAGTCGGCGAGGAACAGCTCTTTTACCTCATGAGTCGTGGACTCAGCGAGGAGCAGGCGATGACGATGGTGGTTCGCGGGTTCATCGAGCCGATCGCCAAGGAGCTTCCGCTGGAATACGCGATCGAGCTGAATCGGCTCATCGAGCTGGAAATGGAAGGCAGCGTCGGCTGAGCCGGCTGGATCGGATCGGATCGTCAAGGAATCTGATAACAGGAGCAGGACGTTGTCCGAGGTAACGACGGTGACGGAATCGGGCGCTGCAATCGGCGCCGGGGGCTCCCTGGAGAGCTGGTTGAACGGACGAAGCGAGCCGGAGCTGCTCGCGGCGCGTCGGCGCGAGGCCTGGGCCGACTGGCTGGCCGAGGAGATGCCCACGCGCCGGTCCGAAGAATGGCGCTATACCGACATCAGCGGGCTCGACCCGTCGGCGTACGAGCCGGTCGATGGCACGATCTCGAGGGCGAAGTCGCGCGATGACCTTCCGGCGGCTGTCGCCGGGGTGCTGGCCGAAGACCGCAAGCGCGGCGCCGTGCTGATCCGCCACAACGCTGCTGTCGAGCACCTGCGGGTCGACGAAGACCTGTCCCGTCTCGGTGTCGTATTCGGCCCGATCGACGAGATCGCCGCCAGTCACCCCGAGTTGCTCGAGCGATTCCTGTTTCGTAGCGACGTCGCCTCCCATGAGCGGAAGCTCTGGGCGCTGCACGGTGCAATGCTCTCCGGTGGCTACCTCCTCTACGTGCCGAAGAACGTGGTGCTCCCGAACCCCGTGCACGCCTTCCGCTATCTCGACCAGGACGGCGCGCTGCTCTCGACCCACTCTCTGATCATTGCCGAGCAGGGAGCCGAACTCACCTGCATCGACGAGTACCTGTCTCCCGATCTCGAGAACGGCTCGCTCAGCCTGAACGGCGTCGAGATCTTCGGGGCCGAGAACGCGATCGTTCGCTATCTGTCGCTGCAGCACTACGGAAGCGGCGTTCGGCACTTCAGCATGCAGCACGCCAATACGGGTCGCGACAGCACGCTGAACCTGTTCAACGTCACGCTCGGAGCCGACCTGGCGCGTTGCGACGTCTCCGGTCACCTGCTCGGGCCGGGCTCGGAGAGCGAAATGCTCGCCCTCTGGTTCGGCGACCGTGACCAGCACTTCGATCACCACACCCTGCAGAACCACGCGGCGCCTCACGCCCGTAGCGACCTGCTGTTCAAGGGTGCGCTGGCCGGGAAGGCGAAGAGCGTGTTTCGTGGGATGATCAGGGTGGCGAAAGATGCGCAACTCACCGACGCGTATCAGACCAACCGCAACCTGCTGCTCAGCGACGACGCCGAGGCGGTCACGTTGCCGAGCCTCGAGATCGAAGCGGATGATGTGAAGTGCTCGCACGGTGCGACAGTAGGACAGGTGGACGACGCGCAGCTGTTTTATCTGATGAGCCGGGGTCTGACGCGTTCGGACGCCGAGCGTCTGCTGGTGTTCGGGTTCTTCGACGAGGTGCTGGAGAGGGTACCCCTCGAGGGCGTCCGCGACCGGATTCGCGAATCGATCGAGCGTAAGATCGGGATGGGCACATGAGTGATTTCATCACCGTGGCCCGGGTCGAGGACCTGCCGGTGAACGGCCTGCTGCCCGTGGAGGTGAACGGAGTGAAGATCGTGCTGGCCCGGTCCGGCGACGGCATTCACGCCTTGCACGATGAGTGCTCGCACGAGGAGTTTCCGCTTTCCGATGGGGAGCTCGAGGGAAACCACGTCACGTGCCTTCTGCACGGGGCCCGATTCGACATCGAGACCGGGGCGGCGAAGGCCCTGCCGGCCGTGAAGCCGGTTCGCGTCTACGAGTGCCGCATCGAAGAGGACGAGATCCAGGTCAAACTGAACTGAGCGACTGCGTGGCGGGACCATGACCCGAAAAGCGCTGGACGTCGAGAGGATCCGGAACGACTTCCCGATCCTCAACCGCCAGGTGCATGGTCAGCCCCTGGTCTACCTGGACAACGCTGCAAGCTCGCAGAAGCCGGCCGCCGTGGTTGCGGCGGTCTCCGGTTACTTTCTCAACTCCCACGCCAACGTGCACCGGGGCGCTCACCAGTTGAGCGTCGAAGCCACCGACGCCTACGAGTCCGCGCGCGCCGTGGTCGCGGGGTTCATCGGCGGACGGACGAAGGAGCTGGTGTTCACGCGGGGCACGACCGAATCGATCAATCTGGTCGCCTCGAGCTGGGGTGACGCCAACCTCACAGAGGGCGACGAGATCCTGCTCACGCTCATGGAGCACCACTCCAACCTCGTGCCGTGGCAGCTCGTGGCAGCTCGCACGGGCGCGACGCTCAGATTTGCCGGACTGACCCCGGATGGGCGTCTCGACCTCGATGACTTCGCCGCGAAGCTCGGCCCGCGCACCCGTATCGTGTCCCTCACGCACGTCTCCAACACCCTCGGCGTAGTCAATCCTGTCGCCGAAGTGGTGCGCCTGGCGCACGATGCCGGGGCTCTGTGCCTGGTAGACGGTGCGCAGTCGGCACCCCATCTGGAAGTGGACGTGGTCGAGATCGGGTGTGATTTCTACGCATTCAGCGGACACAAGATGTGCGGCCCCACGGGAATCGGAGCGCTCTGGGGGCGGAAGGAGCTGCTCGAGGAGATGCCGCCGTGGCAGGGTGGAGGCGAGATGATCTCCGAAGTGCGGCTCGACGGCTCGACCTGGGCCGACGTTCCGCACAAGTTCGAGGCGGGCACGCCCAGCGTCGGGGACGCGGTGGGGCTCGGGGCCGCGGTACGGTACCTCTCGAACGTCGGACTCGAGGCGATCCATGCGCACGAGATCGAGCTGACGGAGTACGCGCTCGACCGGCTCACCGAGCTCGAAGGCTTCGACCTGTTCGGTCCGCGATCGGACCGGGTGGGCGTCATCAGCTTCCGGTTCGGTGACATCCACGCGCACGATCTCGCCACGATCCTCGATGCCCGCGGCATCGCGATCCGGGCCGGGCACCACTGCAATCAGCCGCTCATGCGCCACCTCGGAGTGGATGCGACGGCGAGGGCCAGCCTCTACCTTTACAACACGTACGCGGAAATCGACGCGCTGGTCGATGGGCTGCTCGCGGCGAAAACCCTGTTCGGAGGGTTCGCCTGAGTCCCGTCGCCCCCGCCGATCGGACGCGTTTCGATCGTAGACGCGAACCCGGATCACCCGGCCGATGACCGAGACCGAAAAGCCCGATCCCGTCCATGGTACCGAGGTGCAGCTTCAGCAGCTGTACCAGGAGGTGATCCTCGATCACTACCGGAAGCCGCGAAACAAGGGCGTGATCGAGAGCTCGACGCACGACATTACACTCAACAATCCCCTGTGCGGTGACGTCGTCGAACTCCAGCTCGACGTTCGCGACGGGCGTATCGTGGATGCAGCGTTCGAGGGGAGCGGCTGCTCGATCAGCCAGGCTTCCGCATCCATGATGACCGAGCGCCTGAAAGGTCGCCCCGTCGAGGCAGCCATTTCGCTGGACGCCACGTTCACGCGCATGCTGCACGGCGACAAGGCAGCGGCGGACGACGAGGATCTTGGCGATCTCCGCGCCCTGGCCGGAGTATCGAAGTTCCCGGTGCGCATCAAGTGCGCTCTGCTCGCCTGGAATTGCCTGGAGGAGCTGGTCGGTCCCGGCTCATGATTCGCGTGTGATAGCACGGGTTCTGCAGGGGGTCGGCGGGATCTACCGCGTCTTCGCGGACGGTACCGAAATCGAATGCTCGCTGCGAGGTCGGATCAAGCAGGGAGAGGGAACGATCGCCGTCGGCGACCTGGTGGAGGTGGAGCGACAGGAGGACGGCAGTTTTCGAATCGAGGCCGTGCTTCCCCGGCGGACCGAGCTCTCCCGCCGCTCGTTCGCGAAGCGGAAGGAACAGGTCCTGGCGGCCAACGTGGACCAGGTGGCGGCCGTCGTATCGCTGTCCCGGCCAGAACCCGATCTGTTCCTGCTTGACCGTCTCCTGGCCGTAGCCGAACTCAACGACCTCGAAGCGTTCATCATTCTCAACAAGGTGGACCTGGGAGACGAGGAGACACGGAACGACGACGACCTCGCAGACCTGCCCGACTACCTTCAGCCGTATCTCCTTGCCGGATACGAAGTCGTACCGACGAGCGTGAAGACCGGGGAGGGGATAGAGTCGCTTCGGATCCAGCTGGAGGATCGAGTGACGGTCTTCGCGGGCTCGAGCGGGGTCGGGAAGTCAAGCCTCCTGAACGCACTCCTTCCCGGCCTCGACCTGCGCGTCGGCGACGTCGGTGCCCGTTCAGGCCGAGGCCGGCATACGACCACGGCCGGACAGCTGATTCCGTTGACTGGACAATCATTCCTCGCAGATACGCCGGGCGTTCAGAACTTCGAGCCGGCCGCGCTGGAGCCGGGCGAGCTGTCCGCCGTGTTCCGGGAATTCAGGCCTTATCTGGGCCACTGCCGGTTCGCCGACTGCCGCCACCGGGACGAGCCCGGATGCGCCGTCCGGGAGGCCGTGAAGGACGGTCGCCTGAGCGAACGGCGACACGAGAGCTATCTCGCCCTCCTCGAGTCGGCCGAGCGGGCCGTGCGTCCGTGGGAGAAACATAGTCCGTGACCGGCGGCCGCCCTCTGACGGAGCGGATCGACCTGGCCTTACGTCACCCTCCGCCGGATCGACTCCCCGACTCAGAGTGTGACGTACGGGCGGCAGTGACGCTTCTCCTCGCGCCCGAAAAGGGAGATGCCGTCAGTGCGTTGTTCGTCATGCGAGCGGCACACGACGGCGACCCCTGGTCGGGACACGTGGCACTCCCCGGGGGGCGATTCGAGTCCGGCGACCGCGACCTGCTGGACACCGCCCGCCGCGAGACCCGGGAGGAGACCGAGGTACGGCTCTCGAGGGACGACTATCTGGGACGACTGAGCGACATTCACCCCAGAAGTGTGCACCTGCCCTCGATCGGAGTGACGCCCTTCGTGGCATGGCTTCCCCGGCGGCCGGAAGTTCGCGAGAACCACGAACTCGCTGGACACCTCTGGGTGCCGGTCGACGTACTCGCTTCGCCTGATGACCGCTCGACTCTCGTCCGCCCGACGCCCGTCGAACGGGTCTTTCCGACGATCGAGTACGCCGGCGCCGTGATCTGGGGCCTCACCCTGGCTATCGTGGACGAGTTCGTCCAGCGCATCCGACCCGCCCTGTAAAGCACAC
>CBDTXM010000100.1:0-9825 GCA_965364445.1 uncultured bacterium | reverse complement strand
TCGCGACCGGCCAGGATCGCATTGATGACGGCAGCCTGGCCCGGGCGGAAGTCCGAGTGACCGAAGACGGTCTTCAGAGCATCGCGCACTGCCTCGTGATCAAGCATGCGACCGGATGTGTCGCGCTCGTCATTCGTCCATCAACGGAGGAACCACGTGTCGAGACGGACGCAGGTGGTTGATCGAACGTTGAGCCAGGCCGGAGAGGCTCGGATCGGCGACGGCGAATGAGAACCCGGGAGACGCAGAGATGGAGAACCCGATACGGAGCAGAGAATCGCTGCTGAATCTGGTCACGGTCCTGGCCCTGCTCCTTGCCGTGGGTCTCGTGATCCGCGACCGGATCCTGCCGGCCTTGGAGGAGCGTCGTGTCGTGGACCCCGGGGAGGCGGTCCCGATGGGCCTGCGACTGCAGGATATGACGACCGGCGACACGGTCGAGCTGGCATCTCTCGCTCCCGTCACTTCGCTCGCTTTCCTCGCTTCCTGCCCCTCCTGCGAGCGAAGTGCGCCCGCGTGGCGCGAGGCACTGCAGGCCCCCGGAGGCGATGCGAGCCGGTTCATCGCGATCGCGATCCGGGAAGAGCCCGGAACCCTGGGTTGGCTGCAGCGCGAGCTACCGGGCACCCGGGCATTTCGACCGATAAATGCGGAGCGGTTCCTGGAACGGCTTCGGATCGAGGTCGTTCCCACCGTGCTGGCGATCGGGAGCGACGGCCGGCTGGCCCGACGACTCACCGGCGTGATTCCGACTGAAGAGGCGGGGGCGCTACTGCTGGAGAATGCTGCCCGTGCACGGGGCACGGCAGAATGAGTCCGTACGGCGCGACGGGCCGTGCGGACTGTATACACGAGGAGAATGGAGATCGGGATGGGGAGACGATTGAGGCCGTTGACGGCCGCCATGACCCTTGCGCTGTTCGCGCTGGCGGCGAGTCCGTCCAACGCGCTCGCGGAGAGGGAAAAGAAGGACTGCACCGATCACTGCGCCGAAAGGGCGGCACAGTACTGCGAGGACATCGAGAGCTGGAAGTGCAACGTCTACATCTGGGGATGCCTCGCCGGCTGCAACGTCAACAAGATCGGCTGAACGAAAGGGAGAGAGTATGAGAATTCGATTGCTCACCGCGCTCGCGATTCTGATGGCGTCCGTTCCCGCCGCACCCCGGCAGGCGCCCGCTGCTCAGGCCGGCTGGATCTGCAAGGCGTACTGCGAACTGATCAACGCCATCTGCCAGGCCGGTGCGGTACCAGCAGGCGACGCCGAGCCATGCCTGCACCTGTACCGTGGCTGCAGGGATGGGTGCGAGGCCGAGTAAGGGAGATCGGCGAATCTCGAGAGGTGGCCCAGGGAATCAGGCGCCGTCGCCGCCTGACGACCGGCCCGGGCTCTTGCCTCGCACGAATCGGAGAATGAGGGCCGAGGCCATGATTCCCGTTCCGAACCCGGCGACGAAGGCATTCTCCGTGGCGGCGCCTGCCAGCCAGGCAACCATTCCACCCGCCGCCAGCCAGACCTGGATCCGCAGCCAGCGGGAGAAACTCGAATCGGGACCGTCGGGATTCACCGCGTCGCGGCCGTGCCCGTCACGAGGGGCTGACTGACCGGCCGGTCCGGGCTTCTCGCCCCCCACGCGATCACTCCCGCCGCCACCACGGCTGCGAGAGCGTTGGCGCATACCACGAGCAGTGGAGTCAGCGCCCCGAGCTCGACTCCCAGAAAGCCGGCCGACTCGAAGAACGGGTATCGGATGAGCAGCACGTACAGACTGAGAATCACGCTCGCGACGAGGCCTTTGGTCACGAAGTCCGACCCGGGCAGCCAGCGCCAGGCGAAACCGAACAGGAATCCCCAGGCGACCCCGTGCAGCACCCTGACCCCCCAGTCGGCGGCGGAGAGCTGCACGTCCAATCCCGGGGCCAGCAAGGCCGCGATCCCTGTCCACCCCGCGAACAGCGTCAAGAGGCCGTGAAACAGGGCCGCGAGAATGCCCCCCAGCACACCCAGACCGAGGCGCGCGCTCAAATCGAGGTCACCCTCTACGCTCGGACCCCACGCCCCGCTGCCGAGAGCCACGGCCTCGGCCGCCAGGGCCGCGATCAGAAGCAGGACTCCGCCAGTGATCGCACTCCGACCGTCCATCGCCAGCAGGCGCGCCCCTGCCAGGGCGAGCACGATCGTGACCACGAGCAACGTGGCACGAGTTCCGTCGTATCCGGTTGCCCGCGAATCCGGCCTCGAATCAGGTGCAGTCGTTTCGCCCGGCATGTCGCACGTCCTTCTCGGGGCGGCCCCGCCTCGCTTCGAGCGGAACCTCCAGTTCTTGTATTGAGGAGCTGAATCCGGCTCAGGAGCTCCTTCGATCCAGGAAGCGCCCGACCCCTTCCCTGCAGTCATCGGTGAGCCGTGCCAGTGCGTTGACCTGCGCCCCCGCTCGGATCGCCGCCTCGAAGCTGGCGCCATCGATCTGGTACAGCAAGCGCTTGCCGAGGCTGACGGCCGAAGCGCTCCGGGAAGCCAGATCGGCCAGGAACTCGCCAACCCGCTCTTCGAATTCGTTCGCCGGTACGACCCGATTCACGAGACCGATGGCGAAGGCGCGTTCGGCTCCCACCGACTCGCCCAGCGAGATCAGCTCGAAGGCGTGCTTCTCGCCCACGGAACGACGGAGGATCGCCATGACCATCGCAGGCACGAAGCCGAGCCGCACCTCCGGGTATCCAAAGCTCGCCTCCGACGACGCGAGAACCATGTCACAGGCCGTCGCGAGGCCGCATCCTCCGGCGAGCGCCCGGCCGTGCACTACGGCGACGACCGGAGTGTCCATCCGGCGGATGAGCAGGAACAGCTCCCCGAGGGATTCCGCATCCTCGAGACTCGCCAGCACGCCTTCTTCCACCGCGTCACGGACCTCCTCGAGGTCGGCGCCGGCGCAGAAGTCGGGACCCGCGCCGGAAATCGCCGCCACGCGGATTCGCTCGTCGGCGTCGGCGAGGGCCAGTGAGTCCTTCAGCTCCTCGACGAGGGCCCGGCTGAGAGCGTTCCTGCGTTCCGGCCGGTCGAGGATGATTCGGGCGATGCCGGCATCCCCATCCACCTCGTTTCGGATGTGACCCGTCACGTCGGCCTCCCGCTGGCTTCCCCGGAACGGACTCGATCACACGCCTCCACGACGTCGGCGGGTGCATCGATTTCCAGCTGCAAAAGCGTTGCGGCGAAGGTCTTCCCCTGTGCGTCCAGCATCAGGGAGACCGTACCGCCGCCCCCCAGTGACTCATGGAGCAGGAAATTGAGCGCAAAGAGATTCGGAAGCTCGTACCGGTCCACGCGGCCCTCGCACACGCGAGAGAAATGCGCCTTCACCCGTTCCGCGGTGACCTCGTCACGGATAACGTTCCATGCCTCCGGCGACAGAGCGATTACCCCGACGTTCGCCGCATCGCCCTTGTCGCCCGAACGGGCGATCGCCACACGCTCGAGCCTGACCTTCATGCGTGCCTCACTTCCACCCGAAGCTCGTTCTCAACGGCGGTCCGATCGATGAGAGCCGGCCAGTACGCCATGACCTCCTGAACTCTCGGCCTGCCCGCGGCGAAACCGGTGACCGTCGGTGGCCCCGCGAGGATCAGCGGAGCCAGCTCCCGGGTGAACCGCTCGACCGCGTCTCGCTCCCTTCCGCGGACGCCAACCCGCAGCTCGACTTCCGGAATCGCATCTCGAACGGCCGCCGACAGTTCATCCGGAGCCAGCCCGGCACAGGCTCCCGCTCCCACGTATTCCGTCCGAATCTCTTCGAAATGCAGGCCCAGACGGTCGAGGCGGGCGCGCAGAACCTCGTCGGCTCGCGATGCCTTCGCCAGCGCGTCAGGCCCCGCGTAGACCAGCGTGCCGGTCGCCTTCCACCCGTCCCGGTACGCGATCGACACTTTGAGCATGTCGGTTCGCGGGGACCCGCGGACGCCCGTGATCCGAACCCGGTCCTTTCCCAGATCCTTCAGGCGGATCGAGGAAAAATCCGCTACACAGTCCGGGGTGATGTACTCCACCGGGTCGCCCATCTCGTACACGAGCTGCTCGGAGACCGTGGCCCAGGTCACCCGCCCCCCCAGTTCCTCGTGCTTCGTGACCACGAACTCGCCGTTCGATTCCATTTCGATGATCGGGTATCCCGGTGCCTCGAGATCCACACCCCGCCAGTCGAACAGCGTGTTTCCGCCTGTCGCCTGCGCCCCGCATTCGTTGATGTGTCCTGCGACCACGCCGGCGGCGATCCGATCCCAGTCATCGGCGGGCCAGCCATGTTCGAACATCAGCGGCGCATACGTCAGGGCCGTATCCGTGGAGCGACCGGTGATCACGACATCGGCATTCCCCGCCAGCGCCTCGACGATGGGGGCGGCGCCGATGTACGCGTTCGCGGCCTGCACCCGATCGCGGATCGAGGCCAACGGCTCGCCCGTCTCCATGTTCCGAAGCTCGTGTCCCGCCGCAAGCAGCGAATCGAGACGTTCCATGAGATCGTCGCCGGATACGACGGCCACCTGCAACGGACGCGAGGTCGGAACTTCCTCCAGCGCATCGAACAGTGCGCTTCGGCATCCCTCGGGGTTCACGCCGCCGGCGTTGCTGACGACCCGGATCTCCCTGGCTATCAGTTCGGGGGCCAGTCCGGCGACCAGGGGAACGAAGTCCCGGGCATAGCCCAGGGAGGGATCGCGCTCCCTCTGCTTCTGCAGGATCGACATCGTGATCTCGGCCAGATAGTCGAGCATCAGGTAGTCGATCGGTCCCCCACGCACCTGCAGTCGGGGCGCTTCCTGCCAGTCGCCCCAGAATCCCTGTCCGGAGGCCACGCGGACTGTCCGTTCGCTCATCGTCGGTTTCCCCGGTCAGCGCTCATGCGTCGGGTGCGAGAGTGAAGGTGCCGAGATGCGGTCCCGGATTCTCGAGCGAACACCGGAGGGCGAGATCCAGGACGTCGCGCGTCTCTTCGGGAACGATGATCGCATCCACGAATCCGCGGGCCGCCGCATAGGTCGCGTCCAGCTGCTTCTCGTATTCTTCCCGTGTGTGCTCGATCGCGCGGACGGTCGATTCGTCCAGGGGCTCTCCAGATTTCTCCGCCGCATCGAGTCTGCGTCCGTGGATGGCACGCACCGCGGATTCGCCTTCCATCACGCCCATCCGTCCCGTGGGCCAGGTGAATATGAAGTCGGGATCGAAGCCCTGCCCGGCCATCGCGTAGTAGCCGGCGCCACTCGCGTGATTCGTGGTGAGGACGATCTTCGGTACCCGTGCCGTAGCCATCGACTCCACCATCCTGGCACCCGCCCGGATGATGCCCGAGTGCTCGGCCTCCACCCCGACCATGAATCCGCTCACGTCCTGGACGAACAGCAGAGGCATCTTCTGCCGATCGCACATGTCCATGAAGTAGGCCACCTTCTCGGCACTGTCGGCGTACACGATCCCCCCGAACTTCGGCGGCCCGCCCGCAGGGTCCTTGTACATGCCCCGGCGGTTGGCGATGATTCCGACCCTCCGACCCATGAGACGACCGACCGCCGTCAACATCTCGGGCGCATACCCCGCCTGGAATTCGTCGAATCGCCCCTGGTCCAGGAACGTGTCGAGGATGTCCCGGACCTCGTAAGGCTGACGGTGGTTGTCGGGCATCAACTGGTAGACGTCGGTGCCCGGGCGGGCCGGGTCTCGCGGCAGGTCCGCCGGCTGGGGCAGCCGAGGCTCGGGAAGATCGGCGACCAGGTCGCGGAGTTTCGTGACGCACTCCAGGTCGTCAGAGACTTCGTAGTGGGCCACTCCACTGATCACGTTGTGCGTGTGGGCTCCGCCGAGCTCTTCCGCCTCGACGTCCTGTCCTGTCGCACCCTTCACGAGGTTGGGTCCGCCAAGTCCCATGAAGCTCGTGCCGTCCACCATCACGATCGAGTCGGAGAGCGCGGGCAGGTACGCGCCTCCGGCGATGCAGGGCCCCATTACCGCCGATAGCTGCGGCACATCGAGATAGTGCCGCATGATCGAGTTGTAGTAGAAGATCCGGCTCGCCCCGTACTGCCCGGGGAAGACCCCGCCCTGGTAGGGCAGGTTCACGCCGGCCGAGTCCACGAGATAGAGGATCGGGACGCGGCACCGCATCGCGATCTCCTGCGCCCGCAGCATCTTGGTGATCGTCTCCGGCCACCAGCTGCCGGCCTTCACGGTCGCGTCATTGGCGACGATCACCACGACACGGCCGGACACCTCTCCGATTCCCGTGACGACACCTGCGGCCGGGGCCTTTCCATCGTACCGGTCCCATGCCACCAGGAGACCGATCTCGAGGAAGCCGCTTCCGGGATCGATCAGGCGTTCGATGCGCTCGCGAGCCGTGAGCTTGCCCTGTCCGTGCTGCTTCTCGATGCGCTCTGGACCGCCACCCTGCCGGAGTCTCGACTCGATCTCGCGAAGCTCGACCACCTTCTCCTGCATTCGCGTGGGCGAGTCGGCCATCAGGCCTCCACTCCGCGCCCGCTCTCCTCGAACCACCTGCTGATGTAGGCCACGGCTTCGCCTGTCGTGGTTCCGGGGCCGAACAGCTGCCCAACCCCCTGCTCCTGCAGGGCCTCGATGTCCTCGGCGGGAATAATTCCGCCACCTGTCAACAGGACGTCGTCCATCCCGTTGTCGGCCATGAGTCGAAGCACCCGGGGGAAGAGAGTCATGTGTGCCCCCGAGAGGATCGAGAGTGCGACCACGTCCACATCTTCCTGCAGGGCCGTTGCCGCGATCTTCTCGGGCGTCTGGTGCAGGCCGGTGTAGATGACCTCCATGCCGGCGTCACGCAGGGCTGCTGCAATCACCTTGGCTCCGCGGTCGTGTCCGTCGAGGCCGGGTTTCGCCACCAGAACCCGAATCTTTCGCTCGCTCATCGAATCGCTCATTCTGTGGTTCACCCCCGTCCCGCCGGCTCCGGTGCCGGATCGGGCGGGCAGTCTGGACCCGGACGATCAGAAGGAGATCGGCTCCTTGAACCGCCCGTAGACTTCTTCGAGCGCGAACCGGATCTCCCCGAGCGTCGCATAGGCCCGGACCGCGTCGAGCATCGGCGGCAGAAGGTTCTCATCGTTTCGGGCTGCGTCGGCCAGGTCCGCCAGGGTACGGGTCACCTCGTCATCGTTTCGCCGGGCACGGAGCTCGGCCAGTCGCCGACGCTGCGTCTCGCCCGCCGACTCGTCGATTCTGAGGATCTCGACCCCGTGGTCCTCGTCGGCCTCTTCGAAGGCGTTGACGCCCACCACCACCCGGCTGCCGGCCTCGAGTTCATCCTGGAAGCGTCGGGCCGACCGGGCGATCCTTCCCTGGAAGTATCCTGTCTCGATCCCCGGGACGACTCCGCCCAGCTCGTCGATCTCTGCGAATATCGCCTCGGCCTCGTGCTCGAGCTCATCGGTGAGGCTCTCGACGAAATACGAGCCGGCGAGAGGATCGATGGTATTCGCCACCCCGGTCTCGTACGCGAGAATCTGCTGGGTACGGAGCGCGATGCGCACGGCGTGCTCGGTGGGCAGGGCAAGCGTCTCGTCCAGCGCGTTGGTGTGCAGCGATTGGGTGCCACCGAGCACCGCGGCCAGGCCCTGATACGCGACTCGGGCGACGTTGTTGTACGGCTGCTGCGCCGTCAGGGTGACTCCCGCGGTCTGGGCATGCGTGCGCAAGCGCCAGCTCTCAGGCTGCTTCGCACCGTACACCTCACGCATGTGTCGCGCCCAGATTCTCCTGCCGGCCCTGAACTTCGCGATCTCCTCGAAGAAGTCGTTGTGCACATCCCAGAAGAACGAGAGGCGAGGCGCGAACTCGTCGACGTCGAGGCCGCGCTCGATCCCTCGCTCCACGTAGGTGAAGCCGTTCTTCAGGGTATAAGCGAGTTCCTGACCGGCCGTCGCACCCGCCTCCCGGATGTGGTACCCGCTGATCGAAATCGTATTGAAGCGGGGAGCGTGCAGGGCGGACCATTCGAAAATGTCCGTGATGATCTTCAACGCCGGCTCGGGTGGATAGATCCACGCGTGCTGCGCCATGTACTCCTTCAGAATGTCGTTCTGGATCGTCCCCCGAACCCGGTCGAACGGCACACCCTGCTTCTCCGCCGTGGCCAGCAGAAAACAGTAGAGCATGATCGCGGGCCCGTTGATCGTCATCGAGACCGAAACGCGATCGAGGGGAATCCCGTCGAACAGCGTTTCCATGTCCGCCAGGCTCGAGATCGCCACCCCGCACTTGCCGACCTCGCCTTCTGACATGGGATCGTCCGAGTCGTATCCCATGAGGGTCGGAAAGTCGAAGGCGACAGACAGGCCCGTCTGTCCCCTCTCCAGCAGGAACTTGTAGCGCTCGTTGGTCTCTTCGGCCGTCGCGAAGCCACTGAACAGGCGCATCGTCCAGAGCCGGGTCCGGTACATCGTCTGGTACGGACCTCGAGTGAACGGATACTCGCCGGGCAACCCGACATCGCGCAGGTACTGGTCCTCCCGCGTGTCGACCGGCGTGTAGAGCGGCGCGATCTCACGACCGGAAACGGTCGTGAAGTCTGTGTCGTCACGACGCGGCGTCGCCTCGAAGGCAGCGGTCCAGCCTCGCAGGCGCGATTCGAGTTCGGCGAGCTCGGCTCGACGGCGCTCGACTTCCGCCTGCAGCGCTTCCGCGGCCTCACGATCCAGTACGTGACTCATGGCTACCCTTCCGATGTTTGCATTCAGCTGACGCGGGAATATACGCCGGATCGCGCGAGCCGATCCAGCGATGCACCGCGTCCGTCAATACTCGGCCGGTGGTGCGTCGGGCCAGAGTTCCGTGAGAACCTTCCGGCTGATCGCATACGGAGATCGAGATTCGAGCTCACGATTGGCGCCCTCCGTGGCGAGCCACGATCGCCAGGCCTGCATGGCACGGCGACCCATGGCGCGCTCGAGCACGAGGCGTGCGTGCTCGGTGGCCTGCTCCTTTCGCTTCTCTGCAAGTCGGCCGCTGGTTTCCAGCCACTCGAAGTGCTCGTCCAGGGTCTCGGCGACCTCATCGACCCCATCGGAGGTGGATGCGACGCACGGGAGCACGGGAACCTCCCACACATCTTCGTCCGCCCCCGCCTGCTCATCTTCCGTCCGGTCTTCACGGTCGCTCCGGATCGCGGAAAGATCTACCCCGTGATGTCCCGCCGCCGGGCGGGCGGTCCTGCCCGCGCGCAGGGCGAGCACCACCTCGATCTCTCTCTTCAACCGGTCGGCGCCCGGGCGATCGGCCTTGTTCACCACGAAGATGTCGGCCACCTCCATCAGACCGGCCTTCATCGCCTGAATTCCATCGCCGGACTCGGGCACCAGCACCACGAGTGTCGAGTCCGCCGATGATGCGACCTCCAGCTCCGACTGACCGACACCGACAGTTTCCAGGAGGATGCGATCGAATCCGAAGGCATCCAGCAGGTCGGCCGTCTCGCGGGTGGACGCAGCAAGACCACCGTGCGAGCCGCGACTCGCCATCGATCGGATGAAGATCCCCGGCTCGGTGGCCAGATCATCCATCCGAACCCGGTCCCCGAGCAGGGCACCTCCCGTGAACGGACTGCTGGGGTCCACCGCAATGACTCCGACGGTCAGTCCCCGGTCGCGGTACCAGCGCGCCAGTGCCGCCGTCAGGGTGGATTTGCCGGCCCCCGGAGGCCCCGTGACCCCCACTCGTCGTGCGCTTCCGACGCCCCCGTGCAGCGCCTCGAGCATGGTCTCGAAGCCAGGGACGTGATTCTCGACGTGGGAGATGACGCGGGACAG
>CBDTXM010000099.1:0-9852 GCA_965364445.1 uncultured bacterium | reverse complement strand
CTACGTCGCCGGCCACCCGGACAATCCGTGGGGCCACTACATGCTCGGCATGTCGGCGTGGAAGGGCGGCCATCCCGAGAAGGCGATCGAGGCGTTCGAAGCAGCGCTCGAACGGGACCCCGATCACCTGAAGTCGCTCGTGAACCTGAGCCGCGTCCGGCTCGAAGCGGGACAGGCGGACGAGGCGGACGTCTCGATCGAGCGCGCGATCGAGGTCGAGCCGGGCTCGGGCGAGGCGTGGCGGGTGGCCGGAAACGTACGTTTGGAGCTCGACCGGGAGAACGAAGCGCTGGATGCTTACCGGCGCGCGATCGCGATCGATCCCGACGACTCGTGGGCGATGAACAACCTCGGCCTGGTGCTGATCCGCCAGGGTCGGTGGGACGAAGCGCTCGGCCCGCTGGCCCGGGCCACGGAGCTGAAGCCCGGCGTGGGTGTGTTCCAGAACAACCTCGGCGCAGCGCTCGAACGGACCGGCTACCTCGCCGAAGCGGAGGATGCCTTCCGCGCGGCCGTCGCCTCGGAGGAGGGAAGCGCGAAGGCGGAGGAGAGCCTGGCCCGGGTGGAGGCCCGGACCGTCGGACGGGACGCGCCCGACGCCGACCTGGCCGGCCTCGCGGCGGCCTTCCTGGCGGAGGTCGAGGGCTGGCGCTCGAGCCTGCTCGCCGTCGCACCGCCGATCGGAGGCGAAGGCGGCTGAGCCGCGAGCTGCACGCGAGCTACCGATCGCCGGAGCCGGCATGCGGAAGAACTGACAGGAGGGGCGGGGCCGAGAGGTCCGCCCCTCCCTTCATTCGGGGGTCAGTAGTCCACCGGCCTGAGGTACCACTCCCCGATCGTCGTGGCCGAGAGCATGGCCACGGTGGGAAGATTCCGCTTCCAGTGTGTGCCATCCAGCCGGCCCTGGACGCGCGCTACCGCATCCGCGTCGAACCCGGCAGACACGATCCACTCCGCCGATCGACCCGTGACCAGGTGGTAGAGGATCAGATCGGCCGTGCCGTACGAGACGCCGAGATCGGCCTCATCGGTCTGACCGAGCACGAGATCGGCGGTCGCCGGCTTCTCCACGACCTCGTCCGGGAGCCCGAGGTGTCTCGCCAGAGCCCAGACTTGCGACTTGAACAGGTCGCCCAGCGGATTGATCGGAGGGGAGTCGTCGGCGTGCCAGGTGAAGTAACCGAGCAGACGCTCGGACTTGTTGCCCGTACCTACCGGCAGTGCGGAGAGCTTCGCTGCCTGGTCGAACAGCACGATCATCCGCTGCCGCGCCATCACGTTGCCGCGCCGGGTCGCGTCCGCATCGGGCTCGTGCTCGGCCAGGTAGCCGTCGGCCGCGTCGCTGATCTCGATCGTACGCGTCGGAATTCCGAGCTGCCCGGCGACTAGCTCAGCGTGTTCTGCGCTCTCCGGACTGGAGGTCCGGTAGGGCATCAGGAACGCGTGCACGTTGTCAGGGCCCAGGGCCCGGGCGCAGAGCGCCGCGGTGACCGCCGAATCGACGCCACCCGACAGCCCCACCACGGCCCGCTCGAAGCCCCGACGGCGGACCATCTCGTCCTGCAGGAATCGGACGAGCCACTCTTCCACCAGCGATTCATCGATCGCCAGCAACCCGGGATCGCGGGCCCGCGAAGTGGCTACGGCCCGGTCGGGTGCCGTGAGGGTCGTCTCCGGGGGAACGAAATCGGCCTCCGGACAGTCGTCCGGTCGATCGCCATCATCGCGCGAAGCGATCAACAGCGGAAGCGCTCGCTCGAGGTCCGACAGCATCGGCTGGTCGGCGCGCGCGGCCGTGATCTCCCCGAGATCCAGCTCCACGAGCTGCAACGCTTCCTCCCAGAGCGGACCGCGCCACAGCACGTCGCCTCGCGGGCCGCAGGCTACCGAGCCTCCGGCGAATCCCTTGCCGCCTTCGAATCCGAGCAGCTGCGATACGGCGACCGCCACCCCGTGTTCCTCGGCGGCGGCCCGTGCGAGCCGCTCCCAGCGTTCGACATTCACGGGACGACCCGGGCCCGGCTCGATGCCGCGTGCCGGGGAAGCACTGCTGACGATCAGGGCCTGGGCCCCGTCCAGCGCGGCGAGCATCGGCGATACGGAGTGGAACATGTCCTCGCAGATCAGCATCGCCGCGCGACCCCAGCGGGTGTCGAACGCGTGGATCGCCCGTCCGGCTTCGACGAATCGCTCCTCCTGGAACACGCCGTACGTGGGCAGAAACACCTTACGGTGGACGTGAACCAGGCGCGGTTCTGAGGCGAGCTCGGCGTAGAGCGTCGAATTGTAGATCCGGTGCTCGAACTCCTCGAAGAATCCGATCGCGATGTCCACGGGCCGGTCGGGCCCCGGCGCCTCGTGGTATCGCTCGGCGAGCTCAGAGAGAAGGGCGTTCGCTCCCACCGCGTGCTCGCGGACGCCCCCCTCCAGGAAGTAGCCGGTGAGGGCCGTCTCGGGGAACACCACCACGTCGGGCGGAGTGTCGAGGGCCTTGACTGCGGCCATGACGTCGCCGAACCGATCCAGGGTTCGCGAAAGGTCGCCCTTGTCGGGCCGGAACTGGGAAATGGCGATACGGAGAAGCATGGGCGCCCGCGTCTCGGGTGTGCGGAAATGACCGTCCGGAACGTCCGCCGCGGCGTCCCGTCTGTCAACCGGACCGCCGGTCCCGTAGTCTGGTGCGATGCGAATGAACGGGACGCTGAGGGAGGGGTGCGTTGCCGGCTGACGCGATCGCGATCGGGGTAGCGGTCCTGCTGCTGGTCGGCCTGCCGCTGCTGACCGCGCGAGGTGGCCTCTCCGAGGAACAGCTGGACGACGTCCGCGATGCGCGGACCTCGGTGTATCTTTCGGCCGCGATATCGCTGCTCTTTTTCTCGGGAATCGTCTACCTCGTGGCACTCTGGCGGGATGTTCCCCCGGAGGTCACCGGCTGGACCGTGGGAGCTGCAGCCCCCGCCTTCGCCTGGGCCGCCGCAGCGGCGGCTGCCGGGCTGTTCGTGATCTGGCTGGTGGTCCGGATCGGGACACGCCTCGGGCTCTCGGAGAGTCTCGTGTCGCTGGCCCTCATGCCCCGGAACGGACGGGAGATCGCGGGGTTCTTGCTGCTGGCCGCGGTCGCCGCGATCGGGGAGGAGTACCTGTTTCGCGGGTATGCCCAGGGGGTGCTGACGGAGGCGTTCGGCTCACCATGGCCGGCGGTCGTGGTCACCTCGCTTTCGTTCGGGGTCTCACACGGCTACCAGAAGTTGATTGGAATCGTACGCGCGACGCTCCTCGGATTCCTGCTGGCAGTCCCGGTCGTCCGGACGGGGAGCCTGTTCCCGGCGATCGTAGCGCATTTCTGGATCAACGCGGCCATCGGCATCGGTGGCTGGAAACTCCTCTACCCGGAGGGAATGCTTCGCTCCGGCAACGTGGACGTGACGAACCGACCATGAAACAGACGATCAGGTATTCTCCGCTTGCCGCGATCACGGCGATCGCCCTGGCGACGACCCCGGCCGTCGCACAGGACGGGCCCTCACTCGATCCCACGGGTCTTCTCCGCACCGGACTCCGGCTGGAGTCCTCGGACACGGGGGGGCGGGACGGATTCGCACTCTACGATGCCCGTCTCGGCGCGACGGGACGGATCGGCATCGTATTCGACTACGTGGCGGGCGTGGAGATCGACACCCGGGAGGAAAACCTGCGCCTGCTGGATGCCGCACTCAGCGTGCCGCTTCGCGACGAGTTTCTGCGACTGGAGCTGGGACTCGCGCGATCGCGCTTCGGCGGCGAAGCGCTCGTCGACAAGGGGGAGATCCCGTTCGTCGAGCGCTTCCAGGGCTCGCTCGCCCTCGCGCCGGGCCGTCAGCTCGGACTCGGGCTGCGGGGCGCTGCGCTCGAGGGCCGCCTCAACTACGCGGGCGGCATCTACAACGGCAACGGACCTTCCTGGGAAAACGACGGAGACGGGTTTCTATGGACGGCGCGCGCCGGCTGGAATTCGGTGGGCGAGGTGGAGTTCTTCGAGGACTTCGTCTGGGAGATCGCGGCGAGCGTGGCATTCTCGGAAGACAGCGCGCTGCTCGCACTTCCCCTGTCATTGCCCGAGGAAGGTGTGGACCGGCCCGTCCCGATGCTGACCGAGTTCACCGGCGATCGCGTGATCTGGGGTGGAAATGCCCGCGTGGCGTGGCGGGAGTTCGCCGTGGCAGGTGAGTATCTGCGCACGGACTTCAGCCCGACCTCGGGGAGTGACCTGAGCTCTGAGGGCTGGTACGCGCAGGGCTCCTACACGCTGTGGGCGGCGGCGGAGATTCTGGCCCGCTACGACAGTTTTCGCACGGCGGGCGGAGCGGTCACCCCGGGAGACGAGACCACGAAGTTCCTCGTCGTCGGAATCAACGTGCTGCCGGGCCTGTACGGCCGGCTGGGCCTGCAGTACGCGTTCGGGCTGGACGGGACGCTCGCGGGGCAGGAGATGGCCCTGGACCGGACCAACACCGGTCCGCGCCTGGCTGACGGGCAGTTCCTGCTGAATCTCCAGGTCGGGTTCTAGCCGACGGGAGAGCCTCCGGTCAGTCGGCCGGCTTCGCCACCGGCGCGCCCGCATGCCGCACGGTGATTCCTTCGACCATGAACACCACGTCCTCCGCGATGTTGGTCGCCAGGTCCGCGATCCGCTCCAGGTTGCGGCTGATCAGAATCACCTGCAGGCACGCCGAGATGTTCGCCTCGAGCATGTGCGTGAGCATCACGCGGAACACCGATTCGTGCAGACTGTCGACCCGGTCATCCCGGGCCCTGACGCTCTGGGCCTCGTCGGCGTTGCGGTGCACCAGCGCTTCCATCGCATCGCGCAGCATCTCGAGAGCGATGCGGCTCATCTCGGCGACCTCGGGGGGCATCGCGGGCGGTTGCACGGATCGCTGCAGACGCTCGGCCGCCTCGGCGATGTTGACGCCGTGGTCGCCGATCCGCTCGAGGTCGGAATTGATCTTGAGAACCGTGACGAGCAGGCGCAGGTCCGAGGCCATCGGCTGGTGCAACGCAAGCAGTTCGATGCACTCCTCCTCGATCGCGACCTCCTCGGCATCGATCGCTTTGTCAGCCGCTCTGATCGCCTCCACGGAACCGTCGGAGGTCAGGGCGTAACTGACGGCCTCTTCCACCAGCTTCTGGACCGAGTAGGACATCTCGAGCAGCCGTCCCTCGAGACGCTCCAGTCGTTCCTGGAAAACCTTGTGCGACATCCGAGCTCCTGGTGTTGCGGCGCCGAAACCCCGTTGGGCGTCAGCGCTCAGCCGAATCTGCCGGTGATGTACTGCTCGGTCCGCTCTTCGCCCGGATTGGTGAAGATCTTATCGGTATCGTCGTACTCCACGAGCTCGCCGATGTACAGGAACGCCGTGTAATCGCTGACCCGCGCCGCCTGCTGCATGTTGTGGGTCACGATCACGATCGTGTACTCCCGCTTCAGCTCGCCGATCAGATCCTCGATCTTGCTGGTCGCGATCGGATCGAGGGCACTGGCCGGCTCGTCCATCAGCAGGATCTCGGGCTCGACGGCGAGTGCCCGTGCGATGCAGAGCCGCTGCTGCTGGCCACCCGAAAGTCCCAGGGCGCTGTCCTGCAGCCGGTCCTTGACCTCATTCCAGAGGGCCGCCGAACGCAGCGACTTCTCGACCTGCTCGTCCAGGTTGCCCTGGTAGCCGTTGATCCGCAGTCCGAACGCGATATTCTCGTAAATCGTCTTCGGGAACGGGTTGGGCTTCTGGAATACCATCCCGATCCGGCGACGGACCTCTACCGGGTCGATCTCCGGGTCGTAGAGGTTGGCGCCGTGGAACAGCACCTCTCCGTCCACGCGGGCAATGGGAATCAGGTCGTTCATCCGGTTGAAGCAGCGAAGAAGGGTGCTCTTTCCGCAGCCCGACGGACCGATGAAGGCGATCACCCGGTTCCGCGGAACGGAGAGCGAGATCTTCTTCACAGCCTCGCTGTCTCCGTAGAACACGCTCAGGTTCCGGGTCTCGAGCGCCGGCTGTCCCTTGATCTCCACTCAGATCCTCTTCTGGTACCGGTTGCGCAGGAAAATCGCCGCCGCGTTCATCGCCAGCAACAGGACGAGCAACACGATGATCGCGGCCGCCGCGAGCTCATGAAAGGCCGCCTGCGGCTTCGCCGTCCAGTTGAAGATCTGGATCGGGAGCACCGTGAATGGATCCATCGGGCTCCGCGGCGGGAAGGCGATGAAGGTCAGCGCGCCGATCATGATCAGAGGCGCCGTCTCTCCGATCGCACGCGACAGGGAGAGAATCGTGCCGGTCAGGATGCCGGGAAGGGCAACCGGGAAGACGTGGTGCCGGATCGTCTGCCACTTCGTGGCGCCCACGCCGTAGGAGGCCTCGCGCAGGGAGGTCGGAACGGCCTTGATCGCCTCCTGGGAGGCAATGATGATGACCGGGAGAATCAGCAGTCCCAGGGTCAGGGCCCCCGCGATCACGCTGCGCCCGAGCGAAAAATACCGGACGAAGATCGCGAGGCCGAGAATGCCGTACACGATCGACGGCACGCCGGCGAGATTCGCGATGTTGGTCTGCAGGATCCTCGTGAACCAGTTCTTCGGGGCGTATTCCTCGAGGTAGATCGCGGCGCCCACGCCCGTCGGGAAGCTGAACAGCGCCGTCAGGCCCATCATCCAGAGGCTGCCGAGGATCGCCGACTTGATCCCGGCCCGCTCCGGAATCCGGGAGGGATACCGGGTCAGGAAGTCCACCGACAGCCAGCGCCAGCCGTCCCGGAGGACGTCGAACAGCAGGAGCGCCAGCATCAGAATGCTGAACGCGATCGAGGCGAGACATATCGCCTTGAAGATCGCCCCGACCCGCCTCCGTCGCCCGTCCGCCGGGCGGAATCGTTCGCCGTTCACTCGTATACCTCGCGGAATCTCCGGGTGACCCGCTGAGAGAGCAGGTTCATGCCGAGGGTGATCAGGAAGAGCAACAGACCCACGGCGAAGATCGTCGAATACTCCAGCGTGCCGTGCGGCGTCTCACCGAGACTGATCTGAACGATGTACGCGGTCATCGTCTGGACGCTCTCGAGGAAGTTGAGCGTCATCTTCGGGGTGGCGCCGGCTGCCAGCGTAACCGCCATCGTTTCGCCGATCGCCCGTGAGATGGCGAGGATGAAGGAGGCGACGATCCCCGAAAGGGCGGCAGGGACGACGACTCTCGTCGAAACCTCGAACTTGGTCGCGCCGAGTCCGTACGCAGCCTCCCGCAACGACTGTGGAACCGCGTTCAGGGCGTCTTCGGAGAGCGAAGCGACCATCGGGATGATCATGATCCCCACCACGATCGCTCCGCTGGCTGCGTTGAAGATCCCCGTTTGCGGGAAGACCGCCCGGATGATCGGGGTCACGAAGGTCAGCGCGAAGTAGCCGTAGACGACCGTCGGAATCCCGGCCAGGACTTCGAGCACCGGCTTGATCACTCCACGCACCCTGAGCGACGCGTATTCGCTGAGGTAGATCGCCGAGGTCAGTCCGATCGGAAGCGCGATCACCATCGCTCCCAGCGCGATCAGCAGCGTGCCGTTGAGCAGCGGCAGAATCCCGAAGTGCTGGTCGGCGAACAGCGGAGACCAACGGGTGCCGGTCAGGAACTCCAGCAGCGGGACTTCCCGGAAGAACCCGGCGGACTCGGTAACGAGCACGACCACGATTCCGACCGTGGTGAGGATCGACACGAGACCACAGAAGAAGAGCCCGATGGCGATCAGGCGCTCGCCCCATCGGCGACCGGCGCGATGGGTCATGTCCGGGATCGGGCCCGGAGGAACGGGCGGCACTCCCGTTCCCCCCGATGCGTGGTCGCTCACGAATGAACCATCCGCAGAGCTCAGTCCTGACCGAGCAGGCCGGCCAGCTCGGCATAACGCTCCTCGGACAACGGAACGTAACCGACTTCCGGAACCAGGGTCGTCGCATTCTCGAGATAGAATTCGACAAAAGCCCGCACCTGCGGCTTCTCCAGCGCCTGCGCCTTGGTGTAGATGTACATCGGCCGGGACAGGGGAGCGTACCTGCCGCTCTCGATCGATTCGCGGGAGGGCAGCACGCAGCCGTTTCCGTTGTCCACCGCGACCGCGGAGATCACATCGGCGCTCTCCTCGTAATAGGCGAATCCGAAGTAGCCGAGGGAACCACCGTCGCCCTGCACGCCGACCACCAGGACGTTGTCGTCAGCGCTGGCCGTGTAATCGTCACGGCTCGCATCCTCTTCACCGACGATCGCCGCGGTGAAGTAGTCGAAGGTCCCCGAGTCGGTGTCGGGGCCGTAGAGCTTGATCTCCTCGTCCGGCCAGTTCGGGCGTACCTGGTTCCAGCGGGTAATGCTGCTGCCCGGCTGCCAGATGCGCTTCAGTTCGTCAACGGTCATGCACGCGGCCCAGTCGTTCGCCGGATTCCGAACCACAGTGAGGCCGTCCCAGGAGACCGGGATCTCGATCGGCTCAATGCCGTTCTCCCGGCAGAACTCGATCTCGGTTTCCTTGATCTCGCGGGATGCGTCGCTGATATCGGTCTCGCCACCGCAGAACTTCTTGAATCCACCGCCCGTTCCGGAAATGCCCACCGTTACGCGGACCCCGCGGTTGGCGATCTGGAACTCCTCGGCCATCGCTTCCGAAATCGGAAACACGGTCGAGGAACCGTCGATCGTGACCATGCCGGCCAGGCCGCCTTCGCCGCTCGCCGCCTGATCGTCTCCACCGCAGGCTGCGAACGGCAGCAGCAGCACCAGGGCCGCGCCGAGGACGCGGAGCGTCCGCGCATCGTGCCTCGTGTTCATCGCTTCGCCTCAATCAGAAGTGGAACTGCAATTGCGCCTTGAAGGAGTTCTCGCCCCGGATCCCGCTCTCTTCCCAGCTGGCGAAGTCCCAGCTGAGGACGAGGCGATTCCGCTTGTAGAAATACAGGTTCAGGCCGGGAGTATAGCCCCAGCCCCCGTCATCGCTGATGTCCGTGTTCGGGTCGCCGTAGGTGATCCGGAACACGGGCTCGACCCCCTCGATTCCCAGGAAATCGGTGTGGAAATACCACAGGCCCACGGCCTCCCAGGTCTGGAAGCTGGCGAAGTCGTCGCCGGCCGGAAGGTCGATGGGAAGTCCGCCTGGGCTCTGCGTCGGATTGTCACCGAACACGTAGCTCGCGATGAAGTGCGGCCCACCATAGAAATCGCCAAGCCGTCCGAACAGCTCGAAGTCGTAGTAGTACTCGCTCTGAAGACCTTGCAGCTCGGTCTCGTACCCTTCATCCGTCGCCGCCGCGGCGGCTCCGAGCTTCAGCGGAAGGTCGCCCACGTCAAACTTGAACTGCACCCGTCCCATGAACTGCTTCTCGCTGTTCGAATCCTGGAACCGGAAATCCGAGTCCCCCGTGAACACGCCGGCCCAGTAGGTGAACAGCCCGTTGTCCGTGGAACCGTTGAGCTCGAGACCGATGTCACGATCGCTCAGGTTGAAGAACACCGTGCCCGCGGTGAGCGACGGCGCCACGAAGTTCTCGAGCCCACGAATCGCGACCGCTCGCTCGACGGTCGGAGACTGGGTCGAGGAGATCAGGAAGAACTCGTCGAACGGACGCTTGAAATGACCGACCTTCAGCCTTGCCAGCTTCGAAAAGGTGAACCGTCCCCAGGCATCCTTGAGTCCGAGCTGCGTGACCTTGTTGTAGTCCGGCTGGATTCGGAAATCGATGTTCTCACCGATCTTTCCGGTGACCGTGAGGCGGACACGCCGCAGGAACAGGTCGGTCGACGGGACCTGTTCGCTGCACTTCGAATCGGCGGCGACCGGGAA